>CAZQZX010000035.1:0-37560 GCA_964597885.1 uncultured Planctomycetota bacterium
CGATCCGCTGGCGCGCGCCGGCGGGCTCGCGGCCGCGACTTCGGCAGCCGCCGCCGCCGGGGCTCCCGTCTCCTGCGAGATCATCCCCGACGCCGGGCACACGCTCGTCGTCGGCGAGGTCCTCGAGCGGTGCGTGGCGTGGTTGCTCGAGCGCAAGCGCTGACTCGCCCGGACGCGCGAGCACTACTCTCGGGATCTTTTTCTGCGATTGCTGAGGTGTGCAGCCAAGCCATCTCGCTCTAGAATACGCATCGGCACCGCACGTCTACAGCAATCGGAGATCTCCTCATGGCCATGCAGCGCAGGCTCGCCGCGGCATTTTTCGTCGCGTTCCTTCCGGTCCTCACGAACGTCGCCACCGCGCAGTCCGGCCCGGTTCGCGATCTCACCTCGAAAGATCGAGCGTACCTCGAGAAGCTCCTCGGGAAAGGAGTCATCGGCGAACCGCTACCGGCCGCACCCATCCCGCCGATGCAGCAGCATGTCGAGAAATGGCTCGGGCGCGAGGCGATTCGCAAGTGTGTGCACGGACCGGACAAGGGCAAGGAGATCCTCTCGAAGCTCGACCGGCTGAAGCGCGACGGTACAGGGCTCGCGTGGCGGCTCGACACCGGTGGGAGGACGGTGCTCTACGGCCAGTTCGATTCCGATGGGAGCATGAAGCGCCACTCCGTCGACGACCGAGAAGAAGGAGTTCTCACGCAGTACGCGCCGCCCGTCCCCCTCTTTGTCCCGGGCTACGCCGCAGGACAGAAAGCCGAGGTCGAAACCAAGATCAAGGTCTTCGATCTCGCCAATCCGACGAAGCAAGAGCACTCCGGCAAGATGAAGGTCACGACGGAGTACCTGGGTCGATTCCGCGTCAAAGTCCCCGCGGGCACCTTCGAGACCATCGGGATGAAGTGGACGTACAAGGGCAAGGTCGGGCCGGCCAATGTCGAGGACCAGTCGTACTGGTTCTTCAACCTCGAGTCCGGACCGATCGTCTGGGTCAACAAGCTCGATGTCTCGGCGTTCCTCGTCTACCAGGATCACTCCAAGCGAGCCAGCGTGCTGGCGCGGTTTGTCGAGGAGTAGCGCCGATCGGGGCCGAGCGAGCGGCGGACTTCGAGGGCGCGGCGTTCCTGTTCCGGTACGACGGAACGAACTGGATCGAAGATCGGATCCTGACTTCGGAAGACGGTCTGATCTTCGACCAGGTCGGTTTCTCCGTCGCCTGCGTCCACGAGCTGACCGCCAGGGCTGGCATCGCCCCGCTACCGCGCGGCGGCCCAGTCAATCTGAACGAGACCATCGGGCTCGCAACGGAATCGATTCGGGGCCGTCCCCACGAACGACCACTCGTCTTCAACGGCCACGTTGAAAAGGGCGCCGGGTACGAGGTGCGTCACGTCGACATAGCCTTCCTCGTCCGCCTCGATCCTCGGATAGCGGCACAGCGGATTGTGAGCCAGGCGGGGGTAGAACCATTCTCCCGGTCTGGCTTCGCCCGTCGCATCGACCACGAGCATCCGCACGCGCTCGGCGGGATCGATCTTGCGCAGTCGAACATCGAGACCTTCGAGCGTCGCATCGGCAATCGTCGTGGTTCGCACCTCCGAGAACTCCGTGTGAAAATCTTCGGCGACGACGTAGACCTGAGCCGTTCCGTTGAACGCGATGGGAATCCGATAGCCACCGTTCTCGTCGGTCGCGCCGATCTCGGTGAGGTAGACGCGCACTCCGGCAGCCTCGTCCTGCGCAAGGAAGCAGGCCCCTCCGCGCAGGGTCTGCCGGATCGGCACGCGCTCGCTCCCATCGAAGTAGCGGTCGACCAGGACGCCCACGTGCGCACCCGCGACGGGAACGCCGTGGGTATCAAGCACGGTCCCCTCGACGTAGGACGACCGACGCGGCTCGACCGAGACCCGGCTCGTTCTGCCGCGTTGAACCTCGAGGACCTGAATATCGGCAACATGGTCGTCGCCGAGTCCGAGCACCGTCTCGACCAGCACGTCACCGTCATAGGGCACGTAGAACTTCGCGCCGGGGTTGTCGGAACGCGACACGGATTCCTCGCGACGAGCCAGCTTCCCGCTTGTCCTCGCTTGCAGCGCCTCGCGCAGATCGGCAATCTCGGATCGTTCTACGATCGAGTCCGGCTGCATCGTCCAGGCGGATTGCACGATCCACTCCAGCTGGCCGAGGTAGGTCGACGACAGGGTCGACTCGAGCGCGCGGAGATGCCGCCGCTGGTCGACCGTCAGCTCTTGTTCGAGGAGCCGCTCGGGAATCGACTCGAAGTCGGGGAACGGCGACACGAAGACCTCGATGTCGTCACGCTCTTCAAGGCTCGCCACCTCGACTTCCACGCACGCGAGCACGGGTAGCAAGAACGTCAGGAGACGATCGTCGACCTTGTCCGGACGGTCGACGTGCCTGCGAAACACGAGACCGCCGAGATCAGAAGGAAGGTGAATCTCGATGCCACCGAAACGCTCGGCATCCTCGATCGGAAGAATCCCGAGATAATGATCGTCGCGATCCGAACGGAAGCCCGCACCGCGCAGCTCGATCGGCGTCGTTGATCGATCGTGCAACGTCATCGCGGCCACCGGAAGTCGGTCTCCGCGGAGCGCGTCGCGAACCTCGATACCGAAGCAGTCGTCCGGGATCAGCGGCGGAAGGGAAGACGGCTGCGCCCGGAGAGGCGCCACGCCGTCGTCACGACGCGAGAGCACTGGTCGCGAAGAGTCGGTGACCGAAGACCGCGACCCGGTCACTTCCAGCGTCGAGCCGATCGTAGGCCCGGTAAGGCTCGCCTCCTCCAATGCAGGAGACTTCGAACGATTCCAGATCAGCACCAGAGCTAGAACGACCACGAGGACGGGGACGAGAGCCGCGACTGCAGGTAACGACCCTGAAGCTGCGGGAGCCGCCGCCGCCGCCGCCGCCGGGGTCACCGGCAACGGTCGGATCCCGGCCGCAGCAAGAAGAAGAATCGACAGCCGCCGCGTCGAGCCCACCCGCGCTTCGAGACGCTCTCTCAGGGTTTGCATGCCTCGGTAAAGATGCGACTTCGCCGTGGCCACGGGAATACCACGATGGCGAGCGATCTCGCGAGGCGGCATGTTCTCGTAGAAGCGGAGCAAGATCGCCTCGCGGTAGGGTTCCTCGAGCGACTCGACCTCTTCAAGAACGAAGCGACGAGTCTCGCGCCTCTCGAGGATCTCGTCGGTCGAGGATATCGACTCACGACGAGCCGCCGCGGTCTCGCGAGCCCGTCGCGGTCCGAGGTCACGCGCCAGCTTTGCGGCCGCGTTTCGCGTTACCGTTCTCAGCCAGCCACGCTCCGACCGCAGGGACTTCTCCCGGGCGCGAAGGGTCGCGAGCCAGACTTCTTGTTCGATATCGTCTGCGGGTACCTCGCCCGTCGCGAGACTGGCGGACAGCGCGCGGACGAATCGCGCGTGCGAGGTGAACGTTTCGGAAACAGGATCGTCAGGCATTCGCATCCTTCCTGGCGGCGGGGGCCGTATCGGCCAACCCGCCACCGAGAAGATCCAGCCGAGCGAGGATCGACTGCACTGATTCTAAGCGATTCCGTAAACCTTTTCGAGAGATGCAGATGTCATCGAGTGACTCGCGGGCGACTCGGGCTACGGGCCCACGCGAATCACGATCGCGTTCGAAACGCTGAGACCCGGAAGATCCGCACCCGAACCCTCGTCGAGGATGAACCCCTGCAGCGTCACGATCGTCCCCGGTGAGAGTCCGCCCGGCACGCGCACGATACGCGAAGGGGCCGGCATCGAGCCGCGCGTCGGTATTCCGAAGGCCCTTCGAAACCCGATGTTGTTCCAGACTTCGTCCGGAGTCGCTCCTTGCAGCGGGGTGGGCATGGCCGTCCAACCCGCACGGTAAGGCTGCTCCGTGACCGAGTCGATGGAGGGCTCGCCCCGCCACGCGTACAGCGCAAAAGGAGCCGGCACGGGACCGGTCGGTGGCGCGACGAGATCGATTGTCACGGGTTCTCCGGCGGCGAGCTGAACTTCTCGAGTGGAGGACGCCCCGACACCTCCGTTGAGAAACAGAACGCTCGCAATGGCTTGAGGCGTACTGGCATCGACCGATCCGTAACGAGCCGCAAGCTCGGGGCGCATCTCGTCCGCACCGATATCCGGACGGCTCTCTCCCTGCGGACGGCCCGCAACGATGCGAAGATCGCCATCGATGTCGAGCTCCGGAAGACCTGTGCTCCCGGGATCTCCCGCGTCGACGCATGGAGACTCGATCCGCAAGTGGGCGTCGCCTCCGGAATCCACAACGAGGGGGTCCCCTACGATGTTGTGCTCGCCAAGCGCGACCTCCCGATGCAGAAGGCATCGTTCGAACGTGGGCGGCGATCCGCCCCAGACGAATCCGGCACTCGCCCAGACAATCGAGCTGTTCAGGATCATGGATCCGCCGGACTCGACCTGTGCTGGAGCCTCATTCTCGAGGATCGTGTCATGCAACGAAACGAGTGATCCGGAAAGGAGACGAAGCCCGGAAGTCTCGCTGTTGTTCCAAGCGATGACGTTTCCGGTCGATTCGACCTGGCCCTCGACCGTCACGACGGCGTTGTCGAACGATGTATCGTTCCGCACGATCGCGTTGCGCTCGAGGCGGACGACGTCGGCTCGACCACGCATCGCGGCGTTTCGGCTCGACTCGATCCGACATCCAGAAACGATGAGTCGGCTGCCAACGACAAGCGAGTCCGAAGACACAGCGGAACCGTTCCGGAAGAAGCGGCAGCCCTCGATCGTCACGTCGTCCGGCCCGTCAAACGCGTGGACCCGGATCGCACTCCCGGGGTGATCGCGAAACGTGCAGCCGGACACGCTCAAGTTCGCACGCCAACCGTTGATCGCGTTGATGCTGTTCTGACGAAACTCGCAGTCGACGATCACCGCACCTGCGATGCTGCAGTCGATCGCTCCGCCGCTACCGTTCGCCTCGTTCGAATCGAACTCGCACGATTCGATGCGAGGTCTCGCAGCGTAGCGGCAGTAGACCGCACCGCCCCGACCCAGCGCGCTGTTCTCGACGAAGCGGCATCCGCGAATCACCGGCGATGTGGCGACGCACAGCACGGCGCCGCCGTAGGGTAGGTGACCGAGGAAGGTGCCGGTCCCTTCTCGCACGGTGAAGCCCTCGAGAATGGACGCCTCCGTCTCGCCACGGCTGAAAGTGACAAGGCTTTGATCGACCGGGCCGGAGAGCGTCGTCACATCAGGGCCCTGCTCCGCAACCACCACGATCGCTTTCCCCAGGAAGTCGATCGCTTCGTTGTAGGTGCCGGGGGCCACGACGACCGTATCGCCGTCGACGGCGGTGTCGATCGCACCCTGAATCGTCGGAAACGTGCCAGGCACCGAGAGCACGTCTGCCCGCACCCAACTGCCGCCCCCCCACCACAGGCAAAGAGAAAGAGTCAAAGCGAGTATCTTGGCGCTCGAGATACCGGAACCAGCGGCATACGCAACCATGAGTACCTCCTCGTACGATTCGAATCGTGGCGGGCCACGATTCGCAAGTCCAGGTTTCCTCACCTCCACCCTCCAAGATCCAACCGAAGGCCGTTCGACTGCACGATTCTCGTCGTCCTTGGTGTACGAGGCGACGGTCGCTGCCTTGTGCTAGGGTTGGACACACGGCGTCCACGGTACGCGGCGCCGGAAGGAAGAGCCCCCGGAACGAACTCACACGCATGACCTCGACCGATCATCCCGCCCCTGAAGGCGAGCTCCCCTGGGATCGCCGCGCTGACGCCTTGCCAGGGCTCTACCGGGCCGGACACCACGAACGTGTCCTCGAGCTCGCGTACGAGCTGCTGGCCGAGGATCCCGAGGATCCCGCGGCCCACCGGTTCGCCGCGCTCGCGCACATGAATCTCGGACAGAAGCACGAGGCCTCGCGCCATCTCGAACAAGTCTTCCTGAGAGATCCCGACGACGAGGACACGCACCGGGTCGCCTCCGCCTTCTATCTGCATCAGGGCAAGTACAAGAAGGCTTCGCAACACGCCGAGCGTTGGCTCGCGCTCGACCCCGAGGACGCGCACGCCCACTTCGCGATCGCGCGCGCAGCGGCCGCGCGTCTGCGGATCGCCGAGGCACGCCAGCATGCAGGGCGTGCTCGCGAGCTCAGTCCCGAGGATCCGTTGATCGTCGCCTTCGATCTCCACCTGCGCAGCCAGGAGCATCGATCGGCCGAGGACGTCTGGCGCCATCTCCTCGAGTACCAGGAAGCGCTCGCACTCGAGCCCAACGACGCGACGCTGCACGCGAGCCTCGCTCTTCTGTACCTTCACGATCTCGGTGATCCCCGCATGGCCGAGGAGCACGCTCGACAGGCGCTTATCACGAACCCGACCAACCGCGAGAATCAGGAGCTGTTGTTCCAGTCGATCGCAGCTCGGCACCTGCTCTATCCGGTACTCGCGATCCCGTCGAGGGGCTGGAAGCGCGTCGGAGGGGCTCTCTACGGTCTGCGCCACCGACCGCACTACGTGATCTACGTCATCATGGGGATCAAGTTCTTGTTCGCGGCCTTCCTGTGGCTCCTGGTCTCGACCGTGATCTACTGGCCTGCCTGCAAGATCTACGAGTGGCTTCTGATCTCGCAGATTCGCGCGGCTTCGGGCGTGTCCGACTTCCGCCTTCGAGCCCACGCCGCGTTCCACCGTCGGCCTTTCGCTCTTCGCTTCGGTCTGTTCCTCGCGCTCAACGGTCTCCTCTGGTCGGCGCTCTTCGCGGTAGTCGGTGCCTCACTCGGCGGAGGCTTCACCTACATCGCCGTCCTGACCACGATCCATCTCGCGTACGTGGTTCTCAGGCGAAGCCGAGCCCGGCGACGTGCGCGCGTGGGGCGGATGCGGTTGACCGCAGCCCGCGGGTGATCGCGAGCTCGCGGATCCGGACGGGCGTTCATCCAGACGTCCACTGCGTGGTATCCTCGGCGAGCCGGCGCACCCGCGATCCCGCGCCTACGACATCGATCCGGAGACCTCCCATGAGAACCCTCGCCCTGAGCTGCATCGCAATCGCCGCATTGCTTTCGTCCCTGCTCGTCAGCCCGGCGCTCGGGCAAGAGGATGCCGCCGACCTCTCCGCCCTCCCGGAGATCGAGCTTCCGCTCGTCGACGTCGCGGCGCTGATGGACGAAGACGAGGCGGGGCTCCATCGCGCGAGGCGCGTCGCGTTCGCCGTCGAGGTCGACCTCGATCTCAAGAACGCGGGCGACTGGATCGACGCCGTCGATGCTCGGGTGTGGCAGCTCCGCGTGACGTCAATCGGTGCGGAGTTCCTGAGCTTCAAGCTCGACGAGATGGTTCTCCCGGAAGGCGCCGAGCTGCGCTTTCTCTCCGTCGATCGAGACTTCGAAGCCGGGCCGTTCACGTCGCGACACAATCGGCCCGAGCGTCGCTTCGGATCGCCGGTAATCCCGGGCGATTCGGCCGTGGTCGAGATCCGCACTCCGTACCGCGGCGAGGCGCCTCGGCTCGCGATCGAGTCGGTCTCGCACGGGTATCGACCGATCGCCGGGATCGCGAACGTCGCGTATCGAAGCGGCCATGCACCTCCGGCTCCACTTCGCGGCGGGCCGCAGGCCTGCTTCCGGGACGTCAACTGTCCCGAGGGCGATCCGTATCAGGTCGACAAGCAGGCCGTCGCCGAAGGATACGACGGACAGTTCATCTGCAGCGGGACGCTGATCAACAACGTCCGCCGCGACGGGCGCTACCTCTACCTCACGGCCGCGCACTGCGAGTGGTGGCGCGACCCCGCGGGCATGGTCTACTACTGGAACTACGAGAACTCGGGATGCGGAACGAATGACGCTCCGCTCACGTTCTCGACCGGCTCGACCGGACTCTGGTTCGACGTCGCCGCGGACGTCCACCTGCTCGAGCTGAGCGGCACCGACCTCGAGGGCCAGTACGGCATCTACTTCGCCGGATGGGATCGGAAGACCTCGCCGCCGCAACGCGCCGCGACGCTCGGCTTCCCGAGCGACCGCCCCATCCAGGTGGCCATCGAGAACGACCCCGTCACCAATTGCGCGCCGGGCGGCTGTCCGAATGGTTACGGGGCCGACTTCTGGCGGATCGAAGACTGGGATGTGGGCACGACGCTCAGCGGCTCTTCCGGCGGCGCGCTGCTCGACGAGCGGCATCTCGTGGTCGGCGTCCTGACCGGCGGCGTGGGCACGAACTGCAACAACTTCGACTGGGACGAGTTCGCCAAGCTCGATGGCGTCTTCTCGTCGCTGCAACCGTACCTCGATCCGGACGCGACCGGCGCGATGTGGATCTCGGGGATGGAGCCGACCGAGGTCACGCCCACCTGCCAGGGCGTCGACGCGATCGCGCCGCTCGAGATCCTGACCGACGGCTCGGCCGACGCCGACGGATTCCACGTGCTCGCGCTCGCCGAGGATCCGATCGCGTTCTTCCTCGATCGACCCGCGGCCGGTGGCAACGGCAAGTTCGTCGCGCACCTGAACGCGGGATGGCCGACGGCGAGCACGGTCACGTCGCTTCCGGCACAGCTCGGCGACAGCTGCTTCCCGTTCTTGATCCCCCCGGGCGGGACCGCCGCCCCGTCCGCCGTCTGGAACAAGATCGGCAAGGTCGACAAGGTCGGCGCGAGCGATTTCTTCGGAACGCCGATTCCCGATCCCGACCGCGCGCCGGTCACGTTCTACTCGCGCGCGTCGATCGACACGTCCGTGATGCCGGTCGGATCCCGGTGGACGCTCCAGGCCGTCATCCTGAACCCGACGGCCACGAGTCCGAAGGCAGCGAGCGTCACGAACGCGATCGTGCTCGAAGTGCTGTAAGAGCACGGTATTCTAAGCTGCATCTACCTGTGAGCGCCCTCGTTCGTGCGAGTTCGGACGGACGACGAGCCAGCAAGAGCCCCCTCCATTCGCTAGCAAGGGAAGCCAAGTGGTTTCTGACAGACGACAGCCAAGCACCGGCGCCTGCCGACTTGCCCTCGCCCTGATGCTCGCCCTTGCCCTCCTCGGCACGGCGGGCTGCAACAGCACGCCGAAGAAGAAGAAAGAGAAGCCCAAGATCTCGAAGGAGGCCGTGCGGCTCGCCCTCGAAGATTTCGGCAACGTGTTCTCCCATCGCGTCCAGCAGACGGCGGACCGCCTCGCCGACAAGTGCGCCCCCGAGCAAACCGAGATTCACCGGCAGCTCATCCGGTGGAAGATCTTCTCGATTCCTACCGTGAAGCGAGCCTGCCTCCAGCCGCTCGAACAGGTGGCGCTGCTACGGGCCTGGGCCTTGTGCGCTCAACAGACGTACTACTACTCGGAAGGAGCCGGCAAGGACGCCTTCGGAGAATTCCAGGGCGAAGCCCTGGCGACGTGCGAGACGCTTCAAGAGGGCATCAAGTCCATCGGTGCGAGCTTCATGGACGACGACCAGCTCGCAAGAGCGGAAGAGACCATCCAGGAGTTCGTGAAGGTCAACCCCATCGGATCGGAGCAGACGCCCGATCCCGCGAAGACGGCGGCCCTCTTCAAGAAGCTCGAGGGATCGGCATCCTGGGTCCTGCAGATCCCGCTCTCGCCGTTCCACGCCTTCGAGGGCATCGATGAGGGCGCTCGCGCGGTTCGCGAGTTCGCCGAGGTCGCTCGGCAGTTCCACGGAACGGTCGACCTGATGGCGGACTACATCCGCTGGGATCTCGAGCTCCTCCTGACCGAGCTCGCGGAGATGAAGGCGCTCGAGTCCGGCGCCCGGAGCGCCGAGACCGCATCCAACGCGGTGGCCAGCATGGCCGACACCGCCTCGGACGCCGAGAAGACCGCCTCGCGGTTCGTCGACGTCGCGGAGGACCTGCCGGCGTCTGTCCGCAAGGAAGTCGTTCAGGCGCTCGACGACATCGACCCGAAGCTCACGGAAGTCCGCGGCACGATCGAGCAAGCCGACTCAGCCCTCGCGAAGGCGGACTCCGCGATCGCACGAGCCGATTCGGCCCTCGAGAAGGCCAACACTCTTGGCGTGACGATCGACAAGGCTACGGAGAGCTTCACCGAGACTGGCGTGACGTGGACGGGTGTTCTGAAAACCTTCGAGGACACGTATCACCTCCTCCAGTACGGCGACCTCGAGCTCGAGGCCGAATACCGCAAGCGCCAGGCGGAGAAGGAAGCCGCGAGGGCGAAGATGACACCGGAGGAGCGAGCCAAAGAGGAAGCCGACCAACCGCCCTACTTCGACATCAACGACTACACCGAGGCTACCGCGTCAGCGGCGAACATGGCGATCGAGCTACAGGAGCTCCTCGTCGACTTCAACGGGATCCTTTCGAACGACACGTTCCTCGAGAAGCTCAGCGCCGCGACCGGTTCCACGCTCCAGGACACCGCGACGGCCACCGACGGAGTCGTCGACCACCTCTTCGTGCGAGCCCTTCAAACGATTGGAGCGCTCCTCGTCGCCGCCCTCGCGTATCGATTCGTGTCCACGCGCTACATGCCGCGCGGCGGGCAAGCCTGACACTCATCGAGGAATCGCTCTCGCCCGGAGCTCGCTATCGCCGCGGGGAATCTCCGCCCGACCCGTCCAGGGGCGCGGAGGACGATCTTCGAGGTCCGAAGAACCCCGAGGACTCGGCATCGAGATGAGCCCGGACGAGGCTCCGGAGCTCCTCGAGCAGTTCGACGTCACCCTCGCACGCGCACCGCATCCATTCCTCGCGCCGCGTTCCGGCGGATTGCTGGAGCGCTCCCTGTAAGAGCTCGTCGAGCTTCTGCGGTGTCATGGCGCCTCCGAAGGCGTATGTGACCGCGCATCTGCGCTGAGATCGTCACTCTGCGCACGGAGCGGTGCCCCCCTAGTGCGAGCAATGGGTGCCCCGACCCCTCAGGAATCGAGAATTCTGCCCCTCGGAGAGCCAGGAATGCAGTGCCGTCCCGGCGAGCCGGCGCCTACTCTTCCTCGATGAGGCGCGTCATCCATTGGTAGAGGCGTGCACGGCTGTACGTCCAGTAGCGCTCGGCGGTGGCGCGAGAAATATCGAGCGCATCGGCCGTCTCGCGGATGGTCAGCCCCAGCAGGAAGTGGAGCTTGACCAGCGCGGCCTTCGTCGCGTCCTCCTGCTCGAGCTTCTCGAGGGCGAGGTCGAGACGCTCGATATCGGTGTCCTTCTCCTCGATGACGATCACGTCTTCGGGAAGCGGCGCGCGGCGATGGTCCCCCCCGTGACGCTTCGCGGATCGGCGGCGCGCGCGGTCGATCAGGATCCGGCGCATCGCCTCCGCGGCGGCCGCGAAGAAATGCGGGCGGCCGTTCCAGTGCTGGCCGCCATTCGAGAGCCGCAGATAGGCTTCGTGCACGAGGTCGGTCGCCTGGACCGAATCGCCCGACCGCTCGCGCGCCATACAGGCGGCCGCCAGGCGCCTCAGATCCTCGTAAACCAGCTCCACAAGTGCGCTGGGCGTAGACGGATCGGTCCCGTCCATCGAGTCGATGAACCGCCTCGTTTCCGAGACGTCCGGCCGGGGCTCGCTCATGGATCGCTGCGTCCTTCTCGTTGGGAGGCTGGATTCCAGGCCGCCTAGTCTAGCCTTTCACCCCGCGCATCGAACACCACCCGGCACACCAAACTACCGCAGACACTTCCTCTTCACCAGCTTAGAAGCCCGAGGCCGTCGGCCGAGCCCCGCAAGACCGGACCGAGGTCGAGATTCCGGAAATCGAGGATTTGTGAGGGAATCCCGGCCGATTCGTCGCCACTACGCATCAGTAAGCGCTCGATCCTCTCGCACGTCATTGAATCCATGCGAGGCCGAGTCACGCGCTTGCTGCGCTTCATGGTCTTCGGATACGATTCGCCGCCTCAGAGGTTCGCCGCCCGAGATGTCGGCGCAACCTAGCGGCATTCCACTTGGGGGAAGAAGTATGGACCAGGACCTTGGTCTCTCGTCGCACAGGTCGGGACGACTCCGTCGCAACCCGACCCAGCCGCCCCACGTCGCAGACGACTTTCGCCCTGCCCCCCCAACCCCATCTTGCCGCCGCTCCCACCGATTGGAGGTTGACGTGCTACGACCGAAATTGAGCATCCTTCTTGCCGGAGCTCTCGTGCTGCTGACAGCCGGCGCGACCGCATTCGCTCAGAACGTTCCGCATCCGGACCCGACGTTCAAGGGCAAGATCGGGAAGACCTTCAAGGATTCGAAGGCCGACCCCTCGATGTTCCTGCCGCGGTCGGCGCCGAAAGACGCGCCGAACATCGTCCTGGTCCTTCTCGACGACGCCGGGTTCGCCGCGTCCAGCACGTTCGGCGGTCCGTGCAACACGCCGACGCTCCAGAAGCTCGCGGACAACGGGCTGCGCTACAACCGATTCCACACGACGGCTCTGTGCTCGCCGACCCGAGCGGCTCTCTTGACCGGCCACAACCACCACTCGGCGGCGACCGGCATCATCATGGAATGCCTCACGGGCTATCCCGGCTACACGGGCATCATCCCGCAGAGCACCGCATCCATCGGACGGATCCTTCAGGATAACGGCTACTCCACCGCATGGATCGGGAAGAACCACAACGTCGCCGGTGTGCAGGCGAGCATGGTGGGGCCGCACACCCGCTGGCCGAACCAGCTGGGTTTCGACTACTTCTACGGCTTCCTCTGCGGCGAGATGAACCAGTGGTACCCCACGATCTACGAGAACCAGAACCCGGTTCAGGCCTGGGGCTCGCCGGAAGAGGGTTACAACCTCGGCATCGACATCACGGACAAGGCGATCAGCTGGATGCGATACCAGAACTCGATCGCCCCGGATCGCCCCTTCCTCCTCTACTACGCGCCCGGAGCCACGCACTCTCCGCACCACCCGCCCAAGGGGTATGCCGAGAAGTACAAGGGTAAATTCGCGCACGGCTGGGACCGACAGCGTGAGATCGCCTTCGAACGACAGAAGGAGCTCGGCGTCATTCCCGCGGATGCCAAGCTCACGCCGCGCCCCGAAGGCCTGAAGGCCTGGGATGAGTGGGACGACGACGCGAAGAAGCTCTTCGAGCGACAGATGGAAGTCTACGCGGGCTACTACGAGTTCGCCGACGACCAGATCCGTCGCATCGTCGACACGGTCGAGGACATGGGCGAGCTCGACAACACCCTGATCATCTACATCGCCGGCGACAACGGCGCGAGCGCCGAGGGCAGCATGACCGGGACGGCCAGCGCCGTGGCGATGCTGAACGGCGTCCAGTTCCCGATCGAAGAGACGATGGAGTTCATGGACAACTGGGGCGAGCCGGGCACCGACGTGCACTACGCCGTCGGCTGGTCGTGGGCCATGAACTCGCCGTTCCAGTGGATGAAGCAGGTGGCGTCGCACCTCGGCGGGACGCGAAACCCGATGGTCATCTCGTGGCCGGCGCGAATCAAAGATCGCGGCGGACTGCGCCAGCAGTTCCATCACATCAACGACATCGCCCCGACGCTCCTCGAAGTCATCGGTATCGAGCAGCCCGAGTACGTCAACGGCATCCGCCAGAAGCCGATGGAAGGGACCAGCTTCGCGTACACCTTCGCGGACGACGGCGCGAAGTCCGAGGGGCAGAAGAAGACGCAGTACTTCGAGCTGATCGGAAACCGCGGGGTCTATCACGACGGCTGGATGGCCTCCGCGTTCCACAAGGAGCCGTGGAACACCGCGGGCAGCAAGCCCTTCGAGAACGACAAGTGGCAGCTCTACAACCTGGAAGAAGACTACAGCCAGGCCGACGACCTCGCCGCTCGTTTCCCGGACAAGCTGAAGGAGATGCAGGCGATCTTCGACCGGGAAGCCAAGAAGTACGACGTCTATCCGCTGGACGACCGCGCGGCCCCTCGCTTCGCCAACCCGGGCGGCATCAATCGTCCGAGCTTCACCTCTGGCCGGAACCGCTTCGAGTTCTTCCCCGGCGCCGTCCGGCTACCCGAAGCCTCCGCTCCGAGCGTCAAGAGCAAGTCGCACAGCATCACGGCTGATGTCGTGGTGCCGGCCGGGGGCGTCGAAGGCGCACTGGTCGCGATGGGCGGCGACGAGGCCGGCTATTCCCTGTGCGTCAACAACGGGAAGCTCGTCTACTACTTCAACTACTACTCGTACGAGCACTACAAGGTCGAGTCGACCATGAACGTCCCCACGGGTCAGGTCCAGCTCAAGATGGACTTCGAGTACGACGGGGGCGGACCGGGCAAGGGTGGCACCGTGAAGCTGTTCATCAACGGCAAGCCCGCGGGACAGGGTCGTATCGAGAAGACCATCCCGGGCAAGTACGGGTTCGACGAGATGGACATCGGGATGGACCTGTCCGGCCCGGTGAGTGAAGAGTACAAGCCGCCGTTCAAGTTCAGCGGTCGCGTCGAGAAGGTGACGATCGACATCAAGGGCTAGGCGGACGACGGGCAGCAGCCCGGGTTCCATACGAGTCTCGGGCCCCGTCCGATCGGACGGGGCCACGATTCGCCTCGAGAGCGAAGCACGATACAGGAGAGGGAACAGAATGCGTGAGTCCAGGATGACTACGATCGAGCGGTACCTGCTGGTCGGTATTCTCGCTATCGTCGCCGGTGGATGCGCCTCGAAGGCGACGATCGACGAGCGACAGGCGATCGAGACGACGAGAACGGAGCTGCGCACGCACCAGCCGGCCGAGACCAGTCCGCGCGCCGAGACGGACATCGTCTCGTACACGGCTCCGTCCGTGTCGTACGAGTCCCAGCTGGACGAGGCCGGAGGCCCGACGGGCGGCCCGACGGATGTCCTCGCCCACACCGAACCGGTCAGCAGCTCATTCAACGCCCGGATCCCCGAGGTCGATCAGGCCTTCCGCCTCGACATTTCGCCCACGGCCACGTTCATGCAGCAGGAGGGCGCGGGTACCGGCGCCGGCGCGGCGAACCAAGCGGCACCGGCTCCCGCGGCAGGTGGTGACGACGAAGCGCAAAAGGCCGGTGAAGCGCTCGCGAACCCCCTCTCCGATATCTGGGCCATGTTCACCGAGTTCGATCTGAGCTTCAGCAACGGCGACGCCGTCCGCGGCGACGACGACAAGGTCGGCGCCGACATGATCTTTCAGCCGATCATGCCGATCCCTCTGACCGAGAACTGGAACATCATCACCCGGCCGACGCTGCCGATCATCTTCTCGCAGGCCGTTCCGGAAGCCGGCGGCGGTACGGATCGCAAGGGCCCCGCGCTCGGCGACTTGACCATCCCGCTCGTTCCGGCCAACAAGAACGGCGTGAAGCTCGGCAAGGGGACCCTCATGTTCGGCGTCGGTCCGACCATCGGCATCCCGACCGGAACCAGCAACGCCTTCACCAACAAGCAGTGGGAAGCCGGCGTCGCGTCGATCGCGGTCTACAAGACCAAGAAGATCACGGCCGGTGTTTTCCCGCAGTACTGGTGGTCCTACGCCGACCGCGCGGGAAGCAGCGACGTACCGAGCACGAGCCGCGGATCGTTCCTGTACTTCTTCTGGTATAACCTGCCCCAGGCCTGGCAGATCGGAACGGCTCCCTCGATCACCTACAACCACCAGGCGGAATCCGACGACGCATGGAACGTCCCGATCGGGATGCTCGCCGCGAAGACGATCAAGATCGGCAAGCAGATCGTCAAGTTCCAGGGCGGAATCGAGTACTCGGCGATCGACCAGGATTCGTACGGGAAAGAAGTCTTGTTCCGGTTCAACATCATCCCGGTAATCAAGAGCCCGTTCTCCTCGCCGCTGTTCGACTAGAGATCGGCAACGAGCGACAGGGTAACCCAAGACCTGGAGGCACACATGGGCTCGCGTACATCGTCGTCCCTCGCCTTGATATTCAAGGCGGGGGCCATGCTTCTCGCTTTCGTGCTCGTGACGTCGGGCGCTCTCGCGCAGGATCGTCGTTGTGACTTCCCCTCCGAGCGGCGCGGCCCGAATGACGTCGATCTCCAGGAGACCGAGGCCACCGGCACACCCGAGACCGACGCGAAATCCGGCGCGGCGGATGACGACGCCGATGCCGATGCCGAAACCGAGCCCAAGGCGCAGGCAACGCTTTTTCCGATCCCGGACTACCGAGGTGATTTCTTCACCCGGCCCGCGGCCACCGGCGACTGGGGAGGCCTGCGTACCGATCTCGCTAAGAAGGGATTCCAGTTCTCGCTCGACATCAACCAGTACTCGGCCGGAGTCGTTCGGGGTGGTATCGACGAGGAATGGGAGAACAACGGCTCGACCGACTTCCGCGCGAAGTTTGACAGCGGGCAAGCCGGCTACTGGCCGGGCGGCTTCGTCGAGATGCACGCCGAGAGCTACTGGGGCACGTCGACCCTCGCCTACAGCGGCTCCATCCTGCCGTCGAACATGGACGACGCGATGAGCCAGCCGGCGGCGCAGGGAACCTACCTGTCGCACGTCACCGTCACGCAGTTCCTCTCCGAACGCCTCGCCTTCACCGGCGGAAAGATCGACACGTCGACGGGTGACCCCAACGAGTACGCACACGGCGTCGGTACCGAGAACTTCATGAACGCCGCCTTCAACCTGAACCCGGTGACGTACCTGACTTCGCCCTACTCGACGCTCGGCGGCGGGTTCATCTATCTCCTCGGAGAGAACAAGCAGCACATGGCGGCTGCCATGGTCTACGACGGCGACGGGCGGATCGACACGGCAGGCTTCGACACGATCGACGACGATCGCACGAGCTTCGCGGCGACGATCCGGCTGGAAACGAACCTTCTCGGCAAGAAGGGCCACCAGTTCGCGGGCTTCATCTACGGCAACGGCCGGTACGATCCGCAGACGCAGGACCCCCGCATCTTTCTCCCCGTCACTCCCAACGTGGACTTCGAATCAGAAGACAGTACCTGGTGCTTCTTCTACAACTTCGACCAGCAGCTCATCACGAACCCGGACAACCCGGACGAGCACTGGGGCCTCTTCGGTCGCTTCGGCGCCGCCGACAAGGACACGAGCGTGATCGAGTCCTTCACGAGCGTCGGCTTCGGCGGCACCGGGCTCATCCCCGGTCGAGAGCAAGACCGCTTCGGCGTCGGCTACTACTTCATGCAGTTCAACGAGGACCGCATCAAGCAGATCCTGCGCCAGGACGACGAGCACGGCGCGGAGGCCTTCTACAAGTTCGCCGTCACGCCCTGGTTCGAGCTCACCGCGGACGTCCAGTTCATCGGGGGCGCGCTCGTGGGGGCGGACAATGCCGTGATCACGAGCCTCCGCGGCCAGATCTCGTTCTGATCCCACGCCCCGCCCGGATCGCACGATTCTCGGCGGAGCCCGCTCAAAAAACCGCTCTTTTCGAGGAGGAGGGTCGTCAGGCCAAGGCGTTCGTAGTAGACTTGCCTTTGCCTAGTCGACAACCCTAACCCGAACGGAGCCTCGTACTTCCACTGAAGTTTCACCCCTCCTGGCGGGGGCTCTTAGCAGCCCTCGTGGTCTGTCTCTGCCTATCCGGATGCGGAGGTGGGCCCTCGAACCCCGGCTCCGACCTCGAAGCGCTGGTGTCCAAGACCTCGCGCACCGGTCTGAAAGTGCTCCTCGTCGGCATCGACGGAGCGACCTTCGACCTCATCGGTCCGATGGCCGCGCAGGGTAGGCTCCCGACGATGCGACGCCTGCTCGAGAACGGGACGCGAGGCGCGCTCCAATCGCAGACGCCGATGAAGTCGCCGGCGCTGTGGACCACGATCGTCACGGGCATGCCGAGACAGGTGCATGCGATCCAGGACTTCAAGGTGGGCGAGAAGCTCGTCACGTCGACCGACCGCGACTGCCTCGCGCTCTGGGACATCACGTCGCCCTTCGGGATTCGGAACGGTTGGTGCGGCTTCTGGGCGACGTACCCCGCCGAGCCACTGAACGGATGGATGCTGAGCGACCGGATCGCGCGCAGCCGGTTCTCGGAGTGGAACGACGGCGCGAAGACGACGCACAGCGCGTACCCGCCCGGCCTGATCGAGGATGTCCACGAGCTGGTCGTCGATCCGCTCGACCCGCCGATGGAAGAGATCCGTTCGCTCGTACGGCTCACTCCCGAAGAGGAGGACGAGCTCCTTCAGTTCGACAAGCCCCAGCACGGCCACGGGCTCAGCGTCCTCAAGTTCGCGTACTGCACGCAACGTTCCTACGAGCAGATGGCGCTTCGCATGCTCGAGAGCGGAGAGCAGCCCGACTTGATGGGCGTCTTCCTCGTCGCGTCGGACGCGATCTCGCACACGTTCTGGCACTACCACCGCCCCGACGAGTTCCCGAACGTCGACAGGCGCGATGCCCAGCGGCTCGGCAAGATCGTACCGGGCATCTACCAGCACAACGATCGATTCCTCGGCGAGCTGCTGCAGCGGGTCGATCCCGAGACGGTGGTGATCCTCGTCTCGGATCACGGCTTCCAGTCTTCGGGTCGTACACCCCAGCCGAGGCCCGTGAAGTCGTGGGCCGTGCGCGCGCGCGAAGCCGCCGCCATCGATCAGGTCGCCGTGGGGCAGCCCGGCATGCATCACATCGACGGCGCGTTCCTCGCGGCCGGCGGCCCGTTCAAGCGACAGGCGGTGATCAATCTCGGCATCGAAGACATCACCCCGACGATCCTCGCTCTGCTGGGGCTCCCGGTGCCGCGCGACATGACCGGCCGCGTGCCCGAAGAGGCGCTGGACCCCGACTTCCTCGCGAAGCATCCGATCCGCTACGTCGACTCGTACGAGGACCTGATCGACCGGCAGCCGGTCGAGACCTCGGACACCGACGGCGAAGCGCGGCTGCGCGCCCAGCTCGAGGCGCTCGGCTACATCGACGAGGGCGCCTCGCGCTGATTGCGGTCGCGGGGACGCCGGCTCAACGGAGCTCCGCCTCGACGCGCTGCGACACCTCGCCGACCACGAAGTCGCGCTCCACGCGACGACCGGCCTCCGAATCGGCGACGATCTCGTACCGGCCGGGCGCGAGCCACGCTTCCATGCGGAAGGCGATCGGCGAGTCGGGCACCCGCTGAGCGTGCAGCCAGGCGACGTCGCGTCCTTCGACGTCACGAACGGTCGCGGTCAGGTGAAAAGACGGCGCGCGGCCGTCGGTCGGCTCGGTGAAGTCGAACGTACATCGTGTGCCGTGCCGAAGCTCGACGTCGAGGTCCTTCACGACGCCTTCCTCGATCTCGACTCGATCGAATGCGTACGCCACGCCGTGCCCCGTGACGCTGAGATAGTGCGTCCCCCGGAGGAGCGGATACGTGTGCAGGACGTTCTCCTCGCGCGCGAACGGGAGCGCGACGAGTCGGCCCTCGTCGAGGATCAGAAATCGAGCGGCACCGAAGAGCGACTCCGGAGCGCGCACGTGCACGCGGATCCCTCCTTTCAGTGGAACGGTCCGCTCGCCGAGATCGCGAGTCTCTCCCGCGGACAGCTCGAACGTTCCCCAGATGACATGCTCGAGCTCGTCCGGGAACTTCACGGCCACGCGGTAGCGTCCCGGCACGAGAGGGCCGGCCCGAAACACGCCGTCGGGTCGAACGCGCACCCCCATCTTCGCGAATCCGTTCCCGTCGACGTGAAGCCACACGGTCGCGCCTCCTGTCGTCCGGTCTCCCTCGCGGGTGAGGAGTCGCCCGGTTACGTACGCGTCGGCGACATACCGCTCCTCCACGTGCAAGACGGTTTCCGGCGCGCCGGCCAGCAGCCCGGAAAAGATCGCCGCGGGCAGGTGGTATGCGAACGTCTCGGGCTGCTGCTCGGCCTTCACGGTGACCGAGAGCTCGGACGGAACGCCTGCCAGCCGAAAGCGTCCGTCGGCATCGGTGAGCGTGTACAGCGCGCGTGGCGCGCGCAGGTCGGCGGCATCGAGCGGCGCCGGCGTTACCAGCTCGACGCGGTAATCGGAGAGCGCCGCCCCCGACTCGGACACGAGGCACCCGGCGAGCACGCGCTCGGGAGCGATCGGCGGGTCGAACGACATCGTCTCCCCTTCGGCGGTGAGCAGGCGAGCTTCGGTGGCCCCGCCGAATTCCCTCGGACCGCACGCGCAGACGACCCATCCGGCCGGTATCGGAGAGAGGCGATAGCGGCCCTCGCGGTCCGCGCGAGTCTCGACCGAGAGGAACGCGTGGTCCAGCCCCTCGGGGTACGCACGCACGGGGACGCAACCGATCGGATGGCCCTCGTCGTCGACGACGCGCCCGGCGAGTGTCGCCGGCGCACCGAGGGAAAGCTCGATGTCGGCGCGCTCCAAGCTCGACAGCGCGAAGGTCGTGACGACCGCGTTCCCGTCGGCAGCGAGCGCCGCGAGCCTTCCCGTCCCCGCCGCCACACCGTCGATCGCGAAGCGACCGGTCGCGTCGGTCCAGGCCAGGCGCGCCGCCCGCCAGTCCTCGTCGCGATCGGGATCCCTCCCCTCGTTATCGCGAAGAACGAGGACCCGGGCGCCGGCCGCGGAATGGCCGTCCACTCCCATCACGCGACCCGAGAGATCTCCGCCCGACTCTCCGAGTACGAGCCGAGCGTCGCGACGCTTTGCGACAAGACTCGAGACCGGATGCGCCGACGACGGCGCGCGCTCCGACGCGACGGCTTCGAGCGTCGCCTCCGCGAGCAAACCGCGGAGTCGGAATCGACCTTCCGGATCGGATCGCCCGACGAGAACGCCGGGATCCATCGCCGACCGGCGCAGCAACAGACCGGCTCCAGCGACGGCTTCCCCAGCTGCGTCGACCACGAGACCGTTCACGTCGAGTCCCGCGATCGAAATCTCGATCGTCGTCTCGGCATCCGGACGCACGACGGCTCCGGCGCCCGCGGCCTGACGATCCGCGAGGACGACCCAGCTCCCGACCGGCAGCCCTTCGAAGCGAACCACGCCTGCTTCATCCGCGCGGTGGGTGAACGTCGCGCCCGAGACCGGTCGTGCGTCGGTCAATGATGTCGCGGACGACCGACGCACGCCGGCTCGAACCAGGGAGGCTGGTACGCCACCCGCGTAGGAATACTGAACGACGAGATCACCCGTCGGTGGAGGCGGCGAATCGGGGGGTGAGCCGAGCGGCGAGGGATCGGCATCGGCCGCCGGTTCTGCGGACGCGGCTCCATCGCCGGCTCGCGCGGCGGTGATGTCCGCCGCCGGCAACGCCCCGAAGGAAGATCCGGCTGCGACCGGCTCGCGTTCGAGAAGGGAATCGGCGGGATCGGCGTCGTCCGGCGACCGCAACAGGATCACGCCCACGACGACGACGACGACGAGCAAGATCGCCGACGCCGTCATCGCAGAGGCGAGGAGTCCCCCCGCACCTCCTTCGACGGCTGCGGCCTCGGCGCCTCCCGAGGCCTCGGCTCGCAAGCGTCCGGTCGCGGCCGTCGACGCCGCTCCGGGTTTCGCCGCCTTGGAGCTCGCGGCCACGACCCCTGCCAGCGGAACCCACGCCTCGCGTCGGCCGTCGTAGTCGCTATCGAGCCTGGTGCGCAGCATGTGACCGGCACGTTTGAGTCGTGTCCGCACCGTCGCGTACGGCGCATCGAGTCGGTCCGCGATCTCGGTGGTCGAGAGCCCCTCGTAGTAGCGGAGCAGGATCACCTCACGGTACGCCGGCCGCAGCGCGAGCACCGCCGCCGTCACCCTCTGCAGCAGGACCTCATGGTCGAGCGCGCTCGCCTCGTGGCTCGACGCGTCCGGCGCCTCCGAGGCCGCGATCGCCACCGTGGATTCGCGCTTCTTGCGACGCGTCTCGCCACGGCGGAGCTTCTTCGCGCAGTTCACGGCCACGCGGGTCAGCCAGCCCCGCACCGAGCCGGCCTCCGCCGGAGGATGCTCGATGGCCGTGAGCCACGTCTCCTGCAGCACATCCTCCACCTGGGAGGGATCCGTAACGACGTAACGCAGCACGCCCCGGATGAAATCCGCGTGGGCGAGCAGGGTCTCTGCATCCAGTCGGCGATCCACGGTCTTGCCTCCTGCATTCGACTCGTTGTCGGTACTTCCCGCGTAACTCGGGCCGCCGGACCGACAGCGATTCCAATCCCGAGGGGTGCAAGGAAGGGGCCATCTCGATTCCGAAAAAAACACGGCCCCCTCGAGCCCTGGCTCGGGATTGTGTTCATGAGACGGCAAGGGAGGCCCGATCGCGGCACGATCGGGCCGCGTCCGGAAGACGGAAGAGTCTGACTGCAAGGAGGTGATTCATGTCGACACGCAACTTCGCCCTGATGGCGGCGCTGACCCTGTTGCTCGCCGCCGCGATCGTCGCGTCGCCCGCTGCGGCAAGGCGCGGAAGCGGCGAGATCCGCGAGCGCCTGAACTTCGGCGTCGTCCTTCAGACGGACCGCCCCTTCTACGGGGTCGGCGACACCGCTCGCGTCTTCCACACGCCCTACAACTACACCGGGGAGCTCGCCATCGAATGGGTCAGCTTCTTCGGCGGCAACGGATGCACGTTCTCCGTCGAGGTGCTCGATGCCGAAGGACGGGTCGTGTGGGAGCCGAGGCCGAACTGCTCGCGCGCTCCGTCCGCGCCGATTCGCGTGGGTCGCGGAGGCGGTCACCTCGCGAGCGAGGAGACGATCCCCCTCGTCTTCCAGAACAACGGCGGCATCGGCACGCCGGGCGAACCGCTCCCCGCGGGCTTCTATCAGATCCGTCTAACGTCGAACTACCACGGCCCGCTTCGCCAGGGCGAGTTCCCGCCGACGCGCGGCCTCACCACCGAAGCCGCGGTCGCGATTCGCATCGAGTAGACGCCCCGCGGTTGCACCCGACGAAAGCCCGCGCGCGATCCTTCCCACTCGTCTCGGAGCGACCCTCCCTCGCTCCGAGGCGAGCGTTTGCTAGACCGTCGCATGGAAGAGCTGCGGCCGAATTCCTGGCTTCTTTCGAGCCGGATTCTCGCAGCAACAGCTAAAGGAATGGGCCCCATGCGACTACTCTCTGACGCGACCCCTCCGTCCCGACTGGCGCGCTCGCTCGGCGCCGCAATCGGCGCCGTGACCCTCCTCGTACTCGTGACCGGATGCGCCGCTCCGTCGACGAAACCCGTCCCCTCGGCGGAAGAGATTGCCGACCGATACTTGCGCGAACGCGCCGCCCGCGAAGAAGCGAACGATCGGATCCTCGCGGCCGACCGCGCGAAGATCGAATCGTTCGGTTTTGCCTTCTGGACTCTGCCGAACCCATGGGAGATCGACGATCGCTATATGGAGCCCGACGACATCGAAGCATGGCATGAGACCTCGAACGCGCCGATTGAACGTCGTGCGCTCGAGTTTCATCTTCCTCGCCCCGGCTATCTCGTCACACTCGACGAGAAGGATGTCTACCGATACCGCATTCGCGAAGATTGCCTCGAACTGATCCGCAGTCAGTCCAACTTCGTGATCCGCGGTGAGGGCGAGAAGAGCTTCTCCGGCCTTCGGGATCTGCTCGAAGAAGTCGATCACTCGGAGCCTGCGGAGATCCTGAGGCTCCTGCGTCCCGAGGACGGCGTCTGGCGATCGGAGTGGATCGACATCGACGGCGTGAGCCGCAATTGGCTCGAGGCGCGCGCGGACTCGAAGGGCCGCCTTGTCACCCTGGAGACTCGGGGAAAGACATCGTTTCCTGCGCCTCCATCCGGATGGGCGTGGTGCAAGTACGAGTTCGAGGACGGCGAGCTCCACACCGTTCGCTTCCGTGCCGAGTACACGCACTCGGAACGCCATGCCTACGGCCGCCGGCTACGGACCGACGTCGACGGCGAAGGAGTCGCCCGCTACGAACGCGGCCTCCTCCGGGAAATCGAATACGACAACTTCGACTACCGCGAGGCAACGCATGAAGCGTACGAGTACGACGGCGAGAGGCTGAAGCGAATCACCACGACCTATCCGAACGATGAAGGCGAGATCAACAAGGTTATGTATGAGCTCGTCTGGATCGATGACGAGTACCGAGCGCTCGTGCATACCCGCGAGGATCGCAGCACAGAGCTCGAGTTGCAGCTCGAGTACGACTGGACATCGCTGGGCGGCGCCAAGTCCGTTCTGAAGTCGCGGATCGAGAAGTCGAAGTGGAAAGGGGCCACTTTCTGCATTACACGGGTTTCCGAGAGCCTCACGCCGCACATGCACGCAGCCGAAATCGCCGACATCCTCGAGATCATTCCCGTGGACGAGCAGATCCCCGACGACCTCTACCAGGCAGCAGCACCGCTCGCGCGTGCGGCCGACGCGAGCGAGCTCGGCACGCAGGGTAGGTTCGCCGCGGCGGAGATCCACTTTCGGGCCGGGGAGCTGGACGCCGCGTCTCGCATGATCGATCTCGCGCTCGACGGCATCACCGACGCGGAGACGCGGGCACCGATGGAGGCCCTTCGCGAGCGGATCGCCTCGCTTCGCTGACAGCGAGGCCTACCAGCCGCGCGTGCCGGCCTCGCCCTTGAACGGGCCGACGATGTCGCTCGTGATCCAGCCGCCGTAGAAGTCGCCTTCCTGCGCGCGGGCGAGCTCGTGGTCGACGTAGCACTGGTCCATGCGCGACGGGTAGAACGCGACGTGATCGCGGATCGGCTCGAACGCCGGCACGGGCGACGGGTACGTCCACGCCACGTCCTCGAGGAGATCGTCTCCGACTTGCAGCGAGAAGTACCGCGCCGTCCCCTTCCACTCGCACCAGGACTTCCGGGGCGACGGGAGGAGGAGATCCATGCGGATGTCTTCCGGCGGGATGTAGTAGACGGGCGGGTGACTCGTCTCGAGCACGCGCTTCGTGCCCACGCTGTCGACGATCGTCTCGCCGCCCACGAGGATCCGGATCCGCTTGGGCGAGCCCTCGAGCCGGGGCGGCCGCGGGTAGTCCCAGACCGACTCCTGGCCGGGACGCGGGGGGATGGGTTCGATACGCATGGTCATCGCTCTTTCTGGGGATGTCGCTCGGCTGCACCGAGCGTAGAAAATCCCGCCTCCCGACATCACGAGCCGGCAACCTCCATCGACGGATCGAGTCCGCGCAGAAAAAAAGGTCGTTCCGCCATGTCCGCCTTTCTCGGCAGAGGGTGTGGGGCTGCTAACAGGAGGTAAGTCCGGGCTCGACAACACGACTCGCAGGAATTCCGCAACAGGAGCTACTCACCATGGCAAGACCTTTCATGATCGCATCTTACGTAGCCATCAGCCTATTCACACTCTCATCCGGCGCGCTTGCCGGAGCCGGCTTCCCGAGCTCCATCGACCTCTCGAACCTGGACGGAACGAACGGTTTCACGTTGCTCGGCGCCGCGGGCGACGGCACGGGCTGGACCGTCAGCGACGCCGGCGATGTGAACGGCGACGGAGTCGACGACATCACGATCGGGGCCCGCTTCGCCGACCCGGGGGGACGATCGAACGCCGGACGGGCGTACGTCGTCTTCGGGTCGCCCTCCGGCTTCCCGAGTTCGTTTGACCTCTCGACGCTCGACGGCACGAACGGCTTTGCCATGAACGGCATCAGTAACGGTTCGATCACCGGCGATAGCGTCAGCGGCGCCGGGGACATGAACGGCGACGGAATCGACGATGTCGCAATCCTCGCGCGGCTCGCCGGGTCGTTCGTGACCGAAGCCTACGTGGTGTTCGGTTCAGACAGCGGCTTCCCGCCCGCCATCGAGCTTTCGAGCCTCGACGGAACAAACGGATTTCGTGTCACCGGGGTCGACGTGGGGCAAGCGACCGGCGGCATCGAGATCAACGGGAGCGGCGACCTCAACGATGACGGACTCGGCGACATCGTGATCGGCATGGCTCAAGGCGCCGCGGGTGGGCTGTGCTATGTCATTCTCGGCGACGACTCCGGTTTTGCCGCCTCGCTCGATGTCTCGAGCCTCGACGGGACCAACGGATTCGTTCTGAACGCGGTCGGCTCAAACGACGGTTGCGGTTGGAGCGCCAACGCGGCGGGCGACGTGAACGGGGATGGAATCGACGACCTCACAATCGGGGCCCCCACGGCCGACCCGAACGGACTCAACTCGGGTGAAGCGTACGTGGTGTTCGGAAACGCACTCGGCTTCCCGGCATCCTTCAACCTGTCCGGCCTCGATGGCACCAACGGCTTCGTGCTGCGAGGAGTCAGCGCGGGAGACAACTGCGGCAGGAGTGTCAGTGGAGTGGGCGACATGAACGGTGACGGCATCGACGATCTCGCCGTCGGTGCCGACACGGCAGGGGCCGGCAGAGTCTACGTCGTCTTCGGCTCGCTGGCCGGCTTCCCGGCCTCGCTCGAGCTCTCGAGCCTAGACGGGACGAGCGGCTTCTCCGTCGTGGGGAGGAACTCCGGGGACCTGTTCGGTGAGAGCGTCAGCGGAGCCGGCGACGTGAACGGCGACGGGCTCGGCGATCTCCTGGCCGGAGCCCCCGACGCTACCCCGGCAGGGGGTGCGAACGCCGGGGAGAGCTACGTGATCTTCGGTTCGATCATGGGCTTCCCCGCTTCGTTCAACGTCTCGCTCCTCGACGGCGACAACGGATTCGCGCTGATCGGAGTCGATCCGAGTGACAATGCCGGCGGCAGCGTCAGCAGCGCTGGCGACGTGGACGGCGACGGAACATCCGATCTCATGGTCGGCGCCGTCGGCGCATCGTCCGGCGGAGAGACGTACATCCTCTACGGTCGCGTCGCCAGCTGTTCGCTCGGTTCGGTCAACGCCGCGAACGGCATCGTGCTCGACACGATCTTCGTGAACGGCTCGGCCGGAGGCGAGGATCGAACGGTGGAGCTGCAGCACGGCGAGTTTGTCGACGTGCTCGTCCTGCAGCCCATCGCCGGCGGCAACGGAAGGTTCGTGCTGCACGCCAACGAGGGCGATCTCGACGCGGGATCGACCACCATCCTCCCCTTCAACGTAGGGACGACGTGCTTCCC
Source organism: uncultured Planctomycetota bacterium (assembly GCA_964597885.1). GTDB lineage: Bacteria > Planctomycetota > JACOTG01 > JACOTG01 > JAUIME01 > CAZQZX01. Next base: position 26,901 of record CAZQZX010000035.1, read on the forward strand.
GTTCCTCCTCGGCGACGGCGCGACCCCGGTGATCATCGCCAACAGCATCGGCAAGACGGGCGCCGTCGGATCGACGAACTTCTACGGGCTCCCCCTCGACGATCCGGAACGCGCGACGACGACGGTCACCTATCCGCCGCTTCCGCTCGGAACCGTCCTGACTCTGCAGGGCGTCATCGTCGACCCGGGCTCGCTCAGTCCGCGATCGGCGAGTACGACCAACGCCATCGTCGTGCGTGTTACCGACTAGCACGACCGTCCCGAGATCGACTTCAACGCAAGGGCCGCCGGTAGCACTCGACCGGCGGCCCTTTTGTTTTTCTGGGAGCGCTGTCACGAGTAGGTCTCGTCACGAGGAACGGACCCTCTCGAGGATTTCCTTTGGCGAGCCTGGCTCGGCCTCGCCATACTGGATCTGCGTCCAGGTAGGGCCGAGCTCTCGGTCCGGCACGCCCAGTGCATTGCCATGTAGGTAAAGCTTGCGAAGTCCCTCGAGCCGCTCGAAGCTCTGCGGTAAAGCGCGAAGGCGGTTGCCTGAGAGGTTGATTCCTACCAGCTTCGAAAGTTCGCCGATCGATTCTGGAAGAGTCTCGAGCTCGTTCCATCTCAGTTCGAGTGCAGCCAGGTTGCGCAGCCTTCCGATATCGTCGGGCAAACTTCGAAGGCGGTTCTTCCCTAGATAGGCGGACTCGAGGCTCTCGAGATCACTGAATCCGGCCGGTAGCTCTTGGAGTCCGTTGCCGAATGCATTCAAGATCTTGAGTGACCGAGCCCCACGGATCTCTTCGGGGAGGGATGTCAATCGGTTCTCGGCGACATCGAGCTCCCGGAGGCGCCGGAGCTCCCCAATTACGCGCGGCAACTCCGAGAGATCGTTCTTGGACACAAGGAGATGCTCCAGATTGACGAGCTCACCGAGAACTTCTGGAAGCTTCCGAAACGGGTTGTCCGACAACTGCAAGACTCGCAACTTCTGAAGGTGGCGAATCGTCGAAGGAAGTGCGTCAAGCTTGTTCCCCTCGACTTCCAGTCGCTCGAGTCGAGTGAGCTTGCCGATCCCGAGAGGCAGTACTCGGAGCCCGTTCCTGGCAAGTGAAAGGTGATCGATCTCGCTCAACGACCAAAGTGCTTCCGGGAGCGTTTCGAGCCGACAAGAGTTCAGCACCAAGTCCGTTAGGTTCTGGAGCCGTCCGATCTCTTCGGGGATCTGACGTAAATCGTTACTACCAGCAGAAAGATATCGCAGTGTCGAGAGCCCAAAGATCGCGTCGTCGAGCTCCCGAAGCTCGCAGTGCCGCACGCTAAGCAATCGTAGGCTGGTCAAAGACCCGATCTCCTCGGGAACCGCACGGATCGGGTTTTGCCACAGGCCGAGGGACTCGAGCCCACGCAAACGGAACACCACGTCCGGAATGGACTCGAGCCGGTTATCGCCGACGTCAAGACTCCTCAAGCGGCCGAGTTGCGCCAGTTCATCAGGCAGATCCGAGAGTCGGTTATGACTCAACTCGAGATGCCTGAGTTTCTCGAGCGACCCCACGAATCGAGGAACGGACGTGAGCTCGTTACCATGCAAGTCGAGCTCTTCCAGCGATTGAAGGCTACCCAACTCATCCGGAAACTCACGGAGATCGTTACTGCTCAGGTCCAGAGACCTCAGATGCGAGAGCCCACCGCGGAAGATCCAGTCCGGGACCTGTTTGAGCCCGCAGTCCGCGAGAACGACTTTCGTGAGCTGTCCGTCCTCGACCTCCACATACGTCCTCGGCTCAGCCCATTCATCCAAAGATCTCGTTCCTCATGATCAGTCCATTCGGGTCGTGCGAACTCCGAGACTCGTGCTGTCCTGCCGGGCCCTATTCTAGAGGGCGAGCGCTTCTTGTCACCACCCCAACCTGGTTCGGGTCTGATTCTTCCGGCCTAACCCACGACCCCGAGCCTGTTCCGGAATCGGTTTTTCAGGTTCGGCCTCTCGCAGGCTGTCCGGTTTCCCCCTGTGGAGGGTGATGCGTCCGCTCGTTCGCGGACGTGCCCCATCACCGAAGTCGTCCACAGGAGTCCGAGCCATGCTGTCTCTCGAACCACAGGCGTCAACACGCCTTCCGGCCAGTCGCGCCTTCTTCCTCGCAGCCCTTCTAGCGCTGCCGCTCGTCGTCTCGCCCGTGCCCGTGCCCGCGGCCGCAGCCACGGAGCTCGAGGAGATCCAGAAGCTCACGCCCACCGTGCCACAGATCAACGGTCGCCTCGGCGCGAGTCTCGCGATGCAAGGCGATGTCGCGCTCATCCCCGCAAGCGGTGAGGGCGGGAACATCGGCGCGGTGTACGCGTTCCGCCTCGACGAATCCGGCTGGACCGAAGAACAGCGCCTCGAGGCCAGCGATGGCGGAGCGAACCAGTTCTTCGGATCCCGGGTCGCGATGGACGGCGACGTCGCCGTCGTCGGTGCTACGTTGGCGAACTCGGATATCGGCGCTGCTTATGTCTTCCGCCATGACGGCACGAGCTGGGTGGAAGAGCAGATCCTCCCCTCGCCGGACGGCCAGGCCTTCGACCTCTTCGGGGTTTCAGTCGGCATCGCCGGAGATGCGATCGCCGTCGGGGCCCGAGGAAACAACAACGGCCGGGGTGCCGTCTACATGTACCGCTTCGACGGTGCGGTCTGGAGCCTCGAACAGAAGCTGACGATCGCCGACGGCGAAGAAGACGATATCTTCGGCAACCACCTCGACATGGATGACGATGTCGTCGTGGCCAGCGCCGCCCTCGAAGCGGACGGGCGGGGATCGGTCTACGTGTTCCGTTTCGACGGCACCGACTGGGACGAAGAACAGGAGCTTGTCGGTAGCCAGGCTGACGAATTCGCTACCTTCGGCGGATCGCTCGCGATCCAGGGAGATCGCCTGTTCGTCGGTGCCTACGGGAACGACAGCACCTACAGCTTCTCCTATGACGGATCGAGCTGGATCGAAGAGCAAGTTCTCACCGCCAGCGACGAAGATACGTCCGAAGGCCTGTTCGGTTTCGGGGTGGCGCTCGATGGAAAGACGGCTCTCGTCGCCGCGTCCGGGGACAACAGCAACACGGGAGCCGCGTATCTCTTCCGATTCGAAGGAGGCGCCTGGGTCGAGAAGCAGAAGATCATCGCGAGCGACGGCCAGCCCTCCGACCGCCTGGGCCGAGGGATGGCACTCGAGGGCGGCCGAGCCCTCATCGGCGCGGAGAACAACGACGGGCTCCGCGGGGCGGCCTATGCATTCTTCGGGCTGTTCTGCGCCGACGGTTCCGTGAACACGGGCAGCGGCGCCACGTTCAACACGCTGGCCATCGAGGGTTCGGCGGGAGGCGGCGACCGAACCGTCCAGATGCAGGAGGGCGAGTTCATCGACGTCACGCTGGTTCGCCCGGGGATCGGTGGGAACGGGAAGTTCGTGCTGCAGGCTCACGTCGGCGCGCCGGGCTTCTTCAGCCTATCGGCACTCCCCTTCTCGATCGGAACGTCTTGCTTCCCGTTCCTGATCTCCGAAGGCTCGAACCCGATCCTCGTCGCGAACAACATCGGCAAGGCGTCGGTCGTCGGCGCGAGCCACTTCGAGGGGACGCCCTGGGCGGATCCCGATCCGGCCACGACGACGTTCACCTACCCGGATCTTCCCGGCGGCATCTCGGTGACGTTCCAGGCGATCCTCGTCGATCCGGGCTCGCCGAGCCACAAGGGCGTCAGCACGACGAACGCCGTCATCCTCGAAATTCTGCCTTGAGCGAGAAGAGCGCTCCCTCAGCGAGGAGATCGGGCCGACCCCGATCTCCTCGCTATCCGCTTCCACGCAAAGCAAACCCCGTTCTCGAATCCTGTCTACGGCATGATCTCCAGCACGACCGCGTTCGTCGCGCTGAATCGCTTCACGCTCGTCGAGCCCGGATCGGCGATCACTCCCTGGAACGTGAGCGTCGTGCCGGGAGGCAGCACCCCTGCATCGCCGTTCGGCAGGAAGAAAAGGAACGCCGGCGCCCGATCCGGATCCGCGATAGGCGCCCCGCTCAGATCCATGCTCTCGCCGATCTTGAGCGGCTTGCCGATGTTGTTCCAGATGCCCGCCGGCGAGGCGCCCGGCAGAAGCAGCGGGAAGCACGTGCTGCCGACGTCGAAGGGAAGCGCCTCGGTCGTGCTCGTCGTCGGGCGACCGACATTCGCGTGCACCACGAACTTCCCGTTACCGCCGCTCGAAGGCGGAACAACGGACGCCGTGACGCGATCACCGGCTCCCGCTTCAACCGTCCGACCGAGCCATTTGCCGGCCGAGTTGTTGACGAAGAGAACCGGCTCCACCGGACCGTTCGCCACGTTGGCCGTCCCAGCGAAGCACGAGAGCGAACCGTAGAGAACGTACGCCGTACCGACGTCAAAGCCCGTGACCGGATCGCCGATCAGCAGGTCCGCAAGGTCGTCGCCGTTCAGGTCGCCGGCGCTTCCCACCGTCGTACCGAGGAAGACCGATCCATCGGACGACGCGATGGCGAATCCGTCCGTTCCCCGCAGATCCTCGAGCTGGACCGACGCCGGGAAACCGTCGGCGTCTCCGTACAGGACATAAGCGATACCCGCAGGCTCGCCGAACGGAGATCCGACCAGCAGGTCGTCGATTCCGTCGCCGTTCGTATCGCCGAGGCCCGCAAGGACGCGACCGACACCAGTGACGCCTTGCGGCCCGCGGAGAACGAAGCCCTCCGTTCCGGCGAGCGCCGAGGGATCGATCGTGGCGGCAAAGGCGGACTCGCTCCCGAGGATGACATAGACCTCGCCCGCGGTATCGACGCCCGTGCTCGCGAACGGCGCATTGATGATCGCTTCGGCCAGGCCGTCCCCGTCGAGGTCCGCGCTGGTCACGTCGACGCCACAGAGCGAAGAGTCTTCGGTGCCGGGAACCGCGAACCCGTTCGATCCGTCGAGCGTGCCGAGCGCGATCGAGACCGGATTCGCCGATCCGAACACGACGAAGGCCGCGCCCGGCCCCCCCGACACGTCCGTGGAACCGACGATGATCTCGTCGAAGTCGTCCCCGTTCATGTCGGCCGCGCCGCTGACGCTGCTTCCGCATCGAAGGAAAGCGCTCGGACCACTCAGGATGACGCCGTCCGTTCCGTCGAGGTCGTCCGGAGTCACGACGGCAGGGAAGCCCTGATCGGATCCGAAGACCACGTAGACCTCACCCGATTGTTCGAATCCGCCACCATTCGCGCCACGTGCGCCGATCACGACATCCTGGAAGCCGTCTCCGTTGAAGTCCGCGGCGTCGATCGCGCTTCCGATCCCGCTCTCTTGCCCGCTCGCTCGGAAGGTGAACCCATTCGTTCCGTCGAGCATCGTCAGGTCCAGAACGGGGTCGAACCCGGTCGTCCGGCCGAAGATGACGTACGCCTCGCCGTCGAACGCGTCCGCGTAGGAAGTTCCGAGCCCGAGGTCTTCGAGGCCGTCGCCGTTCACGTCCCCGAGTCCCTCCGCACTGACTCCGAGGCGCTCGCCCGGGTCCACGCCGTAGATAGCGAAGCCGTTGGTTCCGTCGAGCGTCCGGGGCGAAATCGAGGTCGGTCCGCCATTCACCGCTCCGAAGATCACGTATACGGCGCCGCTTCGGCTTCCCCGGAACGTGTCGGCGCCTTCGGAGCCGAGAACGACGTCGCGCAGGCCGTCCCCGTTCAGGTCACAGCCGGACATCGCCGTTCCGAGGTTCGCGGCGATTCCCGTCCCGGTCACGGTGAAGCCGTTCGATCCGTCGATCTCGGTCACGTCGAACGAGCTCGACCCCGGCTGGGCGAGCGCCCCACCCGATCCCACGCAAAGCAGCCACAATCCGAGCGCGATCCGCGCCGTGAGCTGATTCTTCATCGCAAAGCCTCCACGATCCTGTCGATTGAACTGGGCCGAGGCGCGGCGAACTCTCGACGCGCCTCGCCCCCGTTCACCCGACGCTCGTGGAAAACCGGAAGCGGATTCCGGAAAAAAGGCGGGCGATACGCCCAACCGGCCGATGCGGGCCTCCCCGCCCCTCAACCGCACGCCGACGGGAAATCCTGCCCGTTTTGGCGGCCCGACGGTGTAGTGCCCCTGGATCGAGCCGCCCGGATCGGCCGGCCTGCGAATCCCGGGTGACCGGCGCTCCCCCGGAAGTTTCGTGAAAATCGGTCGCCGATGTCGCTCGATTGCGTGATCTGGATAGAAACCCTGGCGCGGCTCGCTCGGGTTACCCTCACACTGCCCGGCAGCAGTCCCGGGTGAGCCGCGCTTTTCCCGTCCGTCGACGGCGGGAACCCCCTTGGCTATGCTATCCCTTTCGTCCGCGGGCGGATCCGTCCGACCCGCCGACGACCTCGGACCCCGCGCGGGGACGCCCCGTATATACGGGCTCGGGCCGCCGAATGGCCCTCGAGAGAACCTTCACCCGAGAACAGGGAAGTACCCCATGAGACGAAACCATCTCATTTCGTGGTTTGCTGTTGCGATCGCCCTCGCTGGCGTGCTCGCGCCGCAAGCGACGGCCCAGGACGTCCGCGGCTGGCTGAACTGGCGCGGCCCCGACCAGACCGGCGTCTCGCGCGAGACCGGTCTCCCCGAGAAATGGGAAGTCCGCGGCGAGAACCACCTCTGGGACATCGAGCTCCAGGGGCGCGGCACGCCGGTCATCGCCAACGGGCGCGTCTACTCGTGGGGCTACCGAGGCATCGAGCAGGATCTCTACGAGGTCCTCGTCTGCCTCGACGAGAAGACCGGCGAAATCGTCTGGGAGAAGCGCTTCCACGACTTCCTCAGCGAGACGCCCTACAACCGCTACTCGATCGGGTCGCCGGTGATCGATTCCGAGACCGGTTACCTCTACTGGATGTCGACGCCGGGCGCGATCTTCTGCCTGACGCGTGACGGCGAGATCCGCTGGGAGCACTCGATGCTCGAGGAGTTCGGGCGCAACACCTACCCGAACGGCCGCGTCGGCGCGCCGACGATCGAAGGCGACTTCGTCATCTTCCGCGGCGTCTCGAACAACTGGGGCGCGCAGGCACCGCCGCGCGACCGCGTCTACGCCTTCGACAAGCGGACCGGCGAGCCGGTGTGGGCCGCGACCGCGGGCGTCGGCCCGCCGCTCCTCAAGGACAGCTGCTTCTCGACGCCCTTCCTCGACTGGTGGGAAGGCCGTCGCGTGCTGTACACCGGCCTCGGCTCGGGATCGCTCGTCTGCATCAACGCGTGGACCGGCGAACCGATCTGGCGCTCGCAGCAGATCATGGGCGGCATCAACTCGTCCGTGCTCATCCACGATGGCAAGCTCGTCGCGATCCACGGCCGCCAGAACCTCGACACCACCGAGACGGGCCGCATGGTCGCGCTGAAGCTTCCGGGCGCCGATCGCCTGCAGCCCGGCAAGCGCCCGCTGATCCTCAACGCGAAGGACGAGGTCTGGCGCGCGCCGCTTTGCATGTTCACCAGCTCGCCGGTGCTCGTCGGCGATCGCGTCTACCAGGTCGTCCAGACGGGCGAGATCTACTGCGTCGATGCGAACACCGGCAAGCAGCTCTGGCACGAGAAGCTCGGCCCGACGCAGATCCACGCGTCGCCGCTCTTCGCCGACGGCAAGCTGTACGTTCCGATGAACAACGGCTCGTTCTGGATCCTGCGTCCGAGCGACAGCGGCCCCGAGGTGCTCGCCAAGGTGCAGCTCGAGGGCAACTGCCTCGGCTCGCCGGCGGCCTGGAACGGCAAGGTGTACGTCCACACGACCAAGCGCCTGTACTGCTTCGGATCCGCGGACGGCAACGCCGACGGCCTTCCGGCTCCGCCCGAGCCCGTCCGCTACGCGAAGCCGGGCCCGGCGACGCGCCTCCAGATCGTTCCGAACGAGTTCCTGCTCCGTCCGGGCGAGACGCAGTCGTTCCGCGCGTTCGCCCTCGACGCGAACGGTCAGCGCGTCCGCGAAGTGAAGGAATCGCTCACGTGGAAGATGGTGCCCGGCAAGGGCGGCACCACGTTCGACGGCGCCTTCGACGCGAGCGGCGTTCTGGTGGCAGGCAAGAAGATCTCGGCCGGCGTCCTCGAAGCTACCGCGGGTACGCTCAGCGGTACGACGCGCGGGCGACTCGTGGCGTCGGTTCCCTACGTCGAGGACTTCGAGGGCTTCGAGCTCACGATGAAGCACCCGTCCGAGGAAGGCGCGAAGGTCGCGCCCACGCCGATGACGTGGGTGCCGCAGATCGACAAGTGGCAGGTCTGGAACCAGGACGGCAACCAGGTGCTCGCGAAGACCGCCGAGAAGCTGATCCACCACAAAGCGATCTCGTACTTCGGGAGCCCGGAGCAGCACAGCTACACGTACACGGCCGACGTGAAGAGCGACGGCAACCGCCGCGGCCTCGGCGAGGTCGGCGTCGTCAACCAGCGCTACCTCATCAAGCTGATGGGGAACCACGACAAGATCGAGATCAACTCGAACATCGAGCGCTTCCGTCACGACGTCGACTACATCATCAAGCCGAAGGTCTGGTACCGCATGAAGACGCGCGTGGACGTCAACCCGGATGGGTCGGGCGTCGTCCGCGCCAAGGTCTGGAAGCGCGACAGCGAATCCGAGCCCGCCGAGTGGACGATCGAGGCGAAGCACGACGTCGCCCACAAGAAGGGATCGCCGGGAGTCTTCGGATTCTCGCCGCAGGCGCGGTTCCGCGTCTATGTCGACAACATCGAAATCACGCCGAACTCGACGAAGGGAAGCGGTTCATGAGAGGCCTCGAGATGACGCTCATCCAGAAGACGCTCGCCACCATCGCCGTGCTCGCGCTGCTGGCGACCGGCGCGCTGGCCACGAACAACAGCACGACGACCGGCAACAAGGCGCCCGACCGCGACTGGCCGCAGTGGGGCCGCGACGGCTCGCGCAACATGGCCGGCGAAGCGACGGGGATCCCGTCGACGTTCGATCCCGGTGAGATCGGATCCGATGGTCAGGTCGACATCGAAGAGACCGAGAACGTCCTGTGGGTCGCCAAGCTCGGATCGCAGACGTACGGCAACCCGACGATCGTCGACGGCCGCATCTACATCGGCACCAACAACCACGGTCGCGGCGACAAGCGCTTCAAGGGTGACCACAGCCTGCTGAAGTGCCTCGACGCGAAGACCGGCGAGACGCACTGGACGCTGACCATTCCGAAGCTCGGCTCCGGCAAGGTCGGCGACTGGGAGCTGCTCGGCATCTGCTCGTCGCCTTCGGTCATCGACGATCGCGTCTACGTGATGACGAACCGCTGTGAGGTGCTGGCGCTCGACGTCCACGGCCTGAAGAACGGCAACCAGGGCGACCAGGACGAGGCGCAGTACATGGCGATGCGCGGCATCCAGCCGCTGCCGCCGGTGGAGCTGAAGGAAACCGACGCCGACATCATCTGGCGCTACGACATGCGCACGGAGCTCGGCGTGTATCCGCACAACGTGACGTCGAGCTCGACGCTCGTGGTCGGCGACATCATCTTCGCGGCGACGTCGAACGGCGTCACCTACGACCACCGCGGCATCCCCGCCCCGAAGGCTCCGGCGCTGATCGCGCTCGATCGCAAGCACGCCGAGGAGCCGGGCGCCACGCCCGAGACGATCCTCGTCGGCGAGGAGGGCTCGGGACTCTCGAAGCAGATCCTGCACTGCAACTGGACGAGCCCGTGCTACGGCGAGGTCGACGGCAAGGGCGTCGTCATCTTCGGCGGGCCGGACGGACGCGTCTACGGATTCGATCCGAACCCGGTGAAGGACGAGGACGGCTTCGGCGTGCTCCCGATGCTCTGGAAGTACGACGTGAACCTCCCCGGGTACCGCTTCGAGAACGGCGACAAGAACAAGCCGATCAAGTACGCGACCGCCGAAGGGCCGAGCGAGATCATCTCGACGCCGGTCTTCCACGACGGACTGGTGTACGTCGCGATCGGGCAGGACCCGGAGCACGGTGAAGGCGTCGGCAACTTCGCATGCGTCAACGCCAAGAACGGCGAGCACGTCTGGAGCTATCCGATCAACCGCTCGATCAGCACGGCCTCGATCGCGGACGGCCTCGCGTATGTCGCCGACTACAGCGGCTGGCTCTACTGCTTCGACGCGAAGACCGGCAAGCTCTGGTGGAAGTTCGACACCGTGAGCCCGATCTGGGGCTCGACGCTCGTCGCCGACGGCAAGGTCTTCCTCGGGAACGAGGACGGCATGCTGACGGTGTTCGAGACCGGCCCGACGAAGGCCATCGCCGAAGAGCTCGGTGGCGGGGTCGAGATCGAGTACCGACGCAAGAAGCTCACCTTCACCGGCGAGAACGGCAGCGAGAAGGTGCTGAAGGGCAAGGAAGCCTCGAAGCTCTTCCATGAGATCGAGTTCGGCAGCGCCATCTACCTGTCGCCGGTCGTCGCGGACGGCGTGCTGTACACGGGCACGATGACGCACCTGTACGCGGTCGGACGACCGGGCGCGGGCAGCGACGCGGACGCGCGCTGATGAGCGCGAGCGGCGGAGGTAGCGGAAGCTCGGGCGTCCACGGGGGCGGCCCGAAGGGCGCGGCGATGGTGATCCTCGTGCTCGCGATCCTGCTCGGGATCCTGCACCAGGACCAGTGGGCGTGGGACAACAACGCGCTCCTGTTCG
>CAZQZX010000036.1:0-37419 GCA_964597885.1 uncultured Planctomycetota bacterium
CGTGCCGCACCGATGGCAAGGCTCGCCACTCCTCCCGTAGACATGCGCGCGGCTTCCGTCCCTGCTGAATCGGGTCTTGCGAGGATAGCCCTCGAGATTGCGTCGCATCAGAGCTCGAGTCTTCTGCACAAGCGCGCGGAGCGTCTCCTCGTCGAAGGCTCCGACCAGGTCGAACGGATGCATGCCGGTGACGAAGAGGGCTTCGGACTTGTAGACGTTCCCGATCCCGCACACGAGGCTCTGATCGAGCATTGCCACGCCGATCGCGACGCTGCGGTGACGGCGCAGGCGTTCGAGCGCCTCGTCCTCGTCGAACGGATCGGTGAGGATGTCGGGACCGAGCCGCGAGATCCATCGATGGCGTCGCAGTCCCGTCGCCGTGAGGACTTCGAGCGTCTTCGGTGAGAAGCACACCGCCACGCGGTCGCCGGTCGCGAGGCGCAGGGCGGCCTGGCGGGAGGGCTTCCGCCAGCGATCGTCGGCCGCGTAGATGTCCCACGTGCCGGTCATCCCGAGATGGGTGTGCAGGACGCGCTCGTCGTCGAGGTGGATGAGCAGGTGCTTTCCGCGCGTCTCGATGCGCGTGACGGTGCGGCCGGCTACCGGAGCCCCGTCGAGCCGACGCGGGTCCACGTAGCGCTCGTCGACCGACGCGTCGTCGAGGACGCGACCGTCGAGCACGCGGCGCAGGCGCGCGGCGGCGCGATAGATCGTGTCACCTTCGGGCATCGCGCGGCCTCGGGTGGTGGGGCTTGGGCGCGGCACTCTCGTCGTCGGCGCGCCCGCGTGAGAGGTAGCCCTTCGCCGACCGCTCGAATCCCGCCGCTTCGAGGCGGGCCGCGAACGGGGACTCGGGAGCCGCCAGGCCGTCCACGGTCTCGATCTGGGCCGCGGCTCGGGGCGTTCCCCTCGATGCGAGAGCGTCGGCCAGCGCGGCGGCGGCGCGCTCGCGATCCGGCTCGGTCGACGGGAGGAACGTCAGCAGGTTCCGGCCGCTCCGCCCGAGGTGCCCGACCAGCTCACCGTCGTGGAGGACGACGTGCGCCCCGGCCGCCCGCATCGGCCGGGCGTCGCACGAGGACTCGGGCCAGCGGATCGCGGCGCCGTAGGGGTTGGCCGGATCCGTGGCGGCGAGCACGAACGTCGTCGACTCGCGATCCTCGTCGGGCTGTGTATCCGAACGGAGTCGCTCGTCGGCCCCGGGTGCCGCGAACTGCGCCGCGCCGAGGCCGGCGACGAAGTAGCCACGTCGGATCCGCCCGGCTTCTTCCATGGCCTTCAGCACCGGATACACCTCCGCGAATCCGCCGGCCGTACCCTCGGCGAGGACCATCTCGCGGGTCAGGATCCCGTAGCGCTCGATGAGCTGCTGCGCCAGCGCCGCCTGTCGTTCCGTCGGGGTCGGCCCGTGCTCCGGATCGGGGCCGAGGCGGGACCATCGGCCCTCCGACCCGGGCGGCTTCGGCGTGCGTCGGGATCGAAAGCGTCGCCCGGGGTCGCGGCGTCTTCCGGTTTCGCGACGTCCGCGGGCCGAGGAGGGCGACGGGCCGAATCGCGATCGCAACGGAGCGAACGTGTCGTTGCCGACCTCGCCGCTCCACACCAGGTTCCACAGCGCGGCCAGGAGGTCGTCCTTGAAGCCGCCGACGATGCGGTGGATCTCTTCGAAGAACAGTGCGCCCCGTTCGGTGAGAAGCTCGCGGATCGAGGCCGCGAGCTCGCCCTCGGCCGGATCTTGCCGCGGCGCGAGCTTGTCGTGATCGCCGGTCAGGTAGAGCGCGATACGGCCGTCGTTGGTTCCGAGGGAATCGATCCCGCGCCAAACGACCTCACCGGCGGCGCACAGCTCGTCGAGATCCGCGGGGCGGTATCCCTCGAGGCGAGCCGGAAGGATGTCGCGTTCGAGAGTCGAGAACGGAAGCGGCGTACCCTGGAGCTGCTCGATCACGTCGAGGAGCGCGTCGAGTCCGCGTCGCCGCCGGGTGAGTCCGTGCCAGTGGGCGAGGAACGTCGCGAGGCGCGGGGTCGCGACCGGCTCGATCTCCTTGCGAAGGCGGGCGAGCGAGCGCTGCTTCAGCAGGCGAAGCACGGTGGTGTCGCACCACTCGCGTCCGCGTCCGCCCGGTGTGAACTCCCCCTCGACGACGCGACCCGCCGCGGCGAGGCGCTCGAGCGCGGCGCGCACCGGCTCGATCCCGAGGCCGAACCGCGTGGCGGCCGCCTGCAGCGAGAACGGAGCGTGCGTGCGCGCGTATCGTGAGACGAGATCGCCGAGCGCGTCTTCGACCGATTCGAGGAAGGCGTCGGGGAGCCCTGCGGACGGCACCACGCCGAGCGCGTCGCGGAGCCGCGATGCGTCTTCGGCCGCGGCGTAGCGGATCTCGCCGGCGATGCGCGCTTCGAAGATGCGTCGGTCCTTCAGGAGCTGCGAGATCCACGCGTCGGGGTGGCCCTCGCGGTTCTCGGGCGTATCGGCGCGCGCCTCGATCTCGCCATGGGTGAGGTCGCCGATGTACCGCAGCAGGTCGTGCAGGCCTTCGGCATGACGGATCGGATGCTTGCCGTCGAGACGCTGCAGCTCGAGCGCGGCCGCGTCCACGATCTCGGCGACGAGGAGCTCGCGCATCTCGGCGTCGCCCAGAAGCTCGCGCAGCTGTGCGAGGTCGAGGGCGAGGGTGCGCGCCCGTCGCTCGGAGAGCGGGGTGTCGCCGTCGTAGAGGAAGTTCGCCGCGTACCCGAACAGGAGCGCCGACGCGAACGGCGAGGGCTTGCGCGTCTCGAGCGCGTGCACGCGGATCGTCCGATCGCGTACTTCCTTGAGGATCTCGCGAAGCCCGTGCACGTCGTAGACGTCGCGAAGGCATTCGCGGTACGTCTCGAGAAGGATCGGGAAGCTTCGGTAGCGCGAGGCGACGGCGAGCAGGTCGGCCGATCGTCGACGCTGGAGCCACAGGGGCGTTCGCCTCCCCGGAGCGCGCCGCGGGATCAGGAGTGCGCGCGCGGCGTTCTCGCGGAAGCGAGCCGCGAAGAGCGCGGTCTGCCCGATCTCGCGCACGACGATGTCCTCGATCTCGTCAGGCGACGGAAAGAAACGGTCGATCTCGGGCGGGGCCTCCGACTCCGGCACGCGGAACGCCATCCCGTCGTCCGTCCACATGACGTCGACCTCGCCGGCGACTTCCTCGCGGAGACGGCTCGCGACGGCGGTGGCCCAGGGGGCGTGCACGCGCGCGCCGAACGGGGAGAGCACCGCGATCCGCCAGTCGCCGATCTCGTCGACGAACGATTCGACGACGATCGTGCGGTCGCTCGGCTCGGTGCCGGTCGCTTCGCGCTGCTCGATGAGATAGTCGAGCAGGTTGCGCGCGGCTCCGGGCTGCAGGCCGTGGTCCTCGACGAGGCGCTGCTCGGCGTCCGCGCGCGGCTGGCGAAGGAGCGTGCGGGCGAGCGTTCCGATCGCGCGACCGAACTCGAGCGGTCGTCCCGGGCCTTCGCCGCGCCAGAAGGGCATGCGTCCGGGCTCGCCGGGAGCGGGCACGACGCGCACACGATCCTGCGTGATGTCGACGACGCGCCAAGACGAGGCGCCGAGCAGAAAGACATCGCCGGGCTTCGTCTCGAGGACCATCTCCTCGTCGAGCTCGCCGACGCGGCTTCCGTCGGCACCGTCACCGTCGCCCGCGAGGTAGACGCCGAACAGGCCGTGGTCGGGGATGGTGCCACCGTTGAGGATGGCGGTGCGCTGCGAGCCCCGCCGCGGAGAGAGCTTGCCGGCGAGGCGATCCCAGTTGAGCCGTGGACGGAGCCCCGAAAACTCGTCCGAAGGGTAGCGTCCGGCGAGGAGGTCGAGCACGCCCTCGAACGACGAGCGCGGAAGGTCGCGGAACGGCGCGGCGCTGCGAACGGTGCGAAGAACGTCATCCGTCTCGACGGGTTCGAGCGCGGCCATTGCCACGATCTGCTGCGCGAGAACGTCGAGCGGGTTCCTCGGGTAGCGCGACTCTTCGACCTCGCCCGCGAGCATGCGCTCGGCCGCCGCGCTGCTCGCGAGAAGATCGCCGCGATACTTAGGGAAGAGCACGCCTTCCGACCGACCTCCGACCTGGTGATTGGCGCGCCCGACCCGCTGGATTCCCGCCGCGATCGACGGCGGCGACTCGACCTGGATCACGAGATCGATCGCGCCCATGTCGATGCCGAGCTCGAGTGAGGACGTCGCGACCAGCACCGGGATTTCTCCGCGCTTCAGCCGATCCTCGATGTCGACGCGCGCGTCCTTCGAGATGGAGCCGTGGTGCGCGCGCGCGATTTCCTCGTCGGCCTCCTCGTTGATCGCGGCGGCGAGGCGTTCGGCGAGGCGGCGGCTGTTGGCGAAGATCAGCGTGGATCGGTGCGAGCGGACGAGCTCCACGAGCCGCGGATAGATGGCCGGCCAGATCGAGGGGATCGTGGGCCCCCCGGCGGCCGGACCGGTATCGTCCGCGGCTTCGGCCAGCCGCGCCATGTCTTCGACGGGCACCTCGATCGTGAGGTCGATCTCGCGCGACCGTCCGGCCTCGACGATGCGCACCGGGCGCGGCGCGGGATCTTCGTCCGGCGAGGCGAGCTCGCATCCGCCGAGAAGCTCCGCGATCTCGTCGAGGGGACGCTGCGTCGCGGAGAGTCCGATTCGCTGCATCGGAGGACGCTCGGGATGGTTCGCGCGACGGAGCGCCTCTAGCCTCTCGAGCGACAGGAACAGATGCGACCCGCGCTTGCTCGCGACCATGACGTGGATCTCGTCGATGATCACGGTATCGATCGTCTCGAGGATGGAGCGGGCGCGCGACGTCAGCATCAGGTAGAGCGATTCCGGCGTCGTGATCAGGATATCCGGAGGCGTGCGCGTGAGCCGGTAGCGCTCCGAAGCGGGCGTGTCGCCGGATCGGATGCCGACCGACGGGACTCGGTGCGGTACGCCCTCGCGCTCGGCGACCGTCCGTACGCCCGCGATCGGCGAGCGCAGGTTCCTCTCGACGTCGACGCCGAGGGCTTTCAGCGGCGAGACGTAGAGCACGCGGATACCGGGCGCCGGCGGCTCGTCCGCGAACACGATGCGATCGATCGCGACGAGGAACGCGGCGAGCGTCTTTCCGGAGCCGGTCGGCGCGAGCAGCAGCGTGTTCTCGCCGCCCGCGATCGACGGCCACGCCTTGCGCTGCGCCTGCGTGGGCTCGGGGAACGCCTCGGCGAACCACCGCTGCACGACGGGGTGGAACGATTCGAGCCCGGGAGGGGGCGAGGTCATCGGCTCACCTCGACGTCGTCCGGGCCTCGACGCCGCGGCCGCGCATCTCGAGCCAGTCGAGGCGGAGGAGATCGCCCTTGGCCTTCGCGTCGTCGGGCTGGAAGGTGACGAAGAGCTCGAACGTCGTTCCGGGATCGTTCACCGGAAGCACGATTTCCCGCCATTCCCAGCCTGCCGTTCGCTCGACCATGCCGTGGAGGCCGTCGTTGTCGACGAGGACGCGATCGCCCACGACCAGTCGAGAGCCGTCGTCGGATTCGAGGAAGAGCGAGTAGGGACCGGATTCGGGGACGACGAGCGATCCGGTGAAGACGGCACCGACGTCGTCCGCGCGACCGGAGCCGGCGAACTCCTCGCTCGTCGAAGCGAAGTCGATCTTTGCGACGCGTTCCATCGCATACGGATCGAGCGTGTCGAAGTCGGGGAGCTCATCGGGAGAGTCGAGCTCGTAGTACTCGGCGAGGACGCCTTCCGGGAAGAACTCGGCGGGTACGGGCTGCTTGACGAGACCGGGCCCCTCGATGCGAAGGATCACGCCGGCGCCGCCGCCTTTCTCGAACCACTCGACGCGAAGAGGGAAGGGCTCGCCGGCTTCGAGCTCGAGGTCGGTCGTGCTCTCGAGGCGGGCCGATCCGAGGAGCGGACCGTCGGCGGCGTCGATGCGCAGCTCGACTTCGCCGGCGGATCGACCGACCGCCACGCGCATCGCGACTTCTTCGATGCCGTGAAGGTTCAGCGGGGCGTACGTCGCGTGGGGACGCCGTCCGGAGAACGTCAGCCAGGCCTGCGACCCGCCACCGCGCTGGAGTCTCGCCCGACGATTCGACGTCGCGTACTCGGCCTCCTTGCGGTGGGGCTGCAGGACGACCTCGGCGCGGCCCGTGAGCGCGGGTACCGATCCCGCCCCGCGATCCGTGTACGTCGCCGCGAGCACGCTGAACAGATCGGCGGCGTCCCCGTGTCCGTCGTCCTGAAGCGTCTCGATGCGTCCCTCGAGCCCGGTCTTCTGGTGGAGCGGGTGCGCGTGGGTGTCGTGACCGAGGTACGGCTGGATCGAGACACGATCGTCGGGGATGCGGCCGTCTTCCGGATCTTCGACCGCGACGCGCCAGTCGACCTGCGAGCCGAGATCGGCGATGCCGCCGTCGGGCGGCCACTCGAAACGAACGCTCGGCCGGGTGTTGCCGGCCGTGACCGGGATCGTTGCGGTGGCCTCGAGGCCGTCGCGGTCGCGCACGGTCACGCGGGCGTCGTGAAGCCCGGCGCGTCGGTACACGTGGGTCGGCTTGGCCGAGCGCGAGTCGACCGTGCCGTCGCCGTCGAAGTCCCAGGCGTACTCGAGCTCGGGGCTCGCGTTGCGGCTCTCGCTCGCGGACGCATCGAAGCTCACGCGGAGCGGAAGTGCGCCCGATCGCGTCGAAGCGTTCGCGAGCGCGCGAGGCGGTCGCTGCCCCGAAGGATGGTAGTCGATGCGGACGATGCGAGCGTCGTCGTTGCCTCCGCCGAAGCCCGTTCCCCATTCGATGAGGTAGAGCCGTCCGTCCGGCCCGAGCTCGAGATCGTGCGGTCGCTTGAACGTCACGCTCGCGAGGAAAGGACGGATATCGAGCGGTCGGCCTTCTTCGTCGAGCTTGACGTCGAACAGACGATTGCGAGCCCACTCGTACAGGAAGACCGTGCCGTCGTAGTACGGAGGCAGCCCGTGCGGATGGTTGCCGAGCCCGAGCGCATCGAAGCGCGCCACCGGACCGGCCATCGCGCAGCGTCCGCCCGCATCGAGGCCGCCGTAGGCTTCCGTCTTCGCGTAGGTGTATCCGATCCAGGCGGGCTTGGCGGGGGGAAGCTCTCGTGGGCCGGTGTTGTTCGGGGAATCGTTCACGGGAGCCGCGGGATCGAACGCCGCCCCGTGTTCCTCGGACTCGAAGTCGTAGTCGCGATACGGCAGGTTCGGTCCGACGAAGTAAGGCCACCCGAAGTAGCCGGCTTCGCGGGCCTGGTTGTACTCGTCGTGGCCGGCGGGGCCGCGATCGTCGTTGGGTGCGCCGGCGTCCGGCCCGACATCGCCCCAGTAAAGCCAGCCCGTCTCGGGATCGACCGAGATGCGGAACGGATTGCGGCATCCCATGACGTAGATCTCGGGTCGGCCGCCGGAGCCGTCCGCCGGGAACAGGTTGCCGTCGGGGATGGTATAGCTGCCGTCGGGCTGGGGCGTGATCCGCAGGACCTTGCCGCGCAGGTCGGCCGCGTTCCCGGACGACTTCTGCGCGTCCCACGGGGAACGCCCCTCGCGCTCGTCGATCGGCGCGTATCCGCCCGATGCGAACGGGTTGGTGTTGTCGCCCGTCGAGAGGAAGAGGTTGCCGTCGGGACCGAAGGCGAGCGAGCCGCCGGAGTGACAGCACTCGTCTCGCTGCGTCGCCACTTCGAGCACCACGACCTCGCTCTCGGGGGCGAAGGTGTCGCCGTCGAGGGTGAGCCGCGACAGCCGGTTCTTCGGTTCGTCCCCGGCCGGAGCGTAGTACACCCAGAACCAGCCCGTCTCCTCGAACGAGGGATCGATCGTCACGCCGAGCAGGCCGTCTTCGAGATCGTCGAAGACGTCGAGGAAGCCCGCGACCACCGTGGATTGCGTGTCCGGTTTCCAGATCTTGACGACGCCCTGGCGTTCGACGAACAGCACACGCAGATCGGGCGTGATCGCGAGCTCCATCGGATCGGTGACGAAGTCATCGAGCACGACGACGTCGAAGTTGGCGTCGAGAGTCGTGCCGGCGTCGCCCTGCGCGCGTCCGGCCGCCCAGAGGATTCCCCCGGCGACATGTTCGAGGAACTCGGGCTCCGAGAAGCTTTCCTCGGTGTGTCCGCCGGCCGTGTACCAGGAGCGTCCGCCGTCGTACTCATGGCACCATGCGATGGGGTGGTCGTGTCCCATCGTTCCGCCTTCGTACGAGCGCTCGTCGATCGTCGCGAGAACGTGCACCTTGCTGGTGGGACTCTCTCGGAAGTCGTACCACTCGTCGGTCCGATGCCAGGCCGGGGGCAGGTGGCACGTGGACGGGTGGACTCGATCGAGCACCGCCAGACGGGCCGGCTGCACGGGAGGGTGCCCCTTGAAGTACGCGCCGACGAGCCCGGCGAACCACGGCCATTCGAACTCGGTGTCGCTCGCGGCGTGGATGCCCACCCAGCCGCCGCCTCCCTGGACGAAGCGTTCGAGCGCGCCCTCGCCTTCCTCGTCGAGCACGTCGCCCGTCGTCGACAGAAACAGGACGACGTCGAAGTCGGCAAGCGACTCGTCGGTGAAGAGCGCCGGGTCTTCGGTGGCCAGCACCTCGAATCCGTGCTCGTCCCCGAGCCGACGCATCGCCTCGATGCCGGCGGGGATCGAGCGGTGGCGGTAGCCGGCGGTGCGGCTGTACACGAGCACGCGCGTCTCGTCCCGTACGGAGGCCGTCTTGACCGACCGCGGAGATTCGAGCGATTCGGGAGATCGACAGGAGAGGGCGGTCGCGATCGCGAGCAGGCCGACGGCGAGACCGATCCAGGCGAACGAGCGGATCATGCGGGGGCTCCGTCCGAGGGGGACCCGCCGGGGGCGTCGCGTCGCGCGGCGTCCGATACGGGTCGGGCCCGGCATTGTATCCACACCCGAATCGAGCGGCAACACGGGCTGTGGCCCCGGGGTTACAGTCCGGGGCGGGATCTTTCCGATCTTGTTCCGGGGGCCCGGCTCCGGTCCGGCTCCCCGTGCGGGAGGAGTCCGGTTGCGAATCGAAGTCTTGATCCTGACGAGAGGCGGCACGCTGAGGCCGGCTGCGGAAACGCTCGCGAGCGTGGAGCGGCAGACGGTCCGTGCGAGCGTACGCGTCGTCGAATCGTCCCGGCTCGGGACCCTGGAACCCTCGGGCGCCTCGCTCGTCGCGGTGATGCAGGACGGCGACGAGTGGCGATCTCGCGACAAGCTCGCGCGGCAGGCTTCCTGGCTCGCGAGCCATCCCGAGGCGGCCGGATGCTTTCACGCGTTCACCCGCCCCGGCCCGCTTGCCAACGGAACGGCCCGCGCTGGCGGTTCGGCCCGTGCTGGCGATTCGGACCGCGCTGCCGTGCGTCCGCCGGACCGTGCCGAGCTCTACGACGCCGAGGACCTCTGGACCGAACGGACCTTCCTGTCCGTCTCGACACTCCTGTTCCGGGCGGACAGACTGGGGGGGTATCCCGAGTGGCTCGGCTCGCGCGTGGTAACGCCCGGGTTCGCGCTCTCCGCGCTGCTGCTCGATGGGGGCGGGCTGCTCGGCTATCTCGACGTCGCGATGGCGCACTGCCCCGGACGGACCCCCTCCGCGTCCCGTGAGGCCCTGGAGCGCCGGTTCGTGAACACGCGCCTCGGCTTCCGCTACGAGGCCTGGCTCGCCCGTTTCTTGGCTTCTCGCGACCTCGCCCGGGCCCGCGCCTCGCTCGAGAACGGGCGCCGACCGGCCGCACGCGGGCACTTCCTGTCCGCCCTGCGCCGGGACCCGGCCGAGGCCTGCCTGCGCTCGGGCTGGCTCCCCCTCCGCCTCGCCGTCCCCGTCCCGACCGCCCCGATCCGGCGCCGAAAGCCCGTTCCCAAGTGGCGCGGGATCAGTTAGGATAGGGGTCCACTTTCACTCCTCGGGCACCCACGGGATACACGGAGTTTCTCTGATGATGCGGCCCAACCTCCGATTCTTGCACGTCTCGAACTGCCTTCTTGCCCTCCTGTGCGCTTGCGCCATTCTGGGTTCGGCGTCTTCGTCCGCGATGGGGCAGGAGTTCTTCACGAAGTCGCGACTGAACGGTGGATCCGTCGCGCCGAACGACCAGATGGGATTCTCGGTCTCGTACGATGCGGCGATCGACCGGGCTGCGGTCGGTGCGCCTCTTCACGACGAGAGCGGGTCGGTGCTCGATACCGGCAAGATCCTCCTCTTCCAGCGCACGAACGGGCAGTGGAGCCTCGAGGACGAGTTCGAGCCGACCGACGCCACCGGGCTCGATCGATTCGGCAGCTCGGTCTCGATCAGCAACCAGTACGCGGCGGCCGGCGCACCGAGACATTCGTCGGTGTTCCCGGACGGCGGGGCGGTCTACATCTACAAGCGAAACCTGATCGATTGGTCGCTCTTCGACAAGGTGCGTCCGGTCGACGTGCAGCAAGGCGACTGGTTCGGTGCGGCGGTCGCGTTGAAGGACAACCTGCTCGTGGTCGGCGCGCCCCGTGAGGATTCCGGCGGCGTCGATTCGGGCTCGGTGTATGTCTTCGAGCGTCAGGGCCTCGAGTTCGTCGAGGTGCAGCGCATCCTCAATCCGGAGGCGGGCACGCGTGCGGGCGACCTCTTCGGATCGGCGGTCGCGATCGTCGATGACCGCATCGTGATCGGTGCGCCCGACGCGGACCCGATCCAGCGCGGCGCCGTTCATGTCTATATCAAGAACGCGCAGTGGATTCGCGAGACGACGCTGCAGCCCACGGACCTCCCCGAGAACGCGCGGTTCGGGACGTCCGTCGGTGGAGATACCAACACCGAGATCGTCGTGGGCGCGCCCCTGGCGGACTTCGGTGGCGATCAGGGCAACGGCGCTGCTTACCTCTATCGGCGAAGCCTGAACAAGTGGACCGAAGACGAGAAGATCGGCGCGTCCGAGGTCAGCGGCGATTCGTTCGGCTTTTCGGTCGATCTTTCGGGCGACCGACTCGTGTGCGCCGCTCCTCAGGAGAACGATGGCAGCACCTTCGGCGTCGTCTATGCGTTCGTCCGCGACGGAGCCACGTGGTCGACGCCGATTCGACTCGGCGCGAGCGACTTCGGCGCGGGCCAGAGCTTCGGCTATTCGGTCTCGCTCGACGGCGAGAGCTTCGTGTCCGGCGCGCGATTCGACGATTCGGTCGGGCAGAACGCCGGCGCGGCGTGGGAGTTCGAGATCCGCGATTGCCGCCACGGCGCGGTCAACAAGGGAGCCGGTGCGGTCGCCGACGTGCTGTTCGTCAACGGCGCGATCGGAAACGCCGACGAGCGGCTCGTCGAGGTGGACGCCACGGGCTCCATGGTGGCGACGATCTCCCGTCCGCCTGCCGGGGGCAACGGCAAGTACTTCATCCACGCGAACAGCGGCCAGCCGACGGACGGGACGCTCTCGGCGCTTCCCGCGAAGCTCGGGTCGTCCTGCTTCGAGGTGCTGCTCTCGGGAGGCGCCACGCCTCTCGCGGTCTTCAACGCGATCGGCAAGGAGCAGAAGGTGGGGGCGAGCGCTTACTTCGACGGCTCGCCGCTGACGGATCCGCCGAGCGCGCCGGCGCTGTTCCTCAACCTTCCGAATGGGGATACGACGAACCTTCCGCCCGGGACGGTCGTGACGTTCGGCGGCGCGATCATCGATCCGGGTACCGTCAGCTCGAAGGGCGCGAGCCTGACGAACTCGGTCACGGTCCGCTTCCTCTGAGAAGCTCGTCCGCTTCGCTGAGGTCGTCGAACGCGAGCGGGCGCTCCGCCCGGAACCTCGCGAGCCGCGCCACGAGCACGTCGGGGAAGACCTCGATGCGCCGGTTGTGCACGTTCACGCTCTCGTTGTAGAAGGCGCGTGCGTGGGCGATCCGGTCTTCAGTCTTCACGAGCCTTCGCATGAGGGCGCGGTACTGGAGATCGCTACCGAGCTCCGGGTGCGCCTCGACGATCCCCAGCAAGCGACGAAAGCTCTGCGTCTGCTCGTCGGCCGCTTCTTCGGTGGCGCGGATATCGGTGCCGTCGCCTCCGGCGCGCGCTCGCGCCAGCTGTTCGAGGACCTGGCGTTCGTGGGTCGCGTAGGCCTTCACGACCGAGACGAGGCGGGGGATCAGCACGTGCCGTCGCTTGAGCTGGATATCGATCTGGCTGAGAGCGTTGCGCAGGCGCTGCCGGAGATACACGAGTCCGTTGTAGATCTGGATCCCGTGCCACGCCCCCATCAGGAGCGCGCACAGCGACGCGCCGGCGATGAGGAGGTCGGCGTTGCGGGCGACGAACGTTCCGAAGTCCTCCGCCGCGGGCCGGATCGAGGCACCGAGGCATCCGCCGGCGACCGCGCCGAGCAAGCACCCGAGCACGGTGAGCGACCAGAACGAGAAGGCGTGTCCGCGCGCGATCTTCTCTTCGGATCGGGTGGAGACGACGAGCGTGCGATCGGCGCGGGTCCATCCGACCTCGGGGGTCAGTCCATCCTTTCGCAGCCGGGCCGTTCCGAGCACGTAGAGTCGGCTATCGATGGGGATCGCCTGCTCGGAGAAGCGGCGTTCGTGGGTGCTGTCGGCGACCGAGCGTCGCGGACCCTTGCCGTAGTAGAGAGGGTCACGTCGACGGACCCTTTTCGAGAAGACGCCCTTGCCGTCGATCTTGCCGCGGTCGGGGACGATGCGGATCGATCCCGTGTCGTCCTCGAGGAAGAACGGGCGCGTGACGGTGGCGTCCTGCACGGTCTTCCAGCCGGTCTCGACGCGGTTCCGGGTTCGCGTGCGCCCCTCGGAGTCGGTGTATGTCTCGGTCACGGTCCGTCGCCAGTGCTCTTCGATCGCGTACGAGTACCAGACGCAGTCGACTCCGGCGAGGTAGCTCACGAGCGGCACCGGCTTGCGGGCCTCTCCCTTCACTTCGGAGAGACCGAGGAAGACGCCCGCGACCTTGGAGGTGGGAACCATGTCGAGGAGGCGTCGGCGTCGCATGGCGAGTGCCGCGAACACGAGACACGGGATCGCGAGGGCGAGCGGGATGAGGGCGGCCCACAACGGGAGCGATTCGTGCGAGCGTTCGATGGGGAGCGGACCCTCGCCGGGCTGCAGGAGCCCGACGAGGATCGCAGGGGTCACCATTTCATGGATCAGGACTTCGAGCCTCCGGCGCGCTCGCCGCTCGACCCGTCCTTCGGGGGCTTCCCGAGCCGTGACTTCGACTCGGGAGTGGACGGTTTCGTCGGCGCATCGGTCGGTATAGCAACGGTTGTTCCGTCTGTCTTTCCGGCGGTGGCCGCGGCGAGCTTGTCGGTGTCGAGGTCCTCGACGATCTTCCCGATGTAGTCCGGAAGCTCGACGCCCCCGATGTCCTTCATCATGTTCATCATCGGCGGAAGCGATCCGGCGAGGTTGCGAAGGAACCCTGCGGTCCCGTTCTTGCCGTCGCCGTTGCCGCCACCGTCCCACACCACGACCTTGTCGAACTTGATGTTGGAGATGGCCTTGGCAGCCGTCTCCGAGAGGTGCTCGAGCTGCTCGAGCATCAGCAGCTGGAAGGCGGCCTGCGAGCCACCGCAGCCCTCGACGATCTCCTTGAGGCCTTCACCCTTCTTGGCGAGGATCTCGTACTCACCGCGGGCCTGGGCCTCGAGCTTCAGATAGATGGCCTGGGCTTCGGCCTCGGCGTCGATACGGACCTGCTCGGCTGCGGCCTCGGCATCGACGATCTGCTTGGCCTTCTCGGCGCGCGCCACGGCTTCGAGCTCGGCGCGCTTCTCCTGTTCGACCTTGGACGCGAGCGCTTCGGCCGCCTTGGCCTCGGCGTGGTACTGGGCCTCGCGCACCGCGGCGTCGGCTTCTCGCTTGCGCGTCTCACCGAGCTGGAACGCGTCGGCTTCTTTCACTTTCAGATCGGCGTTCACCTTCGCGATGTGCGCCTTGGCGTCGTTCTCACCGGCGACGGCCTTGGCATCGGCGCTCGCGACCTCGATACGCATCCCTCGCTCGGCATCCTTGACGCTCGACTCGCGCTCGAACTCGGCCGTCTTCTCGCCGATGGTCTTTTCCTTGTCGAGCTCGGCAAGGCGCACGATCTGATCTCGTTCGGCCTGCTTGGTGCCGATCGCCTGCGACTTGGTGCGCTCGGCGACCTGGATGAACTGTTCCTTCTCGGCCTCGGCCACACCGATGGCGCCCTTCTTCTGCTGCTCGGCCACGTCGATCTCGGCCTGCTGCACGGCCTCGGAGGCCGCCTTGCGACCGATCGCCTCGATGAAGCCGGACTCGTCGGTGATGTCCTTGATGTTCACGTTCAGCAGCACGAGGCCGATCTTCTTGAGCTCGGGCTCGAGCGAGCGCTGCACGTTCTCGAGGAACTTGTCGCGGTCGCGGTTGATGTCCTCGATTCCCATCGAGGCGATCACCTGCCTGAGCTGCCCGAAGATGATGTCCTTGGCCTGATTCGAGATGTCGGTCGTCGACAGTCCGAGCAGACGAATGGCCGCGTTGTTCATGGCCTCGTCTTCGGTGCCGATGGCGACGGTGAAGACGCTCGGCACGCTGACGCGGATGTTCTCGATCGAGAGCGCACCCTCGAGCCCGATGTCGATCTGGATCGGGTCGAGGTTCAGGTAGCCGTAGTGCTGGATGACCGGCCACACGAACGTTCCGCCGCCGTGAAGCGTCTTCGAGGAGCGGCCGCCGCCGACCTTACCGAAGACCACGAGGATCCGGTTGGACGGGCAGCGCTTGTACCGCTTCACCAGGAGCATCACGAAGCCGAACGCGATCAGGACGGCGAACACCACCATCAGGAGCGCGGCCGTGTTGACGCTCGATGGATCCTCGCGGGCGAGAAGCGTCGGAGTGAACAGGGGACTCGTCAGAAGAAACGACGGGAGATGCGTCAGCATGGTCTAGCTCTCCTCCGCTGGAACGACCTCGAAGATGTCCGATCCGATCATGCGCACGACGCGGGCGGGCGAGCCGGTCGGAAGCTCGGGCCCCGCGGTCTGCGCTTTGACTTCGGCCGTCCTTCCCTGGACGGTCACGTGTATCTTGCCGTGCCCGGCGTTCTGGGCCGGGACGCGCAAGTAGACGCTGCCGACGTTGCCGACGGCGTTCGAGAGATCGACGTTGCCACTCGAATGGAGGCGCGACATCAGGTTCATGAGATGAGCGACGCCGAAGAGCGCGACCGTACCCGTGCCGAGCGAGAGGAACAGGGTGTTGCGCGGCGTGATGTCGGCGCTTCCCGCGGCCATGCCGGTGAGCCCGAAGAAGGTCAGGAACGCGACGACGGACTTGAAGGTCAGGACCTGCAGGAAGATCGACGTCGCCTCGTCTCCGCTCAGGTCGGCGGCATCGCCCGGCGCGGGCTCGGCGTCGGGCGCGTCCGCGACATCGAGGTCCGCACCGATGCCGAGCACCATGAGGACGGTCTGCACGACGAGAATCGCGCCCCCGATCAGGGCGCAGTAGAGATAGACGCTGGCCATGATTCCTCCTTGCAGTGCGGTGAACGCCCGACGAATGTCGAGTTGAGGCGGCTTACCGGCTGTGGGGCCGCGTATTCACGCGATCGGGGAAGGAGGCAAAAAAGTCGCGGGCTCAGACCGAGCGGGCGAGGTACGAGCCCAGCCAGACCGCGGGAAGGCCGAGCGCGATCTGCAGCGCGACGTTCAGAGCTGCCGCGAACGCCGAGCTCTCGCGGGCGAGGTCGACGGTCTCGAAGCCGAACGTCGAGAAGGTCGTGAAGCCACCGAAGAGGCCGACGACGAGAAAGAGGCGTGCGCCCTCGGTCACGCCGGCCTTCGATCCGAGGAACCCGATCGCGAGGCAGCCGAGAACGTTCACGACGAGCGTTCCGATGGGGAAGGTGTGCTGCGGCAGCACGCGGTAGACGAGGAGCTGCGTCGAGTATCGCAGGACCGACCCGACGAAACCTCCGGCGCCGACCAGCAGGAGATTCGACATGCCGTCAGCCCTCCTTGCTGACGAGGATGCCGCCGCGCGGGACGGGGGCGCGCTTCGACCGGATCTGCGGCAGGAAGCGCGCGAGCACGGACCCGACATCCTCGACGGTGGTGTACCACACCGGAAGGGCGACGAGCGTGAAGACCGTCGACGTCGTGAGGCCACCGATCACCGCGATCCCGAGGGAGTCGATGTAGTGGCCGGCGACGGTCGAGCCCGCGAGAGCCAGCGGCAGCAGGCCGAAGATGGTCGTGATCGCCGTCATCAGGACCGGACGCAGGCGATTGCCGCATCCCTGCAGCAGCGCGTCGAGACGCGGCATGCCCTGGCGCCTGAGGAAGTTGACGTGGTCGACCATGACGATGCCGTTGTTCACGACGATACCGATCAGAATGATGACCCCGACGAAGCCGATGGCGTCGAGCTCGTAGCCGCCGAGCCAGAGCGCCCAGAACGCGCCGAAGAACGCGAAGGGCAGCGTGATGAGGATCGCGAGCGGCTGGGTGATCGATTCGAAAAGCGCGGCCATCAGCAGCATGACGACCAGTAGCGAAAGCGCGACGCCTTGCGTCATGGTGCCGAGCGCCTGGTCGCGTCTTCGTCCCCACTGGCCGAAGTCCCAGCGGTAGCCTTCGGGGAGCTCGAAGCCCTGCATCTTCGCCGCGACGAGCGCCTGGGCTTCCTCGGTGGTGAACGCCTCCTCGTCGACCTGCACGCTGACGCGGCTCGTCGTCATGCGATCGGACCGGCGGATCCTCGGCGGCATGCGACGGATCTCCACGTCCGCCACGGACGACAACGGAATCGTGACCTGGCCCATCGTCTCGGACATGTTCTCGTCGTTGCCGGGCGAGCTCTCGGATTCGTTCGTCATGAGGATTCCGGAGTCGTCACCCATGGCGAGCGCGTCGTTCTCGGCGGGCATCACAGGTGGGGCTTGCGCGCTCGTGGGCATCGGCGCCTGCACGGTGGGCGAGGCCGGGATCTGGAGCTGCTCGAGGAGGGCGAGCCCTCCTTCGCGCATCTCTTCGGGAAGGCTCACCATCATCTCGAGCTCGCCGTTGTTCGCCTGGAATCGACGGAGGCGCCGACCGCGGAACGCGAACCCGACGGCGTCGGCCACGGCTTCGGGCGTCACGCCGAGCGCGTTGGATTGGTCCGAGTCCACGAGGATGCGGATCTCTTTCTGTCCCTGGAGGCTCGGTCCCCACACCTCGACGGCCTCGGGGAGCTCACGCAAACGCTTCTCGAGCTTCACCGCGAGCTGCTCGAGATACTCGGGATCCTCGCCGTGGACCTCGACCGACACCATGCGGCGACCGCTGCGGCCGTAGCGCCACCAGTCTCGCTCGCCGACCTGGAGCTTCACGCCGGCGATCGTCGGGAGGTTGCCCTCGAGGCGCTTGCGCAGCTTCTTCAGGCTCGCCTCGTTGGCCTTGCCCTGCTCGAGGTACAGACGCGTCATCACGCCGCGGTTCTCGCTGTACCACGAGTACATGCTCTCGTAGGCGATCTCGTCCTTGCGCGCTTCGAGCCACTCCTCGACGCGATCGATGTAGCCCTCGAGGACATCCTTGGAGGACGGGTCGTGCACCTGGTAGTTGATCTGGACGCTCGTCTGCTGGCGCTTCGGCTCGCCCGACTTCTCGATGCGCTGGATCGGGATCCACGCCGTGGCGGCCATGGTCAACAGAACGGTCAGCGTCGCCCAGCGGTGCTTGAGAGTCCAGGCCAGAAGGCGCTGATACGCCGGCGCGAGGCGCGTGAGCAGGAAGCCGTCGTCGACGTGCGTTCCCTTGACGAAGCGAGCGGCGGCGAGCGGAATGAACGTCAGTGAGATCAGGAGCGAGCACACGACGGCGAGGCAGATCGTGATGGCCACTTCGCCCATCATGATCGTGAGCTCCCCGCGATCCGCCGTGAACAGCCACGACCACACGATGATGGTGGTCGCCGTCGACGCGACGACCGCGAGCGCCACGTCGCGCACGCCGAGACGTGCCGCGCGTGTCGGGGATACCCCCTGGCTCTGGATCCGGTGGATGTTCTCCATCACGACGACGGCGTTGTCGACGAGCATGCCCACGCCGAGCATGAGCCCGAGCAAGGTGAGAACGTTGAACTCGGCGCCGAGCAGATACATGGCTCCGCAGGTCACGATCAGCGAGAACGGAATCGCGACCGCGACGATGAGCGTGCGCTTCACGCGGCGGAGGAAGAAGTACAGGATGAACACGGCGAGGAAACCGCCGTAGATTCCGGCGTTGCGCAGCCCCTTGAGAGAGTTGCGGATCTCGGCGCCGGCATTGTTCCAGACGAGCAGGTTGATACCGGAGAGCGCGGGGTCCTCCTGGATCTCGTCGATGCGCGCCATGATGCGGTCGACGGTCTCGACGGTGTTCGCGGTCGGCTCTTTGAAGACGTCGATCCCGATCGCGAACTTGCGGTCGAGGTGCCGGCCGTAGTCGAGCTCGGGCTGGCGGATCTCGACGCTCGCGACGTCGCGGATGCGCAGGCCGTCTCGTCCGAGCGCCAGGTCGCGGATCTCGTCGACATTCTCGAAGCGCGCGAGCGTGCGCACGTCGTACCGGATCACGTCGCCCCGGATCGAACCGAGGTCCATGTCGAGGTTGGCGGAGTTGATGAGCGAGAGGACTTCCTCGGCCTGGACGCCGTGCTTCTGCAGGGCGTCGAGCTCGAGCTCGATCCGCACCTGCTGCGGCTCCACGCCGTAGAGGCTCACGCTTGCCACGCCCTTGATGCGCTCGATGGGGCGCTTGATCCGCCGGTCGAGAAGTTCCCACGACTCCGACAGATCGCGCACGGCCGAGATCCGCCCCTGCAGCATCGCTCCGTCCGCCGGGCCGCTGATCTCGCCCTTCACCTGGATGAAGCCGATGCCTTCCGGAAGGCGGTCGCGCGCGCGGTCGACGGCCTCGCGGACCTCCATCCGCTTCAGCTCGATGTTCACTTCCCAGTCGAAGTTGATCTCGATGCGGGCCTGCGTGGCGCTCGCGTTCGTGCGGATCGACTTCACGTCGGGGATGGTGGCGATCTCTTCCTCGACGGGGATCGCGATGTCGCGAAGGGTCTCGAGCGGATGGCTTCCGGGGAAGGGGATCTCGACCTGGATCTCCGGCTCCTTGATGAGCGGCATGAAGTCGAGCGGGATCCGGAAGATCGCGACCACGCCGAGCACGCACAGCGAGAGCAGCAGCATGCACGTCGCGATGGGGCGGTCGATGGGCGTCTCGAAGATCCTCATGAGACGTCCTCCGCTCCGACGGCCGCGAGCGGAAGCGGCTCGGCCGGCAGGATCGACTCTTCCTCGTCCCTCTCGTGGATCGGACGCAGGCGGCTACCGGCGCGGCTCATCACCCGGTACATGCAAGGGATGACCAGCAGCGTGAGGAGCGTTGCAGCGGTGAGCCCGCCGATCACGGTGATGGCCATCGGTCGGCGAAGCTCGTCGCCCGCGCCGAGGCCGAGTGCCATCGGGAGCAGCGCGAGCACCGTCGTCGCCGTCGTCATCAGGATGGGACGGAGCCGCTCCTGGCCGGCGCCGAGGATGGCCGGGTTCAGATCTTCGCCGGCGCGTCGACGTCGGTTGATCGCGTCGACGAGCACGATGGCGTTGTTGACCACGATGCCCGCGAGCATGACGGCGCCGATCAACGACAACACGCTGATCGACGACCCGGTGAGGTACAGCGCGCCGATGACGCCGATCGCGCCGAGCGGGATCGAGAGCAGGATCACGAACGGATGGATGACCGATTCGAACTGCATCGCCATGACCACGAAGACGAGGAACACCGCGAGGATGAGCGCGAGCTGCAGGCTCGCGAGCGAACCCTCGAGCTCCTCGTTCTGGCCGCCGAGCTCCGCGACGACGCCGTCGGGGAACCGGATCTCGCGCAGGCTGGCCTCGACCTCTTCGAGGACCATGCCGAGGTTGCGGGCTTCGGCCTTCGCGGTGATCTCCGCCACGCGCGCGCCGCCGGCGCGATAGATCGCCGCCGGGCCGCGCGCAATCTCGACGTCGGCGACCGCTGACACGGGCACCGACATTCCGCCGGGCAGGCGCACGCGGAGGTTCTCGACCTCGGACGCGCGGTCGCGCTCGGTCTCCTCGGCGCGCAGCCGGATGTCGATACGCTCCTCTTCCTCGCGGAACTGTCCGACGATGCGGCCGCGGATCTGGGTCTGCAAGGCGAGGCTCAGCTGATCGGTTCCGATGCCGAGCGCGCCGATGCGCTCCCGGTCCGGCGCGATGCGCACCTCGGGGCTTCCCGGCTCGGCGGTCGTGGACGCATCGCGGACGCCGTCGATGCGCGAGACGGCCGCGAGAACTTCGCTCGCGGTCCGGTCGAGCTGGTCGAGCTCTTCGGAGTAGATCTTGACGGCAACGGGCGGGCGCATCGACAGCACGCTCGGGTGGACGAGCTCGGCCTCGATCGTGGGGAACGACGCCAGTACGCTGCGGACCCGTGCGACCGCCGCTTCCTCGTCCTCGGCGCGAAGCTGGTCGCGCAGGACGAAGTTGATTTGAGCGAGGTTCTCGCCGAGCGTCTGTCGTCCCGATGCGGTGGAAGGCAGCCCGCCGATCACCGAGAACATGCGCTCGACGCGCGGGTCTCCTTCGAGCGGTGCCTCGATCTGCTCGATGACGCTGGCCGTCGCTTCGAGCGGCGTACCCTCGGGCATCCGGAAGCGGAACGCGAACTCACCCTGCGCCAGGTCGGGGACGAGGTTCGTGCCGAGTCGCTCGCCGATGACGATCGAGCCGCCGAGCAGCGCGAACGTGACGGGAAGGATCACCCAGCGTGCCTTGAGCGCGGCGCGCAGAGTGCCCGGATACGCGCGACCGACTCCCTCGAGAACGAGCGACGGCGGCATCGAAGCCACGTGGAACGCCCACGAGAGGATCCACCACAGTCCGAAGACCACGGCGCCGACGATACCGAGCGCCAGACGGACGGGGAAGAGCACGACGGTCAGGATGCGGCTGATCCAGTGCTCGCCGTTGCCGACGGGGTTCAGCACGATCGGCCCGAGGCGCATCGTGAACGGAAGCGCCTCGCGGTCGGCGGTGCCCTGATCCCAGGGGAACAGCGTCTCGCGCCCGGTACGACGCACATGGCTCGGGTCGAACGAGGCCAGCGTCGGGATCAGCGAGAGCGAGACGACCAGCGAGGCGACGAGCGAGAGGCACACCGTCATCGCGAGGTCGTAGAAGAGCTGCCCGGCGATCCCCGTGACGAAGACGATCGGCAGGAAAACCGAGACCGTCGTCAGCGTCGCGGCCGTGACGGCGCCCGCGACTTCACCGGCGCCGAGCGCGGCCGCTTCGCGGCGGTTGCGTCCTTCGCGTCGTCGTCGATCGATCGCTTCCAGCACGACGATCGAGTTGTCGACGAGCATGCCGACGCCGAGCGCGAGCCCGCCGAGGGACATGATGTTCAGCGAGACGCCGGCCTTGACCAGCGGGAGGAACGTCGCGACGACCGACGTCGGAATCGACAGCGCGATGATGACGGTCGAGGGCAGGTCGCGGAGGAAGAAGAACAGGACGAGCACCGCGAGCACGCAGCCGAACACGGCCGCCGACCACACCTGGCCGACCGCCTCTTCGATGTATCCCGACTGATCGGTGAGGATGACGAGCCCGAGGTCGGGCGGGAGGTCGTCGCGGATGTCATCGAGCTCGTCGCGAATCGAGGCGGCCACGGACATCGTGTTCGCGGAGCCTTCGCGGTGCAGGGCCAGCTCGACGGTCTCGCCGCCGTTGTAGCGGGTGATGATGTCGCGGTCCGCGCTCCCGCGGCGAACCTCGGCGACATCCTCGACGCGGACGCGTCCCTCGGGCGTCTCGCGAACCACGGTGCGCCGGATCTGGTCGAGGTCCTCGAACTCGTGGAGCGTGCGGACGAGGTAGACGGCGCCCCAGTCCTTGAGCGTTCCCCCCGGCCGGTTGATGTTCTCGGCTTCGAGCGCGCGCGCGAGATCGTCCATCGTCAGTCCGAGGGCGGACAATCGATCGACGTCCGCGTCGACCTGGATCTCGGGATCGAGCCCACCGCGGACCTTGGCGGCCGCGACGCCGCGCACGGCTTCGAAGCGCGGCTTGATCCAGCGCTCCGCGAGCTGGCGCAGCTCGTCGAGCGGACGGTCTCCCGAGAACGAGAGGCGGATGATCGGATCGAGCGAGGGGTCGAAGCGCAGCACTCGGGGTGGTTCGACTTCGAGCGGAAGCTGGACGAGCCCGAGCTTCTCGCGAACGTCGAGCGCGGCGAAGTCCATGGGCTCGCCCCACTCGAACTCGAGGATCACTTCGGAGAATCCGGCGCGCGAGGAGCTGCGCATGTCGCGGACGCCGGGGATCACTCCGACGGCTTCTTCGACGGGCTTGGTGACGAACTGCTCGACGGACTCGGGCGCGGCGTCCGTGTACTCGGTCTGGATCGTGAGGGTCGGGTAGGCGACGTTCGGGAGCAGCTCGACCGGCAGGCGTCCGATGGACAGGTAGCCGAAGACGGCCACGGCGACGGTGGCCATCAGCACGGTGACTGGCCGGCGGACGGCGAAGCCTGGAACACTCACGGACGAATCACTCCGGCCCGGTGCGGGCGACGTCGACGGTGCCCTCCTCGACGGATCCCGCATCGAGGATGCGAATCCGCGCACCGTCGCTGAGGGCCGAGGCGCCGGTGCTCACGACGGTATCGCCGGGGCGAAGATCGGCGGTCGATTTCGTCAGGACGTCGGCGATCTCCACGCGGTCGCCCTCCTCGAACGCGAGCTGCACTTCGAGCATCTCGACGGTTTCCTGGTCGGGGTTCACGCGGAACACGTTCCAGCGTCGGCCTTCGGCGACCAGCGCCGATCGCGGCACGACGATGGCCTCATCGTGCACGTCGGTCACGATGTCGACTTCCACGAACGCGCCGGGGCGAAGCCCTTCGGAGCGGGGGATGGTCACCGTGACCTTCACGGTGCCCGAAGCCGGGTCGACGACGGGGGCGATGCGCTCGATCCGGGCCTCGGCGACGATGCGGGTGGCGTCGGTGCCGAGCCGGACATTCTGTCCGATCGAGAGCCGCTTCACATGTCGCTCGGGCACGTTGACGTCGGCATACAGCGGATCGAGATCCGCGAGGTCGTAGATCGGGGTGCCGTCGCTCACCGTCGCGCCGACGTCGATGTGGCGTCGGACGACCAACCCGTCGAACGGCGCGGCGATCGTCGTTCGCGCCAGGTTCAGGGCGGCGAGCTCGACGTCGTGCTTGGCCTCCTCGGCCTCGCGTCGGATGACTTCGTATTCGCTGTCGCTGAACACCTTCTGCTCGTGGAGGCGCGTCGCGCGGTCGAACTCGCTCGTCTTGATCTCGCGGATCGCGCGAAAGCGGCCGAGGGCGAGCTCCTGCTCGTCGTCCTCGAGCCGGGCGATGATCTGCCCCTCTCGGATCGGATCGCCCTCCTCGACGAGAAGCTCCTCGAGCACGCCCCGGGTCCGGGAGGTGACGGTGGCCTGCTTCTCGGCGCGCAGCGTGGCGCTCGTCGCGTAGAGGGCGGCCATCGGGGCCTGCTGGACCTGGCTCACGGCCACGGAGATGGCCTCGGTCGGCTTGGCCGCTTCCGAGGACGCGGAGCCCTTCGAGTCGGCTTTGGCCGAGCCACCGCTTCCGCCGGACCCGCAGCCAGGGCAGGCCAGCAGCAGCAGGCTTGCGGCCGCCACGAGGGCGCCGGCAAGGATGGGGCGGGGCATGGACGATTCTTGGTGACTCATCGCTCGGGGGAGATCCTTCCTCATTCGGGACGACCGTGCGGGCGTGCTGCCCCAGGATTCGCTCCGCAGACTCGCTCGGTTGCAGGCGGATCGCGCTCCCGGCGATTCCCGGGAGCTGTCAGCGGATATACGGGACGCCGCGGCGAACGAGACGGTCTTTCTAGGAAACCGAAATCTCGGGAGGCGCGGATCCAACCCTTTAGACTACTTCTGGATGCGTCGGATCGGCAAGCGGCTGCGGCCTCTTCCGGGCCCGACCGGCGGAGGAGACCTCTCCACGGCCGCTTCCCGCAAAAAAAAAGCCCCCGATCACCACGACCGGGGGCTTGGATTGTCTCGATGGGGCCGCCCTCAGGAGGCGGATCGCCTCTTGACGTCGAAGAGCTTGCGCTCGACGTCTTCCAGCTTGAGCTCGGTGAGCTCGATCTCACGCCGCAGCTTGCGGATGTCGCCCGTCTCGCGTCCGTCGGCCCGCTCTTCCTTGGAAGCCAGGACGGTCCTGCGACCGTTGAGCTTGTCGAGGTCGTTCAGGAGCTGACGGTGGTGCTTGACCAGCTTGTCGAGCTTCACGACGAACTCGCGCTCGGCCGACTTCTTCATCGCGCCGTAGAGACGCGTCGCGCTGACCTTGCCCTCGACCGCCGAGACCTTCTTGCCCTCGGCGCTGACGACGACCATGCGCGGCAGCTGACGGCCCTTGAGCTCGCTGAACAGCGGGTGATCGCTATCCAGGGTATCGCCGTCGATCTTGCGGCAGTTGAAGAACTTGGCCGCCGTGGCGACGCGCTCGTCCATGAGGACGGTGTTCTCGAGGAGGTTCATCTTCGACTTGGCTCTCGCCTTGTCGGTGGTGAGGTAGAACAAGGTCGGCTTGGCCTCATCTGCCGAGAGATCCTTGCTCCAGTTGTCTCGCGATTCGTTCGCGAAGTTCAGACCGTTCTGACTGGACCAGTCGATCTGGAGCCGCGCCATACTGGCGCCGCAGCGACCTCCGCCTCAGCCGGCTCCGAGTGGCGGGGCGACGACGAGGAACACGACCGCGCCCAGTGCCAGCAGCGCCATTGCGACATTGCGTCTCATGGATCGATCCTCCCGTTTCTGTCTGGAACGATGGTTTCGTCTCGTTACCGGACCTCAGTTCCCGTCCAGACTACGCGAAACGGAGTCCGGGCGGAAGGGGGGAAAGGACGGCAAAACGAAGGGAACGAGGCCCCGTGACAGGTGCAGAGCGAGGCTAAGCGCTTGGATTCGAAGGGTTTGGGGGTGTAGAGGGAGGCCGTGCGGAGTGGGGCAGGATGTGGAAAGGCGGGGATTCACGCTCGCGCCGCCGATGCCGGGAGGGCATCGGCGAACGCGGCGGGTGGCGAGATCCTAGCGACGGCTCATGCGGCGGCGCATCTTTTCCTTGCGCCGTTCGGCCTTGCGGATCTGGCGCAGGGCCTCTCGCTTCTTGCGTCGACGCTTCTCCGAGGGCTTCTCGTAGAAGCGGAGCTTCTTGACCTCGCGGAACAGGCCCGCTCGCGAGCAGGTTCGTTTGAACCGCTTCAGGAGTCCTTCCGTGGACTCACCCTTCCTGGCCGTGATCTTGATCGGCAACGCTTTACTCCTTGGTGATCGCTACGGTGCACCGATAACGGTGGCCGGACCGCAATCGGACGGGTCTGGCGAAACCCGAATCGTCCTATTCTGGAAAGGCGGAGTCAAGACCTCGTCGCGGTCCGGATCTGGTCGAGATCGAGGCCTGGGGTGGTCGGCATGTAAGTGTCGACTTCGCAGGGGGATGTGCCAAGCACAAGCGCGCCGGGATCCCATTCCGGAACCGCCGAGTCGAGCCTTGCCGGTCAGGCGTGCGGTCGCTCCACCCCGCAGCGGGCGAGCTCCATCACCTGGTCGAACAGGTCGAAGCGGGCGTGCTCTTCGATGTACGCGCGCATCTCGTCCGTGAGCGCGAGCTCCCGCTTGCGCTCGAGGCGCTTTCGCTTCCGGCATCCCTTGGCGTAGTGCTCGCGCATCGAATCGCTCACGGGGACACCCGCGAAGGCGCAGAGCGAGGTGAGGAAAGCGTCATGCTGGAACAGCTCGACGTACGGTGCGACGAACAGGTCCACGTCGTCCCGGTACTCGAGCGTGTTCTCGAGCGCGCGGTTCCACTCCTTTACCGCGGCCCGGTAGTCGCGGCGCTCGTTCCACTTCCGGTTGGCCGGATCGTCGAGGTGGGCCTGACGCTTCACCTCGAAGGAGCTCGCGACCTCGAAGATATCGCGCGCCATGTACACGACCTTCGGAAGCTTGAAGTGCTCGAGGAGGACGGTGTAGTCGCCGGACAGGCTCGGGATCTTGTCGCCGACGACGAGGCACGAATCGAAGCGGGGGAGGAGCTCCGCATAGTACGGCTGCATCCGGTTGTGATGCGAGTCCTCGGGATCGAAGCCGACGCAGAAGCGCTCCTTCTCGAACAGCTCGGGCGGGAAGTGCCGATCCGCGAGGTAGCGGCTGTTGTAGCGCTCACGCCCCATCGCGATCTGCTCGTGCGAGCGCATCAGGTCCGCCATCGCGGTGGTGCCCGCTCGGGACGTTCCGGTGATGAACAGATAGGTCCTGTCGGCCATCGGTGGTCTCCTGTCGGTCGGCGGCGTCTCGAGACACGCGCAACCATCTCTATCGGACTTTCGACGGGCGAGGCTGAAGGCGTTGACCGGCGACCGGCGGCTCCGTACGATCCGGCGATGGTTCCCCGAAGGACAGCCCCGTGAGCCGGCCGAAGCGACGGTCGGTGCGGGCGGACGTGCGGCCGCTCGAAGAGGCGCGAATCGAACGCGCGGACCCGGCGCTCTGCGCGCGTCTGTTCGCGGGAGGGGTCCTGCGGTGGCGTCGGTCGATCCCGCGGGTCGCGCCGCTGGCGGTGGCCGGACTGTTCGAGCGCGACCTCGATCGATCTCCTTCCGCGGGGCCGCGCGTCGTCCTCGATCCCTGCTGCGGGAACGGGGTCGTTCTTGCCGTCCTGCAGGTCGCGTACCCCGGGCTGGTGCGCGAGCTGCACGGCGCCGATGCCGACCCGGCAGCGCTCCGGTTCACCGAAAGCAACCTCGCGATCCTGAACGATCGCGATACGCTCCGCGAGCGCATCGTGACCCTCGAGGGGCGCCGGGATGCGACCGGGAATCCGCGGTTCGATGCGGCGATTGCCGATGCGCGCTGTCTCGAGGAGCTCGACTGGAGCGGCCGGCCCACGGTGGCGGTCTCGCGCATCGATGCGCTCGCGGACCCGTGGCCGGCAAGCGGCGTCGATCTGGTGCTGGCGGATCCACCCTACGGACGTCGTTCCGGCTGGCTCGGCTCGGACATCGATGGCGACGAGGGGCTCGTTCGGTTCCTGCAGCGCGCGCGGGATGCGATCGCGGCGGACGGGGCCGTCGGACTGTTCCTGGATCCGGCGGTGCGGCTCCCCGAAGTCGAGGGCCTGCGGGTGGTCGATCGAGTGGCGCTGGAGCGTCGTGCGGGGTGGCTTCTCGCTCGCTGATGAGCGACGAGCGAGCCGTCAGCTCTACTTGCCGCGGAGCCTCTTCAGGACCTCGGCGAGCGACGCGAAGATCACGGGGAGGAACAGGCGATCGAGGAGAGACAGCTCGTAGCCGACCGTCTTCACCGTCTTCGGTACCGGGTTTTCCGCGCGAGCGACCATGCTTCGAGCTCCTAGAGACCGAGGACGATGCCGGCGATCACGAGATCGAGGATCGCGAGCGGGACGAGGACCTTCCAGCACATCCGCATGAGCTGGTCGTGGCGCAGTCGAGGAAGAGCCCAGCGCGCCGCGAGGAAGAAGAACAGCACCAGAGCGATCTTCACGGCGAGGACAGCAAGCTGCAGCAAGCTCGCGGCGCCGCCGTCGAGGCTCACGCCGGGAACGAGCCAGCCGCCGAGGAACAGCAGCGTGATGAGCGAGGCGTTCACCAGCATCAGCACGGCGTCCGTTGCCCGGAACAGCGCCAGCTTCAGACTCCCGTACTCGGTCGCGTAGCCCGACACGAGCTCCGAGCCGGACGTCGACAGGTCGAACGGACGGCGATGCGAAGCCGCGAGCGTGGCGATCACGAAGATCGCGAAGCCGATCGGCTGGTACAGCACGTTCCACCCGCCGGCCTGCTCGGCGACGATCGCGTCGAGCCGGAGGGATCCACTGCGCATCACGACCGCGGCGACGGCGAACACGTAGACGACGAGGTACGCGATCAGCTGCGAGACGGCGCGCAGGCCGCCGAGCAGCGAATACTTGTTGTTGGATGCGAAGGAGCCGTACACGACGCCGAGCAGCGAGAGCACGAGCATCGCCATGGCGACGAGGAGACCCGCGTCGAGATCGGCGATCTGCGGATCCACGCCACCGAAGAGCGGAAGAGATCCGCCCAGCGGGAGGACCGCTGCGGCCAGAAGCGCGGGCGCCAGGGCGAGCGCGGGAGCGATGACGAACAGCGGACGGTCGACCGCCTCGGGCTCGACGTTCTCCTTGGCGAGAAGCTTCAGGAAGTCCGCGATCGGGAGCAGAACGCCGCCGCGCGGGGCACCGAAGCCGCGCGCCGCGCCGGCCACGCGTCGTTCCACGACGCCGAGCAGCGTGACGACGACGTCGATCAGCGCGAGGAACAGCAGAACCTTCACGGCGATGAGCAGCACGGCCGTCATCAGCGATCGACCTCCAGCGGCTGGATGTTGAGGCTCGCGAGGAACGTCATCGCGTCCGACAGCCGGAGGCCGGCCGCGCGCTGCCCGAAGACCTGGTAGTGGTAGAGCGACGGCGATCGCAGCCGCATCCGGTGGAGCCCTTTGCCGCCGGTCGACGAGAGGAAGCAGCCGAGCTCGCCCTCGCTCGATTCCGTGGCGCGGTAGAGCTCACCCTCGGGGAGCGACTCGGGGATCTTCGATTCCGTTTCGAGCCGTCCCGGCGGAAGCATGTGGAGTGTCTCGCGGGCGATGTGCATGCTCTCGCGGATCTCGGCTACGCGAACGAGGAAACGGTCGAACGCGTCGCCGTGCGATCCGACGGCGACGTCGAAGGCGATGCGGTCGTACACGAGGTACGGCTGATCGCGGCGGAGGTCCGTGGCGACGCCGGTGGCGCGCGCCGTCGGACCGCTCAGTCCGTGGCCGTCGACTTCTTCGCGCGTGAGCGCGCCGACCGCCTTGGTTCGATTCACGAAGACGCGGTTGCGCGTGAGCATCTTGTCGACGAGGCGAAGTCCCGATTCGATCTCTTCGAAGACCTCGTCGCATTCGAGCGTGACGCCCTCGGGCACATCGGTGGCGAGGCCTCCGATGCGCACGAACAGCGATCCGCCCGATTCGCCGGCAAAGCGGCGGATCATCGCGTCCGCTCGAACGGCCGGGGTGATCAGCGCGGTCTCGATCAGGTCGGCGCCCACGTCACGCGCGAGCAGCGCCAGCGCGCGGAGATGTTCGGCGATCCGCGCGAGCTCCGCGATGAAGACTCGGATGTACGCGCAGCGTTCGGTGATGTCGACGCGGAGCAGCGATTCGATCGCCTCGATCATCGATAGCTGGATCGCCGGCGTCGTCAGCAGATGCTTCCGATCGATCAGGTCGAGGAATTCCGCGAGCTCGAGCGACTCGGCGAGCTTCTCGAAACCGCAGTGCAGGAACCCGCTCTGCGGCACGCATCGAAGGAGCGTTTCGCCGTCGAGCTGGACGACGTTGCGCAGGTTGCGTGAGCTCGCCGGATGGTGCGGACCGAGGTTCAGCACCATGTAGTCCGGCCCGACCTTGGGGTCGGCCTTCTTCTTCAGGAGCTTCAGCATGGCCTAGCTCTTCGCCTCGTCCTTGGCCGGTGCCGCATCGGCGCCTTCGGCTTCCGGTTCTGCCGCCGGCCGCGCCGGCTTGCGCCCGAGCGTCGGGAAGCTCTCCCGTTCGCCCTGACCGGTCACGGGGTATTCCTTGCGGAGCGGATTCCCCTCGAAGTTCTCCGGCAGGAGGAGCTTTCGGGGATCCGGGTGCTCTTTGAACGTGATGCCGAACATCTCGGCGATCTCGCGCTCCGGCCACTGCGCGGCGGGCCAGAGCTCGGCCGCCGTCGGCAGCTTGGGCCCTTTGCGCCCGAGGACGGCGATGTGGATCCGCAGGAGGGGAAGCTCGGGCTGCGTCGACCGGAGGAGGTAGATGACCTCGAACTCCCAGTCGCACTCGAGCTCGCCGCAGTCGGTCGCCGTGATGTCGACGAGCCCGTGGTAGGCGTGGCGGTCCCGGAAGAACGTGAGGATCTCGAGGGGACGCGCCGCCTGCGTCGTGATCGCGAGCTGATCGTTCGCCTCGTCCGAGGACAGGATGTCATCCCCGAACTCTTCGCGAACGCTCTCGACGATCTGGTTGCCGAGCGCCGTCATGACGTGCCCCCCTCGGAGGCCTTGCCGGGCGACCCCGCGGGAGTGCTCCCGGCGCCGACCATGCCCCGCAGCCGCTCGAGGGCTTCGAGCAGGGCTTCCCGGGTCGGCGGAGCGTCGGGGATGGCGATGTCCACGGGGAGATAGGCTTCGATATCGCGGACGAGCGCGTACGTGTCGACATCGTCGTCGTCGCAGCCGAGCGCGATGCACCACTTCGGTTCGGGCATCTGCTGCCAGACGCGCTGGATCGCCGGCAGGAGCTTGATCGGCACCCGTCCCGCGACGAGCAGGACGTCCGCCTGCCTCGGGGACGCGCCGCCTTCGCCGCCGGGCAGCTCGCGCTCGATCGCGTTCAGCAGCTCGGAAGGGCAGCCGTGGCCGTCGAAGCCGACGGGCCACAGGCTCGTCTTCCGCGCCCAATCCAGAAGAGGCGCGCGACGAACGGCCACCGCGTGCGACGCGGAGGCGTCGGACTCACCGTTCAGTCCCAATCGAGCGCTCCTTTCCGGACCGCGTAGACGTATCCCATGAGGACGAGACCGAGGAAGACGAGCATGCCGGCGAGCACCGGTCCGCCCGTATCGGATTTCAGCAGATCGCGGTAGACCACGGCCCACACGAGCACGAGGATCGCACCGATCTCGACACCGACGAAGAGAATCCCGGCCCGGAAGAACGGCACGGTGAGGCGCACGCGCGCTCGGCCGAGGGGCTCCTCGCCGGCTTCATACGAGAGCCGTTTCACCGCGCCCGGATCGCGCGGCGCGAGCCGGCGAGCGAGGGCAAGCATCGCGACGGTCGCGAGGACGACGATCGCGAGCAGGATCAGGATCGGAAGGTACGCACCCATGTCGCAGAAGGATCCTCGTCGGAAGCCGTGAAGGGGCACGGAGATCCGCGCCGGCGTGCTTATCGGGAAAACCGCGGGCTCAAGGCGAGGAAAATACCTGCTCGCCCCTGGAAAGTCAAACGCGGCCGGTCCTGCGACGGCCGCGCCCGGAGCTCGCCGATTCGGATGGAAGTTTGAACTCGAGCAAGATTTATGTTCGAGTAGGGGGTCGCCGCCGATCGGACCGTGTCGGCACGATCCTCACCCGGACAAGGAGTACCCGCGTGTCTCGCCTCGGACCCCGCCCGTTTGCCA
Source organism: uncultured Planctomycetota bacterium (assembly GCA_964597885.1). Taxonomy (GTDB): domain Bacteria; phylum Planctomycetota; class JACOTG01; order JACOTG01; family JAUIME01; genus CAZQZX01. The sequence continues at coordinate 31,306 of CAZQZX010000036.1, forward strand.
TTGCCGCCGCCATTCTTCTCGGGCTCGTCGGCCCGGCCGCGCCGGTGTTCGCCCAGCCCGGCGGACCCGCGAAAGTGAGCGTCGCCCCCGCCGAAGAGCGGATCTTCCATCCCGTCGTCGAGTCGCTCGGCCGCATCGAGGCGGTGCGCGACACCAGCCTCAGCTCGGAGATCGGCGGACTGGTTGCCGAGGTCCTCGCCGACGAGGGGGATCGGGTCGAGGCCGGGCAGGTGATCGCCCGGTTCGACACGTCGATCCGCGAGATCCGCAAGCGCCGCGCGGAAGCGGAGCTCGCGCTCGCCAACGAGCAGCTCGCCGAGTATCGAAAGGGCAGCCGCGAGGAGGAGATCCGCGAGGCCAAGGCGATGCTCGAAGACGCGATCGCGCTGCTCGCCGAAGCGAAGCTCGACCGCGAGCGCCTCGAAGCCCTCCGCGGTGATGCGGTGTCGGACGACGAGATTTCGAGCGCGCGCGCCATCGAGACGAGCCGCGACGCGATTCGACGGCAGCGCGAAGCGTTCCTGGATCGACTCGAGGAAGGGCCGCGGCCGGAAGTCATCGCGCGCGCGCAGGCCCAGGTGGAAGTGCGCACGGCCGCGCTCGCCGAGATCGAAGACGAGCTGCGCAAGGCCGAGATCCGCGCGCCGTTCGAAGGCGTGATCACGCAGAAGGCCGTCGAGGTCGGGGGATTCTTGCGGCCGGGGGACGCGCTCTTCTCGCTCGTGCAGATGGATCCGGTCTGGGCGGTGCTCTCGGTCTCCGAGAGCGCGCTGCCCGACCTGCGCATCGGCCAGTCGGTGCGCATCGAGCTCACGGCGAGCTCGCGCATCGGGTACGACGGCAAGGTGGACGCCGTGATTCCGCGCGGCGATCCCGTGGCGCGCACGTTTCCCACGAAGGTCGCGGTGCGTAACGAGGACGGTCGGTTCTTCCCCGGCATGGGCGTGCGCGGCAAGATCTCGACCGTGACCGAGCGCGCGATTCTTGCCGTGCCGCTCGATGCGGTGGTCGAGAGCCCGGTCGGCCCGGTCATCTTCGCGATCCGCGAAGGGAAGGCCGAGCGCGTTCCGGTGCGGACGGGAGCGACCGAGCGCGGCTTCGTCGCGATCGAAGGCGAGATCACCAAGGGAGAAGCGGTTGTCGTGCTCGGCAACGAGACGCTGCGTCCCGGAAGCCCGGTGGTGATCGTGCCGCGGGCGGTCGGTGTGCCGGTGCCGTCGACGGGAGGCGCTCCAGGGGGCGGCGGACGTGAAGGCGGCGCTCGTGAAGGCGGCGCTCGTGAAGGCGGCGCTCGTGAAGGCGGCGCTCGTGAAGGCCGTTCGCGACCGGGGGTGGAGGGCTCGCGGTGAACCCGATCGACTTCTCGCTTCGCAAGCCCGTGACCGTCATCGTGGGCGTGATTCTCGTCGTGATGTTCGGACTTCTGACGGCGGCGTCGCTCCCGATCCAGCTGACGCCCAACGTCGACAAGCCGATCGTCACCGTCGAGACGCGATGGGAGGGAGCCTCCCCGGCGGAAGTCGAGCGCGAGATCATCGAGGAGCAGGAAGAGAAGCTCAAGGGCATCGAAGGGCTGCGCAAGATGACGTCCTCCGCAACGGAGGGCTCTGCGTCGGTCGAGCTCGAGTTCGGCGTCGGTATGGAAGTCGACCGCGTCCTCATCGACGTGAGCGACAAGCTGCGCCAGGTGGAGGAGTACCCCGAGAACGTCGACGAGCCGACGGTCACCGCCGGCGACCGTGCCGAGTCGACGGCGATTGCGTGGTTCACGCTGCTTCGCACGGACTCTTCCGCGCTCGGCGCCGATGACGTTCCGCTGCTCCTCACCATGATCGAGGAGGAGGTCAAGCCACGGCTCGAGCGCGCTGACGGCATCGCGCGGATCGGCGTCGTCGGCGGGCGCGAGCGCGAGGTGCACGTCGAGGTGGATCCGGTCCAGCTCGCCGCGCGGCAGCTGACGCTTCTCGACGTTCGCGACGCGATCCGCCGGCGCAACATGGACGTTTCCGCGGGAAGCATCGAACAGGGCAAGCGCTCGTACATCGTGCGCACGATCGGCGAGTTCGAGTCGCTCGAGGACATCGAGTCGCTGCTGCTCGCCCGCCGTGACGGAAACCCGGTTTACCTGCGCGACGTGGGGCGAGTCCGCCACGGATACAAGAAACAGCGCACCGTCGTACGCGCGCTCGGGAACCCGGCGATCGCCATCAACGCGGGGCGGCAGGCGGGAACGAACGTCATCACGGTGATGAACTCGTTGAAGGCGGCCGTCGCCGAGGTGAATCGCGACGTCCTCGCGCCACGCGGTCTCGAGCTGCGCCAGGCGTTCGACCAGACGGTCTACATCTACCGGGCGATCGACCTCGTGATGCAGAACCTGTGGGTGGGCGGCCTGCTCGCGATCTTCGTGATGCTCCTGTTCCTGCGCGAGATTCGCAGCACCCTCATCGTGGCGATCGCGATTCCGATCAGCGTCGTCGGCTCGTTCCTGGCGCTCGGGCTTCTCGGGCGAAACCTGAACGTCATCAGCCTCGCCGGTCTTGCGTTCGCCGTCGGCATGGTCGTCGATAACTCGATCGTCGTGCTCGAGAACATCTACCGTCACCGGCAGGAGGGGAAGTCTCCACTCGAAGCGGCCCTCGTCGGTGCGAAGGAGGTGTGGGGCGCCGTGTTCGCGTCGACCCTGACGACGCTCGCCGTGTTCGTGCCGGTGATGTTCGTCGAGGAGGAAGCGGGCCAGCTCTTCCGCGATATCGCGATCGCGATCAGCGCGGCGGTGTTCCTGTCGCTCATCGTGTCCGTGCTGTTCATTCCGATGGTGGCGTCGCGCGTCGGGGGCAAGGGGGCGGGAGCGGACGGCGGGCAGGGGCCGCTCGCATCGCTCGGACGCGGATTCCGCGGAGGCGTGTCGCGCCTCGTCGAGTGGCTGAACGGCGGCTTCGTGCGGCGCCTGGCCACCGTCGTCGGCCTGACCGGCGCGGCGATCCTCGTGTCGTGGCTGTTTCTGCCGCCGATGTCGTACCTTCCCGCGGGCAATCAGAACCTCGTCTTCGGCTTCATCATTCCACCGCCGGGCTACAGCACCGAAGAGTTCGTGCGCATGGCGGAGACGATCGAGTCGCGGCTCGAGCCGTACTGGCAGGAGGGCGAGCTCGACGCCGAGCTCGAGTTCCCGCCGTGGTACCGCGGCAAGAACCCGATCCCGAAGGTGTCGAGCTTCTTCTACGTGTCGTTCGGTCAGAGCGTCTTCATGGGAGGCCGAAGCGCCGACGAGAACAACGTCGCGCCGCTGGTCGATCTGTTCCGGCACGCGGCGGCCGACGTTCCGGGGGTGTTCGCTTTCCCGTCGCAGAGCTCGTTGTTCGAGCGCGGTCTGTCCTCGGGGAACTCGATCGATCTCGAGATCCTCGGTAGCGATATGGGCGGTGTGAAGCAGGCGGCGGGCGCGCTCCGCGGAACGATCCTCCAGAAGCTCGGTGCCTTCCCACGCCCGGAGCCGTCGAACTACGATCTCGGCGCGCCCGAGCTCCGGATCCGGCTCGACGAGGGCCGCGCCGCCGACCTCGGTCTGAACGTGCGTGACCTCGGCTTCGTGGTTCGATCGATGGTGGACGGGGCGGTGGTCAGCGACTTCCGCGATCAGGACGGCGCCACGATCGACATCAAGCTCCGGCCCGTGCTCGAAGGGCGGCGTTACACCGAGCAGCTCACCGATATCCCTCTCTTCACGCCGGCGGGTCGATACGTGCCGCTGTCGTCGGTGGCGTCGATCGACGAGGGAACGGCGGCCACCGAGATCCGACACATCGAAGAGAAGCGGTCGGTGAAGCTGATCGTCTCGCCGCCGGCGGGAATCGAGCTCTCGACCATGATGGCCCGACTGCAGGAAGAGGTGATCGATCCGCTCCGCGCCAGCGGCGCGATTCCGGCGTCGGTCATGACTCGGCTGTCGGGGACGGCCGACAAGCTGGTCTCGACGCGCCAGGCTCTGCAGTGGAACCTGCTGCTCGCCATCGTGATCACGTATCTCTTGCTCTCGGCGCTGTTCGAGAACTTCCTCTACCCGATCGTGATCCTCTTCAGCGTGCCGCTCGCCGCGGTGGGCGGGATCCTCGGTCTGCGAATCGCGCACGAAGTCACCGGGCACCAGATGGATCTACTCACGATGCTCGGGTTCGTCATCCTCATCGGGACCGTCGTGAACAACGCGATCCTGATCGTCCACCAGGGGCTGAACTACATCCGCAACGAGGGAATGGCGAACCGCGACGCGATCCGTGAATCCGTGCGCACGCGTATCCGGCCCATCTTCATGTCGACGGCGACGTCGGTGCTCGGCATGACGCCGCTCGTCCTGTTTCCCGGGGCGGGAAGCGAGCTTTACCGCGGGCTCGGGAGCGTCGTCATCGGCGGGCTGATCGCTTCGACGCTGTTCACCCTTCTGGTCGTGCCGACGCTCTTCGGTCTCGTGCTCTCGGTGGTCGGCGAGCGTGAGCGTCGTCGGGGAGGCGAGGACGACGGTCTCGCGGTCGGGACGCCTCTCGCCGTGGCCTCGGGAGGGGGAGCGAAGTGAGACGCGCGCGCGAGCTCTTCTATCTCTCGCTGGTCTTCGCCGGCGGATTCTGCTCGATGGGTCTCGAGATGACGGCGGCGCGTGTGCTCGCCCCGTACTTCGGGACGTCGAACTACATCTGGACGAACGTCATCGGCGTCATCCTCCTCGCGCTCTCGCTCGGCTACTACATCGGAGGACGCCTCGCGGATCGCAGCCCCTCGCTTCGAACCCTGGGTTACTGTCTTCTCGCCGGCGGGCTCCTCGGGATGCCGATCCCGTTCGTGATCCGGCCGCTCGCCGAGATGCTGCTGCCGGCCGGCCTCACGCTCGACAACGCGTTCCTCTTGATCTTCAAGGGCTCACTCATCGGCGCGCTCCTGTTCGCGCCGTGCGTCGTGGCGCTCGGCATGGTCTCGCCCTTCGTGATCCGGTTGCTCTCGGACGAGACCGGCCACGTCGGCGAATCGACCGGGAAAGTGTTCGCGGTGTCCACGGTGGGGAGCCTCGGCGGAATCTTCCTGTCGACCCTCTGGCTGGTCCCGGCGATCGGCTCCCGTTCGACGGTGCTTCTGTTCTCGGGCGTGCTCGCCGCGGTCGCGATCGTCATCCTCGCCTGGAAGCGCCCGGCGATGGGGGCGGCGCTTCTGGTGTTCGCACCGCTCGCGCTCGGCAACGCGACTTCGATCAAACACGTCGCGGGCTCGCTCGGGGAATGGGAGTCGGGGTATCAGTACATCCAGGTGCTCGAGGAAGGCGATACGCGGAAGCTGTCCCTGAACGAAGGGCTCGACAGCTTTCACTCGATCCTCGTCGAAGGGGAGTACCTGACGCGCGGCGCCTACTACGACTACTACACTGCGTTCCCGTTCCTGTTCGACGGCCAGGACCGGCTCGACGTGGCCGTCCTCGGCGGTGGAGGCGGGACGACGGCGCGGCAGTACCGGCATTTCTTCGCCGATCGGTTCAACGTCCATGTGGACTCGGTCGAGATCGATCCGCAGGTCTCCGAGGTGGGACGCCGATACTTCGATTATCCGACCGAAGGCGTCGACGTCTTCGACCTCGATGCTCGCGTGTTCATGAACCTGACGGACGCGACTTACGACATCGTGATCGTCGACGCGTACGCGAACCAGGTGTACATCCCGTTCCACGTGGCCACGAAGGAGTTCTTCGAGCGCGTGCACGATCGTCTCGGGGATCGTGGCGTCGTGGCGATGAACGTCGGCTCGTTCCAGCCGGCGACGCCGCTCGTCGAGGCGCTCGTGCGTACGGTATCCGAGGTCTTCCCGAACAGCTACGCGATGATCCTCCCGCAGAGCCGCAACCTCCTGGTCTTCGGCATGAAGGGCTTCGAGGGCGTGGATCCGCTTCTGGACTTCGCGATGGAGCCCGAGCTCGGCTCGATCGCGGCGAGCGTCGCGCTGTCGAGCCTGCCGGTGCGAGAGCGATTCCCGGGTCTGGATCGGGCGCGCCTGCTCGTCGATGCGCACGCTCCGGTGGAGCGTCTGACGGACCGGATGGTGTGGTCGCGCGTGCGGGAGGTGCTCCGATGAGGG
>CAZQZX010000037.1:0-37307 GCA_964597885.1 uncultured Planctomycetota bacterium
GATCGTTGTGCCGTGACTGATGGACCGAGTTCATCGGCGTGAGGAACCGGAACCAGATCGCCTTCATCGACTGGCCGTCGACGCGCTGGGTTCCGGAGTCGGTCACGAGCGAGCCCTGAAGCTCGGTGTACTGATCGATGAGCTCCAGGTTGCGCGCCGGCCCGACGACGATCGACGGCACCACGATCACCCACAGGACGGCGCCGGCCAGGAAGCCGAGCACCGCGCGCATGCGACCCTGAACGAGGAACAGCAGCAGGAAGACGACGGGCATGAACTTGATCGCCGCACCGAGCGATACGAGGAGCCCGGCGCGCACATCCCGTTTCTTCACGTAGGCGTAGATCCCCAGATACGTCAGGCACATCACGATCGGATTGACCTGCGCGAGCTGGAGGTTCTGCACGAACAGACGGATCGTGAAGATCGTCGGGATCGCCATCCACAGGGCGCGCGCTCCGGGCGTGCCGGCCAGGAGCCATGTGATCCGCAGACAGATCAGCCACGAGGACACGTGCAGGAAGAGCCAGATCCCCTGCGCGACCTCGAGCGGCAGCATCGCGAGCGGTGCCATCACGCATGCGAACGTGGGCAGGTAGTGGAAGTGGTGCTCGTTGCGTCTCAGCTTGACCGGCTCGTAGAGGCGCTCGGATTCGCCGTCGGCGAGGAAGCTGCCGGCCGAGTAATAGCGGACGAAGTCGCCAGGCGGCTCGTCCTGGCTGGCGATCCGGATGGCGAGAAAGACGGCGATCGCGATCCCCAGGATCGTGAGCTTCCAGGGCGTTCGCATGCGGTGGAACGCCGCAACGAGCCCTCGTCCTCCCTCCGTTGATTCCGCCATGGATCTACGTTTCTCCCGCCCCGACCTCATCCCCGCGTGTCGAGCCGAGAGTCCGAGGAAGGCCGATGTTGTAGTAAACGCCGGGTCCGGGAGTCCAATCGGCGGCGCGCTCGATCAGTCGAGGAGGTCGGCTTTGTAGCGCAGCCGGTTGCGCTTCATCCAGCGCACGGCGCGGAGGTCGGCGAGGCCCTTGAAGACTCGATTCAGCACGCCGTACTTGCTGTGACCGTGGGCGCGCCGGTAGTGCCGCACGGGGACCTCGGTCACGCGGAAGCCCTCTTCCTTGGCGAGCGTCGGGAGGAAACGATGGAGCCCGTTGTACAGGCGAATCCGGTCGATCACTTCCCGTCGCATGACCTTCAGGGGGCAGCAGGTGTCGTGGACCGCTTCCGCGCTCATTCGATTGCGGACCCCGTTGGCGACCTTCGACGACATCCGCTTGATCCAGGGGTCGTTGCGCTCCTTGCGCCAGCCGCAGACCAGGTCGTGCGCTTCGAGCCGCTCGAGGAGCAGCGGGATGTCCTCCGGATCGTTCTGCAAATCCGCGTCGAGGGTCGCGATGACGTCGCCGCGCGCGGCCCGGAACCCGGCGTCGAGCGCGGAAGTGAGCCCCCAGTTGCGGTCGAGGCGGACGACGTGGACCTCGGCGTTCTCGGCGCGGAAGGCGTCCATGAGCTCGCTGCTGCCGTCGGTGCTGCCGTCGTCGACGAAGAGGAGCTCGAAGGGCGCCCCGTGGCTCTTCATGACCGCGAGCACGCTATCGCGGACGCGGGGCAGATCCTCCACCTCGTTGAAGACGGGGATCACCACGGAGATCTCGGGATGGGGTTCGGACGTCATCGCCGTTGCTCTCGGCTCCGTCGGAAAAGGGGACGGCGCCCGTTGCCCGTTACCCTATCTCCAGCGGCGAACGGGTGTCAAACAACGTGGGGGCGAGGCGGGGGAGGGAGAGGCGAGCACGACGATCCGGCGATGCCGATCAGTAGATCTTCATGCCATCGGTGTCCTCGGCGTAGCCGTAGTCGCACACCGTGCCCTCGTCGTCGAAGAGTACGACGAGCCGGTCGGCTTTCTCGACGACGCGGTTGATCGTGAGGAGCTGCAGCTTGGTGATGACCGGCTCCCGCACGCGGAGGCGCGTCGAGTTGCGCTGAACGAACTGGTAGACGAAGACGTCGCCGTCGAACTGGCGGACGATCTTGGCCGGTGGGCCGAGCTGACTCAGCACTTCGCCCTTGGTCGTCGTGCCGGGAACGATCGCTTCCGATGGATCTTTGCGGATCTTGGAGCCCACGTACACACGACCGAACGAGCAGCCGGTGAGAAGGGCGCCGAGCGCGAACAGCAGAAGGAGGCGATCAGTCGAGCTCATCCGTTCCTTTGTGGAAGCCGTAGTAGGAAACGATGTCCTCGTCGTCGAAGAACACGACGAGATAGTCCGATTTGACGACGAAGTGGGCCGAGTTGAAGAGCCCGAGGGCCAGGGCTTTCATCTTGCCTCGGCTGAACTGGTAGGTCAGCAGATCCGAGAACTGGTACTGAGCGAGGGTGTCCTGATCGATGTCCTTCTCGGCGAACAGGCGGCCGAGCATCTTCGGGCTCGCGTAGTTCTGCGGCGGGCCGAACCACTCCACGATGTCCTTCTTCGACGTCTCGCCCGGCTCGATGTCTTCGATCCTCTCGAGTCGGAGCTTGTTCCCGTCGTCGTAGTCGGCGGTGATACAGCCGGTCGCGAGGAGGAACAGGGCGGCCAGGGCAGCGACGACGCGGGCTTCAGACATGGAGAGGGAGCCCCCCAGAGAATCGGGACGGTACGGATTCGAAGCGGAGAAGGGTCGCGGCGCTCGCGGGGATGCAGCTTGCGGATGCGCGCGCGGGTCGAGTCAGCCCGGAGTTCCGGATGATCGATCCTTTTCTTATCGGAGGAATCGAGGTCGACCCAAGCGAGGACTCAGGAAAAACTCGGAGGTCCGGGGCTCCCCGACCCGCCACCTGCGGACGATCCGACCACGTCTGCCGGGGTCTAACGAGGGCCGTCGAAATGGTTTGAGTTTGTCCCGGGCATGGTGTAGCCTGACCCGCCGTCAGAACAACCCGTTTCCCCGGACCGCGTAATCCCCGCATCATGGCTGCTCCCAAGAGCGACGCCCGCACTCCCGTTCCCCTGCCGCTTCTCGACGGCGCCGCGCTCGTCGGGGTCCTCGTGCTCCTGTTCTGCGTGGCCGCGAGGCAGATCTCGGCGGTGGACTTCTGGTGGCAGCTCGCGACCGGAGCTTGGGTGCTCGAGAACGGCTTCCCGCGGACCGACGCCTTCTCGTTCTCGGTCCCGGACAATCCCTGGATCGAGCTGCGCTGGCTCTACTGCGTGGTGCTGCATCTCGTGGTCGACACGATCGGTCCCGGCGCGGCGGTCCTCGGGAAGATCGTGATTACCGGGCTGACCCTCGGGCTCGGGCTGCGCTGCGTTCCCGAGCGGCGGATGCTGCCGGCCGGCCTCGCGCTCGCGTGCCTGGCGCTCGTGGCGATGAGCAACCGGCTGTACGTGCGTCCGGAGCTGGCGTCGGGACTCTTCATACTCGTCTTCCTGTACGTCATCCACCGCGAGCGCGTCCGGGGCGGCCGCCTCACGCTCGTTCTTCCGGCGCTGCAGGTGCTGTGGGTCAACACGCACACGCTGTTCGTGCTGGGGCCCGCGATCGTCGGCGCGTGGATGGTTGCCGAGGTCATCGAGCGCTTCACCGGCTACGGCGGGGCGTCGGGTGCCGTTCACGAGAGCGAGGGAGACGGAGCCGAGGCCGCCGACGGAGTGAAGCGAAGCCTCATCGTGCTCGGCCTCTCCGGGATCGCTTGCGTCGTGAACCCGTGGCTCTTTCAGGGCGCGCTGATGCCCGTGACGCTGTTCACGCAGCTCCAGGGGACGGCGTACTCGACCGAGATCGGCGAGCTGCTCGGTCCGTTCGTCGGGCCTTCGACCGGGCCGGCCATTCCGTGCTACGTGGTGCTGATCGTCCTCGCGATCGGAACGGCGATCCTGAACCTGGCTCGGCTCGATCTGCTCTTCACGATCGTGAACGCGGCCTTTCTGTATCTCTCGACCACGGCGGTGCGTAACGTTCCGCTCTTCGTGACGGTGGCGGTTCCGTTCGTGCTGCTGAACCTGCGCGATACGCGCTGGCTCTGGCAGGACGGGCTCGCTCGTCTTCGCGGAGTTGCGGGGCAGGTCACGTGCGTCGCGGTCGTCGCGGTGTCGCTGTTCCTCTCGTTCCTCCTCGTGACCAACCGCTTCTCGCAAGCGGAGAACAGCCGCTTCGGCCTCGCGGTGAACCCCTACGTTCGGCCGGAAGCCGCCGTAGACTTCCTCGAAGAAAAGGGGATCCTCGGCGAGCGGGTGTTCAACTATCTCAACGAGGGGGCCTATCTGCTCTATCGCGGCTACCCGGTGTATTTCGATCCGCGCCTCGAGGTCTACGGCGAGGAGCACCTGCTCGAGTATCGTCGGGCCGGAAGCGGCGCCCAGGCCTTTCAGGAGATCGAGAACCGCTACGATTTCCCGATCGTGATGCTCGGATCGCAGCCGGACAAGCTCGCAGTGGCGAAGTGGCTCGTGGACTCGGGGCGCTGGCGGATGGTGTTCATCGACCACCGCGTGTTCATTCTTCTGAAGACCGGATTCCACGACGAGGTCGGTGCGATCGACCTCGAGACGGACCTCGCCGTGTGGACGGAACGATGGCGGCGCACGCTTCCGGACCTCGGCGATTCCGGAGGCAAGGGATCGCGCCCCCCCGTGGCGCCGTACCTGAAGCTGGGGGTCGCTCTCAGCCGACTCGGCGTCCCGACGGCAGCGCAGCCGTTCCTCGAGGACGCCCTCGTCCTCGATCCGGATGCGGCGGTGGCCCATCAGGTGCTCGGCGAGATCGCCTATCGCCTGCAGGATTTCGAGGCGGCGGTCCGTCACTACGCGCAGGCGCTCGCGCGGATCGACGACCCGAAGCGGCGGGCGCCCGTGCAGAAGGCCTACCTGCTCGCGCGCGGACTGATGAACCACAAGCAGGGCAAAGTCGGCGCGGCAATCAAGGATCTCGAACAGGCGTACCAGATGTCGGGCGACGCGGCGATCGGACGGATCCTCGAGAGGATGCGCCGAGAGGCCGGTCAGCCTCCACGCTGAGGGGCGAGGGATGCGACGCGGAAGGGGAGGGTTCTCGAGCTTGAGATGGGCGGTCGTATCGTTGCTGTTGCTCACGGCCATCGGATGCTCCGGCTTCCGACGCGCGCCGGGTGAGCTGAGTCCGGCCCAGGCCGCGACGGCGGCGCGTCAGTGGCTCGAGGGAATCGAGCAAGCGCAGAGCGAAGGCACGCTCGGAGCCGACGAAGCGCGGGCCGCGCTCGCGGAGGCCGACCGCATCGACCCGTACCTGAGGGACGCGACGCTGCGCCGGCGGATCGAGCGCCGGCTGGGGGGCGTTCGACTGGCCCAGGTCGAAGGCGGACCTCTCGCGGCGATGGCCGACGCGAACACGGAGATCCGCCGTCTGTATCGCGAGACCCAGCTCGAAGTCGACGGGGCGCGAGTGGCACCCGCAGTCCTGCAGCGGCGCATGGAGGACGAGCTCGTGGGTGACGCCCGCGAGGAGGCCTGGAACGCTCTCGTGCCGTTCTACGATCAGATCGCGCCCTGGCTCGCCCAGGTCTTCGAGGCTCGCAATGCCGTGGCCCGTCGCGCCGGATACGCGGACGAGGAATCGCGGTCTCGGGAGGCCGAAGAGATCCCCGAGGGACTCGTTGTCGAGCTGCTCGACGAGATCCGGGGGCGAACCGATCGGGCGGGCCCGATTCCGCTGCCCGAGACCGGCGACCGCTGGCGTCCCAGCGAGGTGCCGATCCGGGAGCCTTCGCCGTTCCGTATCGCCGACGACCAGCTCGAGCTCGAGGAAGCCCTGGCCGGCATCCGCGCTCTCGTCGAACGATTGGGCTTCACGGATGACGCGTCGAAGGCCGTTCTCGACGAGGAAGAGCGCCGAGCTTCCGGCAAGAGCCTCCCCGATGTCGGGGGGCTCGAGGGGGTCCTGTTCCGCATCGGCCGCGCGCTTTACGTCGCGCATCTTCCCGAGGGACCGCCCGAGCTCGCGGTCGTGGCCTCGCGTGCGATGGAGGCCGCGATGGGGAGGATCCTCGCCGAGTTCGTGCGTGATCGCGAGTGGCTCGAGGAAGCGTTCCCGGATCTCGACCTCGGACTGGCCGACGTGCTTCCGGCCCGGTCCGCAGCACTCGTCGAGGTCCGTGCGCTGGCGGCGCGCGTGGAATTCGAGCGCGAGGCGCTCCGCAACCCGGGCCGCGATCTCAGCGAGCTCTGGTGGGACCTCATGCAAAAGTGGCTCGACGTCGAGCGTCAGACCGGGGCGGGATTCGTGCAGGACCGCGGCCTCGCTGTCGAGTCGTACCGCAGCCGGGACGAGATTCTCGCGCGCTTGATCGCGTCCCAGATCCGCAACTATCTGATCCTCGCTCATGGATCGATGCTCGACGAACCGCGTACCGCGACCTTCCTGACGGAGCGCGTGTTCTCGCGCGGCGCGGAAGTCCCCTGGACCGATCTCGTCCAGGCGGCGACGGCGGAATCGCTCGATCCGGCGTACTACCTTCGCGATCTCCTCGAGGGGGCGACGCGCTTCAGCCTCGAGAAGCAGCTCGAGCGAGAGCGCAAGCGAGGCGGGCGCCGCCGGCAGGGACGCCGACGGGACGAGGACGCCGAGGGAGAGCTCGGCGTCGAGGGCGACCCGGACGCCGCGGAGACGCTGCTCGATCCGAGCGACGCCGACGACCCCGCGGATCCCGATTCGACCCCGGATCCCGATTCGACCCCGGATCCCGATTCGACCCCGGATCCCGAAGGTACTTCTTCGGATCCCGAAGGCTCCTCCGAGGCGACCGAGAGCTCCCAGGCCGCAGAAAAGCCGAAGGAATCGGAAGGCTCCTGATCGGCTCCTGATCCGCCTTTCCCGCCCGATTGGCCCGTCCCGGCCCCTCCTCCGCGTCTCACGGCAGTTGGTTGCCGAGAGACCGACTCCCTCCCGCAAAAACTTCCTAAGGGTCGTCGATCAGCGATGCCGAAAGGGTCAGTGCGTTCTCCGTGAGCGCTTTGTCCACACACGAGCGGTGCCCTGAAAGGCGAATCTCAATGAGTAGTCAGCCCATCATCGATGTCAAAAAGGTCATCGAGGACAGCACCCAGGTCAAGACGATCCAGGAGCTGGAGAAGGAAGGTCGACGCGCGGTGAAGGTCGTGCGGGCCTCGAGAATCAGCGAGCTGATCTCGCAGGCCGTCGACAACGTGATCCAGCATCGATCCATGGAAGTCGTCGAGTCCGAGCGGAATCAGCTGATCCAGGCGACCGGCGATGAGTTCCGACGCCTCCTGAAGGATGCGGACAACCAGCGCCGCGAGACGGAGGAAAGCCGCGAGAAGCTGCAGACCTACGAGAAGGAGATCCTCGAGCTCAAGCACAAGCTCGAGCTCGCGGAGCACGTCCACGAGCAGGATCTCAAGCTTCTCGACGAGCAGCGCCACGTGGTGGATGAGCTCAAGGAGAAGGTCAATCTCCTGAAGCATGAGCTCGAAGAGCTCGTCAAGCGACACCAGGGCGAGATCGAAGAGCACGAAGGCCTCCGCGAGGAAGCCCTCGGAAGCCGCGCCGAGGCCCGTCAGCTTCGAGAGCAGCTCGCGCGCTCCGAAGAGGCCAGGCGCGATGCCGAGACCCGAGCCCAGGAAGCGGTGCCCGCACAGGCGGCCGCTTCCGAGACCGAGATGATGTCCAAGCTCGAGGGGGTGATCCACTCGAGTATGGACCAGCTCACGAAGCAGCTCACCGAGCACTTCCAGAGCACGGGCGGTGCGGGTCTCGCTCCCGGTGTGAAGCCCGTCGAGGCGGCCAAGATCGTCCTCGACAACCTGTTTGCGGACACCGGCAAGAACGAATCGATCGAGAGCAATCTCGAAAAGATCACGGTGAAGTCCTCGGAGGGCACCGGGATCGGCGCGAATCTCGCGCGACTCAAGAAAATGCATCAGCAGGGAATCGGTGGCTCGGACGGCGAATCTGGAGCCGCCGGGGGGAACGATTCAGAGGTTTCGAAAGGAGAGAATGATGGGTGATTTCGAGAAGATCATGAATACGGGTTGGGATCAGGAAACCTCTGACGACTCGCACGCCGAGAACGATATCGACACGGCGGCGAGCACGCAGGTCCCGGAAGCCAAGTCGCCGATCGAGTCGGACGGAGACGCGGCGGAGTCGCTCTCGGCGCCGACGGGATCGCAGACGCACCATCGCTTCCAGAGCGTCGCGACGCCGGAAGCCTCGAGCTCGAACACGCCGGCGAGTGACGTCAAGCTCGGAAAGGGCCTCGACGTCGGTACCGCCAACCTCGTCAGCGCCGTTCAGAACGACGCCGGCGGCATCACGATCTCGAAGGAGCGCAACGCCTTCATCGACATCCAGAGCGACGTCTACTCCAAGCGGATGCTGACGCAGCTGAAGGTGCCGTACGTGATGTTCAACGACAAGATGGTCGTCCTCGGCGACGCGGCGTTCGAGCTGTCGAACATCTTCGGCCGCGAGACCCGTCGTCCGATGAAGGACGGTCTCATCAGCCCGGACGAGGTGGACGCGCTCCCGATGATCCGCCTGATCATCGAGAAGGTCCTCGGCCACCCGCAGGCCGACGGCGAGCGCTGCTACTTCTCGGTCCCGGCGGAGTCGGTCGACAAGCGAAACAACGTCATCTACCACCAGGGCCTCTTCGAGGGCCTGCTGCGCAAGATGGGCTACCAGCCGAAGGCGCTGAACGAAGGCCACGCGGTCGTGTTCTCGGAGCTCGCCGAGCAGGACTTCACCGGCATCGGCATCTCGTTCGGTGGCGGCATGGTCAACGTCTGCGTCTGCTACAAGACGATTCCGGCCGTTTCGTTCTCGATCGCGCGAGGTGGGGACTGGATCGACGGCAACGTCGCCAACGTCCTCGGCATCAACGCGACGAAGGCCGCGTTCCTCAAGGAGCAGGGCGTCGACCTGACGGACCCGCAGAACCGCGAGGAAGAGGCGATCGTCATCTACTACCGCAACCTCATCAACTACGTCCTTCAGAACATCAAGGCGAAGTTCGAGGCGGCGTCCGAGGTTCCGGAGTTCCGCGATCCGATCGAGATCGTCTGCAGCGGTGGAACGTCGATGATCCAGGGCTTCGAGGAAGTTTTCCGCGATGAGCTCTCGAACATGAACTTCCCGCTCGATATCCGCGGCGTTCGCCGAGCCGCCGAGCCGCTGACGTCGGTCGCCAAGGGCTGCCTGATCGCGGCCGCGATCGGCGACGAAGAGGCCTAGGCCTCACCGGTTCCAACACGAAACACCTGCATCGTTCTCCCGAGGGGAGGAGGTCGCGACGTCGACCTTCTCCCCTTTTTTCGTGGAGTGGTCGAGATCGGCGGCGCGGGAAGCTTCAGTCCCGGGCGTCGTCGTCTTCGTCGTCCCGGGGCCGCGTAGGGAGACCGGGGACGGGAAAGCGCGCCCTCTGGACGAAGACGAAGATCAGCGACACGATCAGGAACACGGCGAGATACGCCGGCGCATCCCACAGCAGGATGATCCCGGTGATCCACGGCGCAGCGAGAATGGAGATCTTCAGGATGCGTTGGGGAAGCGGGTCGTCGCGGCTCACGAGCGAGGGACGAGTGCCGCGGATGGAGGTCGGACGCTTCGGTTCGGTGTCGCTCAAGGTGCTTTCCTTCTCGCCGTCGTTCACCGGGACACGTCGAGTTTACTCGACGTCCGTCCAAAAAAAAAAGCTCACCCGCACGTCCGACGGCGTCGTCACTCCCGGTTCGGCTCGCTCGAAGGATCGGTATTTTGGAGCTTTCGCGCAAGGTTGTCGAGAGTTTTCGAGCCGGTGTCGATTGCCGATTCGCGGCCGCGCATTTTCGGGCGACGCTTCGATTTACTTACGGTGCCTGGAGATCCGGGCGAAGGGAGCTCGTCGAGGCACGTCGACCGCATGGATCGCGGGCTTCCGACAGCGAGAGATGCCTCGTATCGAGCGGGCCCGCGAGCAGCCCCCCTGGTGAACTCCCCGGTCATTGGCATCCCACGTGCAACCGAAGCGGGGCGTAAGGTGGTCTGTTCGCGTGGTTCGGTGCTTCGGGACCGTGGACTCCGGAACCCGCCCTCCAGGGGGTTCGGTCTCCGCGGTGCAAGACATTCGGGGCAGGTATTACGAGGTGCTAGGCAATGCAGTCGAGGAGCTCGTCCAATTCGATGAATGGTGATTCGTCCCCATCGTCGTCGGACGGCGATTCTGTCCCCGGGCAGGATCGCTCCGAGAGCCCGACGCATTCCGAAGCTTCGTCGCCGTCCCCGGAGTCTGAACGACCCGGCACTCCGGATCCGCGAGCCACGAGCTGGAGGACCGAAATGGCTGGCGAAAACCCGGACAAGCTGACGAGGGTCACGAGCCTCGTCAAGAAGCTTGGGGAGCTCGCTGAGGTTCTCGATGAAGTATCGACGAAAATGAGGCTCGCGGTCGAGAAGCAGAAGATCAGTCTCGAACATCTCGGCCGACCGAGCGACGATGGACGTCGAGTCCTCGACGAACTCCGCAGTAAGCTCGAATGTATCGAATCGGTTCCTCTCGCGAATATTCAGGTAGCAACGGCTAAGCAGGTGTCGCAGGAGCTTATCGAATCCAACTCCTGTGACGACCATACTCCCATCAGCAGGATGGCGTATCACGAGTATGTCGAATTCACCTGCCTCGATGAATTCAAGAAGTTCCGCAACCTTCCCGCGATCTCCCCTGAGGAGATCCAGCTTTGTGACTTCGAGAACCTTTGCGACCGATTTGCGGGTGGCGACTGATCCATCGGCTCAGGACTGAAGAACGAACCCAGAGGGTCCCGGAAACGGGGCCCTCTTTTTTTTTGCCTGTCGCGTCCGGTCGACGGGCCGCCGTCCTTGCGGAGATGCGGAGATGCGGAGAGGGGAGGGGCGAGGCTAGTACGTCCCGTAGATCTCGATGATCTCGACGCCGATGAGCGGGTTCAGGACGTTGTACCAGGGGCGGAACGTGGCCGACTTCCAGAGGTTGGTGATGTTCGCGTTCGCGCCGACCTGCCGGGTGACGGCGTCCCCGACGGTCTCGAAGTCCGTTCGCGGAATGCTGAAGCCGAACAGCTTGAAGGCGATGCCCTTCGCGTGGAAGATCCCGTCCTTCTTGTCGACCGTCGTGCATCCGCCGAGCGCCAGCGGGATCAGCAGGATGAGCGCGAGCAGGATTCCTCGCTTCCGCATCGTAGGTGTCTCCGGTTCCGTGTTCTGGTTCAGCGGCCTTTTCCGAGCGCGCGATCGAAGTCCTGCTTCAGGTCCTCGATGTCCTCGATCCCGACCGAGACTCGCACGAGTCCCTCGGAGATCCCGGCCTTCTTCCGCTCGGCGGGGGTGAGCGGGCCATGCGTCATGGAAGCGGGATGCTCGACGAGCGTCTCGACGCCCCCGAGGCTCACGGCCAGGGTCGCGACCTGGACGCGTTCGGCGAATCGCCGGCCCGCCGCGAAGCCGCCCTTCACCTCGAGGCTCAGGACTCCGCTGAACCCGGGCTTCATCTGTCGCTTGGCGATCTTGTGGTGTGGGTGCGACCGCAGGCCGGGGTAGTGGACGCGGTCGACGCGCGGATGCTCCTCGAGCCAGCGAGCGAGCGCGAGCGCGTTCTTGTTGTGGGCTTCCATGCGCAGCGCGAACGTGCGCATACCGCGGATCGCGAGCCACGAATCGAACGGGCTCAGCGTCGGCCCGAGGATCTTCAGCTGGTACCAGGCCTTCTCGAGGAACTTGCGGCTACCCGCGATCACGCCGGCGGTGATGTCGCTGTGCCCGCCGAGATACTTGGTGGCGCTGTGCAGGCTCGCCGTTGCCCCGTAGGCGACGGGATTCTGGTTGTAGGGGCTCGCGAACGTGTTGTCGGCGAGCCAGGGGATGCGCCGCTCCTTGGCGATCTTGCCGATCGCGGCGAGGTCCGTGATCCCGAGGGTGGGATTCGCGGGGGTCTCGACGTAGATCAGGCGCGTGTTCTTCCGGATGGCGTCGTCGAAGGCCCCGGGGTCGGTCGGATCGACGAACGTCGTCTCGACTCCATGCTGCGGCAGGTATCGGTGGAAGATCTCGCTCGTGGCCGTGTAGAGCGTCTTTCCGGCGACGACGTGATCGCCGCCCTTGACCGAGGCCAGGATCGCCGCCGAGATCGCCCCCATGCCGGAAGCGGTGGCGAGGGCGTCCTGGGCGCCCTCGAGCTCGGCGACCGACTTCTCGAAGACGCGCGTCGTCGGGTTGCCCCAGCGCGTGTAGAAGCGGTCCGGGTGGGTCTCCTCGGAGAACTGCGCGCCCTCGGCGACCGACTCGAGGCGGAACGTGCTCGACTGGTAGATCGGAGGCGATAGAGCCGTGCCGAGCTTCTCCACGTCGGGAGGGTGGACGGCTTTCGTGCGGGGTTGCAGCGACCTTCGGCGGGAGGCCATGCCTCTCGCTAGACCTTCATCACGCAGCGGAAGCCGACGATCTCGGACTTGAGCTTCTGATCGTCGTTGACCTGGGAGAACGTCGTGAGGAAGTCGGCTGAATCTTCGTAGCAGCCGCCACGGAGGATGCGTTCGCTCTCGATCGGCTCGCCGTTCCCGTTGGTCGGCGCGGTGGCCGTCCACTCCCAGACGTTGCCGCTCATGTCGAGGCAGCCATAAGGCGAAGCGCCCTTCTCGAGCGAGCCGACGCTACCCGGACGGCCGGCGTCGACCGCTTGATCGAAGCAGGCGCGCTCGTTGTCGGGCGTATCGTCTCCCCAGGGGAAGCGTCGTCCGTCCGTTCCGCGTGCGGCTTTCTCCCACTGCTCTTGTGTGGGGAGCTCCTTGCCGGCGTGCTGACAGTACTGCGCGGCGTCGACATGCGAGATGCCGACCACCGGCTGCTTCGGATCGTTGAAGCGCGGATCGTCGTGGAAGCGCGGCTTGCGATAGCCCGTCGCTTCGCAGAACTTGAGGTACTGCTGGTTGGTGACCGGGGTCACGTCGACGTAGAACGCCTCGATCTCGCGCGCCTCGCGGTTCTCACCGAAGAGGAACGGGCCGTTCGGGATGAGGACCATGCCCTCGGGAACGCCACCGGTCTCTTCCGCGACCTGCTCGGCGGGGTCGATGTTCTCTTCTTCGAAGAAGCCGAGGATATCCTCGAGCCGGTCTTCGACGACGTCCCAGTCGTGCTCACCGGTGACCCGGCGGTAGCGTTCGAAGATCTGGTAGGCGCGCTTGAAATACTCGAGCTTGTTGTCTTCGTCGACGAAGCCTCGCTCGAAGAGCAGCACGCCGAGATAGACGACGTCCTGATTCTCCTGCTCCGAAGGCAGAGCGTAGAACGACTCGAGGTTCTCGAGGGCCTCCGCTTCGTCCAACTCGTGCGGATAGTCGTCGGAGACATCGACGTACCGGGCCCAAATGTAGTCGTTGATCTTCGGGACCCGACTCTTGAAGTCTTCGCTATCCATCTTCTCGACCGAGATTGTTTCGCTCGACATCCGATCGCCCACAACGGAACCGTCGGAACTGGAAACGGAGCATGCTATTATCTTTTCCGCGAGAGGTAAAGACCTACCCGCAACCTTCCTCGCAAGGCCACTTCCACGCCCTCATTCCCGCTCGATCCATGGATAGGGGCCCCGCTCGACCGAGGGCCGGACACCCGCGGCGCCGGGTTGCAAGCGATTCCCGAGCGGATTAAGGTGGCGCTCCCCCGATCGCCGATCGGGACGATGTTTCTACGGTGAGACCTATGGAAGAGGTTCGCATCCAGATTCCCGAGGGTGACGGCGAGGGCGCGCCAGGCCCGTCGAGGACGGTCCGCGTCCTCCGCCCGGACGGCGCGGTCGGCCGTCCTGCCGCGGCGGCCGACCCCGACATCGTCGGCGTCGTCCGAGTCGCGCAAAGCGTCCTGCTTCCGGGAGGTGTCGTTCACCGGGGTCGCGTCTGGGCTTCCCAGCCGGAAGCCGACAGCGGGGATGCGGGGCGGAGCGGTCGGCTGCGGTGCCTCGACGCATGGTGGGCCGTACCTGGAGCTTCCGTCGTTTCGGAGCTTGCGGGTCGCGGGCGCGATCTCGCGGAAGCGGCCGACGGGCTCGGCCGGGCGATGCGGACGCTTTCGGGCCTGCATACCAGCACGCCGGACGTCGACGTGCGGATCGGCGGCGGGGGAGCGGTACGCGCCCGCCGCGGAATCGCGCGCGGCAGCGTGTTCCTGCTCGCACCGGCGGCCGAGGTCGAGGCGCTCGCTCGCAGCGCGCGCGACCTCCTCGCCGACGCCTGGGAGCTGCTCCGCGCCTGCGACTGCCATCGAGGCTGCTCGGCCTGCTCGGGAGGCGGCGCCCGTGCGAGAGAAGGTCGACCCGTCCCGGACCGCCGGGCTGCCATGGCGCTTGCCGGCGGGCTCCTCGGGGTGGGCGAGCCCGGAGCCTTCGGTCGAGACCTGATCCGGCGGATCTCCCCGGCCTGACGGGGCCTCCCTGCTGGGGCCTCCCTCTTGGGCCTTCTGGCATTCTTGACGCCGGATCGGCGCCCCCGGTACAATCCCGGGCTCGATCGCAACATTCGACCCGCGGGGCGGCCGCCCTGCCGGGTCCGACCATCACCACCATCCGAGGGGTCTGCCATGAAGCTTCCACGCGTCCTATTGCTGCTCGCTACGTCGATTCTGCTCGTGATCATGAGCAGCGCTTCGGCCGGCGCGTCCGACGAGGTCGAAATGGCCGTGACGCTGATGGAGTCGGGCAAGATCGACCCGGCGTACCTCATCCTCGAGAGTGTCCTTGACGAGGATCCCGACAACGTCGCTGCGAACGTGGCGATGGGGCGGGCGATGATCGTCTACAACGAGATGGACGAGGCTTCGGGTTACCTCGAGAAGGCCGTCGAGCTCGACCCCGAGAACGCCTCGGCCAACCTCTATAACGGTGTCGCGCTCTACTACCGCGGTCGTGAGGCCGTCGACGCCGGGAAGGTGAGCGGCTACGTCGCCTCCCTCTTCAAGGAAGCGCGCATCTCGCTCGTGAAGAGCCTCTCGATCGACCCGGGCAACGTCGAGGCCTACCAGTTCCTCGGTCTCGTCGCGTACTGGCAGCAGGACTTCGCCACGGCGATCGAGGCGCTGAAGAAGGGGATCGAGATCGATCCTGCGGATGCCTTCTGTCACTTCCAGCTCGGTGAGGTGTACCGAAGCCAGCAGAACTACGACAACGCGATTCCGGCCTACGCGAAGGCCATCGAGGTCGAGGAAGCCTACCTCGAGGCGTACCGCATGATGGGCCTGTGCCACGAGCTCAAGGGCGAGGCGACCGAGGCCGAGAAGGCCTACGCCGATGCGATCCGGTTGGCGCCGGATCAGCTCGACGCCTTCAAGGACATGTGGCGACTGTACGGTGACGAGGAGAAGCTGAAGAAGGGCGTGACGGCGATGGAGAAGCTTCGCCGACAGCTTCCCGAGGCGTACGCCGTGCACTGGTACCTCGCGCACTTCTACGCCCGATCCGGTCAGAACACGAAAGCGATCCGTTCCTTCGACAAGGTCCTCGAGCTGAACCCGGCCGCCATCAACGTGTACCTGGAGTCCGGTCGTGCTCTCGCCGCGGACGGCAAGCTCGAGGAAGCGGTCAAGCGGCTCCAGAAGGGGCTCGAGCTTCAGCTGGCCGAGAATGTCATCGTCGTTCCCGAGGAGAGCGAGTGCTTCACCGAGCTGCTCGATCTGTCCGGAAGGCTCGGCGATGGCGGCAAGTTCCGTCCGGCCGAGAAGCTTCTCCTCGAGCTGCGCGAGATGGCGCCCGAGAGCGGTTTCGTCTGGAACAACCTCGCGCTGGTCTACCGCGATTGGGGCAAGTACCAGAAGTCCCTCGAGACCTACACGAAGGCCGCCGAGCTCTCGCCGTTCGACGCGCAGATCCTGAACGACTACGCGGTCGTGCTCGACTACCACTTCAACCGCGTGGAGGAAGCGTTCAGTCTCTACAAGAAGGCCGTGGAGATCGACGAGAACGTCGACGCGCTCGAGAACCTGTCGCGCTTCTACCTGAGGAGCGGACAGTTCGAAGAGGCGGTTCGCATGGCGGACCGGGGACTGCGCCTCCAGCCGAACCGCATGGCGCTTCGCAACTACAAGCGGCGCGCCGAGCAGAAGCTCGGCCTGGGGGGGAACTGATCTCGGACCTGGTGGCTCGGATCAGCCGTCGACGTCTTTCGCCTTGAGCTGATCGAAGAGCTTGCCGAGGCGCTGCACGAATTCGGCTTCGACCTTCTTCATCTTGTTGTGCAGCGCTTCACGTCGGGCCGTGTCGTTGTTGCGCTTGGCCTCGGCGAGATCGACCCGCAGCTTTCGAAGCGTGGCCTCGAGCTTCTTGCGGGCTTTGCGCTTCTCGTCGAGCATCTTCGAGAGACCGGCCGCTTCGACCTTCGCCTTCAGCTTCTTCTGGATCGCGTCGGCCTCCTTGCGAAAGCGCGCGCGTTCCTTGTCGAGATCTCCCTTGAGCTCTTGGAGACGACCGGTGTCGCGATCCTCTCGGGCCTTGTCGAGGGCGTCGTGAAGGCGGTTGATGTTCTGGCGGTGCTTCTTCTCCATGCTGATGACGCGCGTCTTCAGCTCGGCCAGCTTTCCTTGGGTCTCGGTCGCGGCCGGAGCCGGCGCTGCGGCCACGATCGCCAGGAGAAGAATCGCGAGACAGGCGTGAGGAAGTCGCATCCGCATGGGAGAGCTCCTTTTTCGAGTCGGTCGATGAGGTCGGGGGCCCGAGTACGGCTCGAGGCTCCGTCCCTGCGCTCTAGATCGTTCGGTTCGACCGCGTTTGTTACTAGAATCTCCAGAGAATAACCCGAGACCCGGCGGAATCCCAGCCGGAAGTCCGGGTGCGCGAGCGAGCGCCCGCGCCGGGAGATCGCAAAGGCTTTGGATGACTCGATTCGTCGCACTCGTGTCCGGTGGGCTCGATTCAACGGTGGCCACGGCGCTGGCCCTCACCGAGGGAAAAGTCTGCGCCGGCCTGACCGTGAATTACGGCCAACGGGCCGCCGAAAGGGAAATCGAGGCGTCGACGAGGATCTGCCGCGCGCTCGGAATCCCGCACGAGGTGCTCGACGCGTCCTGGCTCCGGGCCTCCCCGGGCGGGGGGGCGCTGATCGCGGGAGGGGGGACGCTCCCCGAGCCCGAGCCGGATGAGCTCTCGGGAGCCGCGGCCGAGCGATCGGCGGCGGCCGTCTGGGTACCGAACCGTAACGGTCTCCTCATCAACATGGCGGCGTGCCGCGCCGAGGCCCTCGATGCCGATGCGGTCGTCGTCGGCTTCAACGCCGAGGAGGCCGAGACCTTTCCGGACAACAGCCGTCAGTATCTCGAGGCGGCGGACCGGGCCTTCTCGATGTCGACGCGCAACGGGGTCCGGCTGTTTGCGCCGCTGATCGCGATGACGAAGCGAGAGATCGTTCTCGCGGCGCGCGAAAAAGAAGTGTCGCTCGCCCATGTCTGGCCCTGCTATCGCGGCGGCGAGACGCTCTGCGGTGCGTGTGAATCTTGCCGGCGTTTCGAGCGAGCGCTCGAGCAAGCGGGAATGCGAGAAGAATACGAGCGGCGCGTGGCGACGAGCCCCGCGGAGGAGGGTGGTCCCGGATGCAAGTGACGGTGCGATTCTTCGCGGCCCTGAAGGATATCGCGGGCGCGGATCTGTTCGAGATCGAGGTTGCGGACGGGACGACGCTCGCAGCGGTGCTCGACGACTTCGAGCTCCGCTTTCCGGCGCTGTCGGAATATCGGGGGCGCGTCCTGACGTCGTGCAATCTCGAGTATGTGAAGGAGGACGCGGTCCTGGCGTCCGGAGACGAGATCGCGATTTTCCCGCCGGTGAGTGGCGGATGAAACCCGTGTTCGCCGGCTCGAAAGACCCGGCGCGCAGGTACGGAGGAAGGGTGTGATCGAGCTCGGCAAAGATCCGATCGATGCGACGGCGCTGCTCGCGCGGGTCCTCGCACCGACGGACGGTGCGCAGGCGTTGTTCCTCGGCGTCGTGCGGGATCATCACGAGGGACGGTCCGTCGAGCGCCTCGAGTACGAAGCATACGAACCGATGGCGCAGGCGAAGCTTCAGGAGATCCGCGAGCGGGCGCTCGAGCGATTCGACGTGCGGGAGATCGGGATCGCGCATCGGCTGGGCCGCCTCGAGATCGGCGAGGCGAGCGTCGCGGTGGTCGTGGCTTCGTCCCATCGAGGTCCCGCCTTCGAGGCCTGCCGCTTCGTGATGGACGTGCTGAAGGAGGAGGTCCCCATCTTCAAGAAAGAGTTCTACGCGGACGGAACCGGAGACCGCTGGATCGAAGGTGGGACGCCTCCCACGAAGGGAGCGTAGCGAACCGTGCGTACCGTCTTCCTCGGAACCGGGAGCTTCGCGCTCGCGGCACTGGAGCGCCTCACGAGCGGGCCGTGCGCGGCCGAGCTCGTCGGCGTCGTCACGCAGCCGGATCGTCCGAAGGGACGCGGTCGGAAGCTGCAGCCGGGGCCCGTCGCCGTGCTCGCGGAAGCGTCGGGAATCCCCGTGCTCAAGACGCCGGACGTCAACGACGACGAGTCGGTGGAGTGGATCCGGGCGCGGTCACCGAAGGCGGGAGTCGTCGTCGACTTCGGGCAGATCCTTCGCAGGGCCGTGCTGGATCTTCCGCCCGAGGGTTACGTGAACGTCCATCCCTCGCTTCTTCCTCGACATCGCGGAGCGACGCCCGTTCCGTACACGATCCTCCGAGGCGACGGCTTCGGCGGCGTCACGGTGCAGCGGGTCATCCGGAAGATGGATGCCGGTCCGATCCTCGGGCAGGTCGCGACCCCCGTGGCGCCTGACGAAACGGCGGGGGATCTCGCCGATCGGCTGCGTCCGATGGGGGCGGAGCTGCTCGTGTCGGTCCTGGACTCGATCGCGGACGGCGAGGCGGTGGCCACCGAGCAGGAGGAGTCGCTCGCGACGATGGCTCCGAAGCTCGGATCGGACGATCGCGTCGTGGATTGGAGCCTCCCGGCGGCGGAAGTCTCGCGGCGCATTCGCGCGATGAGCCCGCGACCGGCGGTCGCGGTCTTTCTCGAGCGCGAGGAGGGTCCGGCCATGCGGGTCGCGTTGACCCGATGCGTGGCGCGCGATGTCGCGTCGGCGTCGGGGGCTTCGGCGGAAGGTGGCGCCCGCGAGCCCGGCCGCATCGTCGCGCTCGAGAGTGACGCGGTGATCGTCGCGTGCGGCGAGGGCGAGGTGGCGCTCCTGGCGCTCAAGCCGGCGGGCAAGGGCGAGATGGATGCCGGCGCGTTCATTCGCGGGTATCGTCCCGAGCCGGGCGCGCGCTTCGCGACCGTGGAGCCTGCGGTTTGATCCGGGGGCTCGCGCTCGACATCGTCCTCGATTCGGCGAAGGGCGGACGCTTCGTCGATCGAGGCGTCGACGACACCCTCGCGCGTGAACGGCTCGAGCCCCGCGATGCGTCGCTGCTCCGCGCGATCGCACTCGGCAGCGTCCGGCATCGCGCGACCCTCGATGCGGTCGTGCGCGCGTTCGCCCGCGACGGCACGCTTCCGCGAGCTGCCGTGCTGCGCGAGATCCTCCGGCAGGCGCTCTTCCAGATGCTCTTCCTCGATCGCGTCCCGGATCACGCGGCGGTGCACGCGGCGGTCGAGCTCGTCCAGACGAAGAAGGGCAAGGGGATGTCGGGCTTCGTCAACGGCGTGCTCCGCAGCGTGGGGCGCTCGGTGCGCCGGGTTCCGGCCGAGGGCGGTCGCAAGCGCAACCTCTTGCCGAGGCCCGGCGCCGAGTCGATCGCGTTCGATCGACCGGTGTTCGTCGATCCTGTCGCGGATACGGTCGGTTACCTCGCCGCCGTGTACTCGCACCCGGCCTGGCTCGTCGCCAGGTGGTGCGACCGTTTCGGGGACGAACGATGCGAGGCGCTTCTCGCGGCCGGCAATCGCGTGCCGGAGACGACGCTCCGTGTGCGCGGCGGAACGGAAGCGCGCGATCGCTGGCTCGGGTCGCTTTCGTGCGACGCCGCGCCGGGCTCGCATCCGGACTCGGTTCGACTGCTCGAGTCGGTGCGCGTCGAGGAGCTTCCAGGCTATGCGGAAGGGGAGTTCCTCGTGCAGGGCGAGGCGGCGATGGAGGTCGGCCGAGCCGTCGAAGCCCTTCCGGGAGAGACCGTCCTCGAGGTCGGTGCTGCGCCGGGAGGGAAGACGGTCGCGCTTGCGGAATCCGTGGGAGAAGCGGGGCGGGTGCTCGCGACCGACATCTCGACCGCGAGGCTCGGGCGGCTGCGCGAGAACATCGCGCGGCTCGCGCTCGATCGCGTCTTTCCGCTGGCCGTCGCCGCCGAGCATCTCGCCCGCGCCTTGTCGGGCCCGGTCGACCACGTGCTGCTCGACGTGCCTTGCTCGAACACGGCCGTGCTCTCTCGCCGTCCCGAGGCTCGGTATCGCGTCACGGCGTCGTCGATCGCCGAGCTCGCGGAGCTTCAGGGCACGATGGTCGCCGCGGCGGCGGCGCTCGTGCGCCCGGGTGGCAGCCTGGTCTACTCGACGTGCAGCATCGAGAGCGAGGAGAACGAGGCGATCCCGGGGGCGGTGCTCCCTGCGATGGGCTTCTCGCTCGAGCGGGAGTGCCTGCGCCTCCCCGGCGAGCCCTATGCCGACGGGGGCTACCACGCTCGGTGGCGCCGCGACGGCGGTTGATTTCGATTCCGGTCGCGGATACAACATCCAATTCGGCCGACGCGGCTCGGGTGCGGGAAACACCCTTCGCGCGGCGTCAGGAGGGGCGCGGGGAGAAGGGAAGGAAAGCGATGACGGGTCCGGCAAGAGGTCGCGGCAGATCGACGCGTTCGGGAAAGCGCGTCACGGAGAAGAGCTCATCCGAAGGTGCGTCGCGCGGTCGTTCGCGATCGACGGGCCGTTCGAGTCGCGTGTCGGCGTCGGAGTCGTCGAGCCGTTCGTCGGGCTCGTCGCGAGCGACCGGACGTAGCACGCGCGTGCGCGGTGGCTCGGGCGGCGGATCGAACCCGATGCTGCTGTGGGGCGGGCTCGCCGGCGGCGCGCTTCTGATCGTGGTCGTGATCGTCCTCATGGCGGGCGGTGGCGGCGGCGACGATTCGACTCCCGCCGATACGGGAACCGAGACGGCCAAGCCCGTCGGTCCGACGAAGGCCGAGCTCAACCAGGGCATCGATCTCTACAACACGGCGAAGAAGCTCGTCGCCCAGGCGGACGAGTTCGAGCAGAACGACAACAAGGACGGCGCCGCGCGCCTTCGCAAGGAAGCCGAAGCCAAGCTAGATCAGGCGATCGGAATCTGGAACGCCGCTCTGCAGCGCATCCCCGAGAGCGAGCAGCAGAAGTTCACCAGCTACGAGGATCGGCACGTCGTGCACTGGGTGCGGCTGAAGCGTCAGCTGTTCCGGCCCGATCACTGATCCCGTCCGGCCGATGCCGCTCAAGCTCGCGTACAACACGAACGGCTTTGCGCACCACTCGCTCGACTCGACGCTCGAGGTCCTTGCGGAGCTCGGCTATGAAGGCGTGGCGATCGCACTCGACGTCCATCACCTGAACCCCTATGAGGTGAGCGTTCGCGAGCTCCTGTCGCTTCGTCGTCGACTCGAATCGCTCGGGCTCGACGTCGTGATCGAGACCGGTGCGCGCTTCCTGCTCGACTCACGCCGCAAGCACTACCCGGGACTGCTGAGTGCCGAGGGTTCGGAGCGGCGCGTCCACTTCCTGGTGCGCGCGCTCGAGATCGCGTCGGAACTCGGAGCGAGCGTCGTGACCTTCGCGTCCGGTGTGCTCGAGCCGGACGTGTCGCCCGAGGACGCCTTCGGCCACCTCGTCGAGCGGTCCGCGATGCTGGCCGAGCGCGCGGCCCACCTGGGCCTGGTCGCGAGCTTCGAGCCGGAACCGGGCTTCTTCGTGGAGACGCTCGATCAGTATCGACGGCTCCGAGAGGCGGTCCCCGGTCAGGGCTTCGGCCTCACTCTGGATCTCGGCCACGTACACCTCATCGAGACGGCTTCGATCGAGGACTGCATCCGCGAGTGGGCGGGGGATCTGCGCCAGATCCATCTCGAGGACATGCGACGGCCGGAGCACCTCCACCTGGCGCTCGGCGAGGGCGAAATGGAGTTCCCGCCCCTGATGGCCGCGCTCGCCGAGGTCGGGTACGCCGGCCTCGTAACCCTGGAGCTTAGCCGGGATTCCCATCGAGCTCCGGAGGTGGCCGAGGCTGCGATCGAGCGCCTTCGACCGCTCGTGGGCGCCTAGCGACGACGGCTTCGCTAAGGTCCGGCTGCATCGTTCTCTCCAGGTTTTTTTTGCGAAGATCGAGAAAAAATCCGCGACGCGGCCCGATAGATAGGTAGGCCCATCGCGTGCTCGAATCGCACGCTGACCGCCGTATCCGAAGCCAAGATGGCGTCTTGGAGTGATCCGGCGAGGGGGGGGCGGGTAGCGACAAGGAGGACGGTGACATGGTGCAGAATTCGGACAAGTATTCCGAGACGGTGCAGTGCCCGACCTATGAGTGGCCCGAAGAGCCGCTCTTCACCCACGTCATCCCGCAGAAGACCTGCAACAAATTGCAGGGGCAGTTCTACCACAAGTGCGGAAAGTGCATCTTCCGCAACGCGGCCGCGAACGCCGACTTCGAGTTCGCCGAGGCGAAGGCCACCGAAGCGGTGAGCTGCGCCGGCAGCCGCTGATCGATCCCGCGAGATCCCGCTGACCGCGCGAAGACCGCGCGGATCCTCCCGGGAATCCCTTTCGACGGACTAGGCGGATCGTCCCGCGAGCTCGAGGATCTCGTCCTCGCTCAGAACTCGCTTCGACTTCTTCGCGTGATCGAGCACGCGCTCGACGATCGTATCGTCGGGTTCGATCCCTCGCTTCTCGAGGTAGAAGATCACGTTCGACTTGCCGCTCATGTTCCCGACCGTGATCGACTGTTCGCAACCGAACTCGTCCGCGGGCACGCCCGAGTAGACGCGGTTCGCGAGCCAGTCGTCGTTCATCTTCAGGGCCTTGATCACGGCGGCGGCGTGGACTCCCGTGGCCGTCTCGAAGGCGTCGCTTCCGAACACGGGATAGTTCCGCGGGATGGGCACGTCCGTGATTCTCGAGACGAGCTGACAGTACTCGGTGAGTCGGCGGAGATCCTGGTCGATCAGCCCGAGTAGCTTCAGGTTGACGAGAAGCTGATCGAGCGACGTGTTCCCGCAGCGTTCCCCGATGCCGAGGATCGTTCCATGCACGCGGTCCACTCCGGCATCGATCGCGGCGAGCGCGTTGATGAGGCCGAGCCCCCGGTCGTTGTGGCCGTGCCAGTCGACCTTCACCTCCGGGCGCGTCTTCGCGACGATTTCTTCCTTCACGAAGCGAATGACGTTGCGCACTCCGGCCGGCGTCGAGTGTCCGGTCGTGTCGCAGATGCAAACGCGATCGGCGCCTTCTTCGATCGCGGACGTGTACAGCTCGCGGACGGTCTCGGGGTGTGCGCGTGACGTGTCCTCGGTGACGTACATCACCGGCATGTCGTTCTGCCGCGCGAAGCGGATCGCCTCGCACGACACGCGGCGCATCATCGATGCATCCCACTTCTCGACGTAGCGGCGGATCTCGCTCGAGCCGATGAAGGTCGCGACCTCGAGCGGGATGCCGAGCTTCTGGGAGATCTCGACGGCCGGCTCGATATCGACCACGAGCGTGCGGCACGCGACGTTCGGCTCGATGGCGAGCTTGTTGTCGATGATGTGGCGAGCGAGCGCCTCGATCTCGGCGGCCTGTCGGGGCCCGGCTCCCGGGAGCCCGAGGTTGGCGGACTGGATCCCGAGGTCGTGGATCAGCTGCAGGACCTCGAACCGCTCCTCGATGTCGGGGGTTCGGACCGAAGGCGACTGCAGGCCGTCGCGCAGCGTTTCGTCATCGAACTCGATCGGCGGGCGTTCCGGGATCGATTCGCCGCCGGCGCAGTTCCAGTCGTAAACCAGGTCGCGCGCGTCTTCGCTCAAGGGGGACCTCCTTGGTGCCTCTCGTGTGGGATGAGACCGGGCCGACGGAAGGATCCGTGGCCCGTTCGAACGAACCCGATTCTACAAAGCCGTCGGCGCCCGGTCAGGGGGCCTGCACCAGGAATCGGCCGCGAGGGCGGGTTCGGGGCATGGAGCGATCGGAAGGACGTACCGGGACGACCGTGCCTGGATCAGGGATCCTTGCGCGGGGGGAGCCGGAGCTTCGTGAAGAAGTCGTTCGAGTCCGGCATGTCCTTGAGGTACTCGTGGAAGTCGAGCCGGGCGTCCGCGTCGATCGCTTCTCCGGCGGTCTTCTTCCCGAGGACCGCTTCGAGGGCCCAGGGCGCGAGCGAGATCTCTCCCGCGAGCTCGCGGGACGTGCCTGGGTCGTCGAAGCTCAGGATGTCCCGTTCGATCAGCGTGCTCTCGGGCGCGAGGATCTTGCGCTTCACGAGAAGGTCGCGCTCGCGGCTGCACACCAGCTTCAGCGCGTCGATCGGATCGGCGTAAGCGTTACCGGCGAAGAGCTCCTGGAAGACCAGCGTGAGAACCAGGATCCACTCGTCGTTCGCGAGTCGGTGGCGATTCAGGAACCGGGTGGCCGCGAACTGGTCGGCGTCCGGCGTCTGCTCGAGCCGTTCCTCGATCTCGCGCAGCTTCTCGCGGACGAGCAGCTCGACGCCGCCGGTATCGTCGGATCCGCGCGAGTCGTCGTGACTCTCGGCTCCGCCGAAGACCTTCTCGGCACGTCGTCGACAGAGCTGGCATAGATCGCGCAGGTCGAGAAGGTACTCGATGTTGTCGGCGTAGGCGCGCTCACCGGGCACCGGGCTCTTGTCGGTGTCCGCGGGGATGTCGTTCGTCTCGCGGTATAGCGATTCGAAGAACTTCTCGGAGAGAGCGAATCGCGCTTCGAGGGCTCCGGCCGCGCCGCCGTCGACGACGCACTCGACGATGCCGCGCGTGCGGAGCGGACCCTGCGGCGTGAGGTAGCGAAGCCCGCGGAGCGCATCGAACGTTCCGTCGAAGAAGTGGCGCAGGATCGTGCGACCGTCCAGAGCGGGGCCGGGCTCGCGAAGCATCCGGCGGAGCAGGAGCAAGACGATGAGCAGCTCGGTCGGCTCGAGCTTGGCTTCGAGCCGGAGCGCGGCGAGAGTCGTTGCGTGGTTGGCTTCGATCTCGGCGAGGATCTTGGTCTGCAGATCGGACCGGACGAGCGAGTGGGCCTCGGCATCGCTGCTCTCTCGGTCGGCTACGACGTTCTCGTAGCGATCCCAGAGCTCGAGGATGCGATGGATCGAAGCCTGCGCCGCGGACGGTTCGCTCATGAAATACCCCCTCAAGGGTGGCGAGAACTCATTTGGCGAGAAACTCTAGGCGAGAGACTCGAGGTGAGAAGAGCCGGGTGGCCAGAAATGTCGCCAAACGAGGACGAAAACCCGCGCGTGCCGACCCACCCTTCTCGCGTACCATGATAGATCCGCGCCCGGCCTCCGGCTACACCCTTCCTTTCCGGGGGCGATCCGTGGCTCCTGCCGCGGGCGAGGGCGGGTCGGTGCCGCCCGACTTGCGCGGCCCCGGGGGATCGCATAGAATTCCGGCCGTCCACGAGGGGGGATGCTGGTCTCGGAGCTTACCGATCGATACGGAAACGGCCAGTCGCGATGTCCGACCCGAACCCAGAGCAGGCTGCAGCCGTCCCTCCGCCCCGAGAGCAGCTCGTCGAGGATCTCGATCAGCTCCTCGATCGTGCCCCGCTCGAGCTTGCGAGGATCCGCGCGCGCACGCGCAACATCCCGCCTGAGGATGTCGCGAGCGCCCTCTCCGAGCTCGACCACCACCAGAAGCTGCTCCTCTTCCGCGCCGTGTCGGACCAGTACGCGGCGCAGGTCCTCGACGAGGCGGACCGCGAGTCGCAGATCGAGCTCGCGGAATCGATCGGCCTCGACCATCTGAGCCGGCTCATCGAGGAGATGCCGCCCGACGAGGGGGCGGACTTCCTGGCCTTGCTCGGGCCGGAGCAGCGCACCCGCGTCCTGGCCTCGCTGGATCCGACGCACGCCGGCAACCTGCGGGAGCTCGAGAAGTTCGACCCCGAGACCGCGGGCGGGCTGATGACCAACGAGTTCCTGATGGTGCCCCCGGACCTGCCGGCGGGCGAGGCCCTGACCCGTTTCGCCGAGTTCGAGGGTGACGACGAGGCTTCGCCGCTCAACTACGTCTACATCGTGGACGAGGTCCGCAACCTTCTGGGCGTGGCCTCCTTCAAGCAGCTGATCCGCACCGACCCGAACGAGCCGGTGCGCGAGGTCATGCAGAAGCCCTGGGTGACGGTGCAGCCCTCGATGGACCGCGAGGAAGTCGCGCGGATCGTCGACCGCTACCACCTGCAGGCCATCCCCGTCACGAACGACGCGGGCGGGCTGCTCGGCGTGGTCACCGTCGACGACATCATGGACGTCATCGAGGAAGAGGTCTCCGAGGACATGTACCGCATGGCGGGAGCGGCCATGCACAACCCCTTCGTCGAGCCGGTGTGGCAGCGCGTGTGGAACCGGCTGCCGTGGCTGGTCGTGACGATGTTCGGCGGCTTCGCGTCGGTGGCGCTGATCAGCCTCTACCAGCACACGATCGAGGCGCGGACCTCGATCGCGTTTTTCCTGCCGATCGTCGCGGCGCTCGCGGGCAACATCGGCGTGCAGGCCTCGACGATCATGGTGCGCGGATTCGCGACGGGGGATATCCCCGCGGGGGCCGGAAGCACGCTGTCCCTGCTCCTGCGCGAGCTGGCGGTGGGGTGCTCGATCGGGCTGATCTGCGGGGTCTGTACCGGGATCTTCGCGGCCCTGTACACGTCCGATCCGGATGCGGCGCGCCTGGGGCTCTCGGTGGGGCTCTCGATCTTCGCCGCGATCTCGGCGGCGGTCGTCGTCGGGACGCTCGTTCCGATCGCGTGCTCGAGGATGGGCGTGGATCCGGCTCTCGCCGCCGGGCCGTTCATCGTCACGACGGTGGACCTCTTCGCCCATCTGATCTACTTCGTGATCGTGACGCTCATCCTGTTCGCCGCGCTGCAGTAGCGAGGCCGGCCGATGGGCCGCGAACGGCCCCGGATGCCGCGGAATCCCTCGCGAAATCGGCCGCCGGTCCCTGTTCCATCGCAGGGCTTTCTGCTAGAGTCTAATCGTCGCCGGAAGTACGTGGACCGGGCGGGTTCACCGGCGCGTCGAGTTTCCGAAGGGTGGATCTCACCGCCGAACGAGCGGGTGTCACCCGGCGGAAAGGCGCCGTCGAAGGCCATCCGGCTGATTTTGGGGAGGGTTCCATGAAGCACCAGACCATCGCGATGCCGACTGCATTCAGGCCGGCCGCGTTCAAGCCCGTCGCACTCCTGTGGGTCGCCGTCGTCCTGTTCACCTTCGGTTGCCAGTCGGCTCCGAAGGCACTGCCCACGTCGACCTCGGGCGGAAACGTCGACCCGCAGCTCTTCGAGCGCAAGCCGATCGACATCGCCATTCTGCCCGTCTACATGGGACGCACCTACGAGCCCAAGCTCGCCAAGGCGCTGCGTCGCCGAGCGAAGGAAGAGCTGCTGGAGCTGCGGTTCTCGCCGGTGGCCTTCGAGTCGATCGACGACAAGCTCGGGCGCTTCGCCGACAACCGTGTTCTCGACATCAATCAGATCCGCGGCAACTTCGACGAAGACGCGATCCTCTACGTGATGCTCGACGAGTGGGACAACACCGAGAGTGGTGTCGCGATCGCGGATCTGTCGTGTCGCCTCTACGACTCCCGCACGGGCGAGGAGCTCTGGTATCACGTGCAGTCCGACAAGGCGGTCGAGACGCCCGCGCCTTATGCGATCGATGGCGACCTGACCACGTCCGAGTACATCGCCCGCAACCTGATCGACGAGGCGATGGCGACGCTCCCTTCGAAAGACACGGTGCGCGCTGGAAACGCCGGAAGCCACGGTGCGGAAGGACTCTCGCGACAAGGAAACTGATCGGCGGGAGCCCGTGTACGCGCGCGGAGTCTGCGTGCTCGTAACGGAATCCCTGTCCGTCCTGCCGTTCGAGGACACCGTGCAAGCCTGCATCCGGGGCGGTGCGTCGGTCCTCCAGCTCCGCGAGAAGGCGCGTCCGCGAAACGAAATCCTCGATCTGGCCCGCAGGGCGCGCCGAATCGTAGGGGGCTCTCCCGTCACGCTCATCGTGAACGACGATCCGGAGATCGCGCACGAGGCGGGCGCCGACGGCGTGCACGTGGGGGCCGAGGACATGGATCCCGCCGAGGTCCGTGCGCGCTACGGCCGCGAGCTCGTGGTCGGCGTGACCTGCCACTCGATGGAGGAGGCGGCCCGTGCGGTCTCCGACGGGGCGGACTACCTCGGCGTCGGACCGATGTTCCCGTCGTCCACGAAGGATGCAGGCCCGGTGCAGGGGCCGACATTCCTGGCCTCGGTGCTCGGCGAGGTCGAGCTCCCTTGCTTCGCGATCGGAGGGATCGACCGCGAACGAGTCGCAGAGCTCGCCGCGGTCGGCGCTCGGGCCATCGCGGTGTGCGGCGCCGTCCTGTCTCGGACCGATATGGAGGCCGCGGTTCGCGAGCTGGACCGTGCGCTCCGTGTCGCGCCATGAGCATCCGCTTCGACGACGACAAGGGCGAGCTTCAGCTTTCGGTCCGCGACCTCGCGTTCGTCGACCGGCGCGGGGGCGTGAGCCGCGACATCGCGATCCCGCTCTCACGGCTCTCGATGGGACGCGTCGCGCACGGAGTCCATCGCGAACGATCCCGTGCCGTGGCGCGCGAGAGCGACATCGAGGTGTCGGTTCGCTTCGAGACGAAGTGTCACGGTTATGACGTGGTCGTTCGGGGACGCATCGACGCGCTCGTCGACGACGATGAAGAAGGCCTGATCGTCGAAGAGGTGAAGACGGTGCTGCGTCGCGGATCGCGACTGCCACGCGACGCGAACGCGCCCGGACTCGAGAACTACCGCAAGCAGGTCCTGCTGTACGCGTTCCTGGTGCAGGAGGAGCGGGACTGTCCGGTTCGGTGCCGGCTGGCGCTGGTGAGCGCCGTGGACGGCCGTTGCTCGGAGATCCCGGTTCCGTACGACCGGTCCGAGGTCGATTCGTTCCTCGCCGCGCGCCTCGAGCGCATCATCCGTGAGCACCGGGACGACGTGGATCGCGCGTGCGCCAAGCGCGACTGGGCGGCGTCGCTCGAGTTCCCGTTCGAGACGATGCGCCCGAGGCAAGACGAGCTCATTCAGTCGGTGACGGAGGCGCTCGACGCGAAGCAGCCGCTGCTGCTGTCGGCCCCGGCCGGAACCGGAAAGACGATCGGCGTGCTGTATCCGGCACTGCGGCACGCGCTCGAGAACGGTCGACGGGTGTTCTTGGTGACCGCGAAGAACACGCAGGCCCGGATGGTGCAGGAGATGCTCGAGCGCATGGACGTCGCGAGCTCTCCGGTGCGCGCGATGTTCCTGCGATCCAAGGCCGAGATGTGCGCGACGGGCGAGCTCGTCTGCCACGAGGAATCGTGCGAGTACCTGCGCGACATGTCCTGGCGGCTGCTCGCGAGCGGGCTGACCTCGGATCTCCTCTCGCGGGGAGTCGTGCTTCCCGACCTCGTCTACGAGACGGCGTCCGCCCATCGGCTCTGCCCGTTCTACACCTCCATGGACATGACGAGGCAGGCGGACGTCATCGTCGGGGACTACAACTACGTGTTCGATCCGATTGCGGTGCTGTCTCATCTGTTCGAGGATCGATCCTATCGCGACTTCACGCTCATCGTCGACGAGGCACACAACCTCCCGGGTCGAGTCATGGAGGCGTACTCGCCGGTGCTCGCGCGCCGCGTGCTGGACGAGGCGCGCGCAGAGCTGAACACGTCGCTCCTGCCGCTGCACGTGGCCCTGGTATCGATCCTCGACGGCATCTGCGGGCTCCTCGACGAGGTGCGCGGCTCTCTCGATCCTGCTCGAGACGACCATCCGATCGATCTGGATCCCGGCCCGTGGATCGATTTTCGCGACGAGCTCGAGCCGCTCCTCGTTCGCTTCTTGCTGAGCGATGAGCGCCCGCCGATGCGCAAGGGCGAAGACCCGATCCTGACGTTCTTCTTCGCCTTCGCCCAGTTCCTGCGCGTGCTCGAGATGGAAGACCTTCCGCACCTCGTGTACTACCGGTTTCGACCGGACGAGGAGCTGCGCATCCAGAACCTGGACCCGTCGACGCTGATCGCGGATCGCCTGAAGGGGTTCGGCGGGACCGTCCTCATGTCCGCGACCCTGGCACCTTCGGAGTACTACACGCGTCTGCTCGGGCTCGACTCACCGGACACGCTCGAGGTCGCGCTTCCGTCGCCGTTCCCGCCCGAGAACCGGGAGATCCTGATCGATACCTCGGTTTCGACGCGCTACCGGGATCGCGGCGCGGCGTATCCGCGGGTGGCCGGTCTGATCCAGGACCTCGTCGCCGTGCGGCCGGGAAACTACCTGTGCTTCTTCCCGAGCTTCCGGTTCCTGTACGAGGTCCGCGAGCGCCTGGACGAGAGCCGGGTCGAGCTGCTGGTCCAGCGGCCGACCATGGGTAGCCGCGAGCGGCAGGAGGTGCTCGAGCATCTCGAGCGTCCGCTGGGCGGGCGCCCGCGTGCGGTTCTCGCCGTGCAGGGCGGGGTCTTCTCGGAAGGCGTCGACTACCCCGGAGACCTCTGCATCGGCGTCGTTGTGGTCGGGCCGGGGCTTCCGGCGGTGTGCTTCGAGAACGAGCGGATCCGTCAGTACCACGACGATCGGGACGGTCGCGGCTTCGAGTTCGCGTATCTGTTTCCAGGGCTCAACCGGGTAATCCAGTCGGCGGGCCGACTGATTCGAACGCCGCAAGATCAAGGCGTCCTGGTTCTTGTCGGTGAGCGCTTCGACACCGAGGCCTATCGGGCCCACTTCCCGGACGAGTGGAAGGATCCGGTCTCCGGAGCACGATTCTCGCCCGACGTGGTCGAGGCGGCCGCCGCTTTCTGGGAGGCAGCGCACGAAGCCTCTCCGGATGGCACGACTTTTTTTGAAAAGCGCTCCAGAATTCGTTGATATCCGGTCGCGAATCCGGACACTATCCCGACAACCCTTCCGCAGGGGATTTACTAGGGATAAGGGCCGTAACCGGTTCGATTGGGGCTGCCAGATGGTGGTCCGGTCATGCTTCAAGCGATATTTTTCGTCGTCGCCGTGATCCTTCTCGGGATCGTGGGCGTCGTCGGGATCTACATCAAGTTCCTCACGGTACTCGTCTCGCTCTTTCTCGCGTGCCTGAAGGCGGCCTATGAGGCCGTTGTGGCCCGCGCTTTTGACGTCGAGCCGGGGAATCCGCAGCCGCTCCAGGTCCGTAAGGGCGGCGCGGCCTGAGACGCGGTCCGCGTCCAGTCGGGCTCGAGCTCGGCCAGGCGCGCTTTGACCGGTTCTGCGGCCTGTTTCTGGGGCCGGTTCTCCGCGGCGGGCTGTTCGGGCTGGGCGACCCCGATCCTGTCCTCCCTTTCGTACCTGCGCGCTCCTGAGCCGTGTTCTTCACCGTAACCCTTGGATTGTCGCTGGATCGGGACGTTTGTTAACCTTCTGATTCGCCTTCCACGACGGGGCGCGGGACGTTATCCTGCTATCGGAACCCTGTCCTTCTCAACGCTTTTCGAGGCCCGAGTACCCATGCCGATTTCCTCCATTCCGGAAGTCCTGGCCGACATCAAGGCCGGCAAGATGATCATCCTGGTGGACGACCCGGATCGCGAGAACGAGGGGGACCTCGTCATCGCGGCCGAGAAGATCACGCCGGAGACGATCAACTTCATGCGGAAGCTCGGGGGCGGCCTCATCTGCCTGTCGCTCGATCCGAAGATCATTGACCAGCTCGACTTGCCGCCGCAGGTGCCCCAGAACTCGTCCCGCATGGGGACGGCGTTCACGGTGACCATCGATGCGCGTGACGGGGTCACGACCGGCGTCTCGGCCGAGGACCGGGCCCGCACGATCCGGATGGCCGTCGAGCCGACGGCGCGTCCGGAGCACTTCGCGCGACCCGGCCACATCATGCCGCTTCGCGCCGAGCCCGGCGGCGTCCTCTCGCGAGCGGGGCAGACCGAGGGAAGCGTCGATCTGGCCCGTCTCGCCGGTCTCCGGCCCGCGGGCGTCATCTGCGAGATCATGCGGGAAGACGGCCAGATGGCCCGGATGCCCGACCTCGAGAAGTTCGCGGCCGAGCACGACCTGAAGATCTGCACGGTCTCGGACCTGATCGCCTACCGCAGGAACAGCGAGCGCGTCGTGAAGCGGGAATCTTCTGTGAAGCTCCCGACGAAGTTCGGCGTGTTCGACATGCACGGGTACACCTCGCTGCTCGACCCGCAGCCGAGCATCGCGTTCACCATGGGTATCGACCTGCCGGAAGGCGACGTCAGCGCCCCGGCGCTCGAGGATCCGGTGCTCGTTCGCGTCCATTCCGAGTGCCTGACGGGCGACATCTTCGGCTCCCTGCGCTGCGACTGCGGAGATCAGAAGGATCGCGCGCTCGAGGCGATCGCCCGGGAAGGCCGCGGGGTCTTGCTCTACATGCGTCAGGAAGGGCGAGGCATCGGCCTGATGGCGAAGATGCGCGCCTACGAGCTCCAGCAGCGACATGGCCTGGACACGGTGGAAGCCAACAAGCGGCTCGGGTTTGCCCCGGATGAGCGCGACTACGGCACCGGGGCCCAGATTCTGGTGGATCTGGGCGTCCGCCGGATGCGTCTCCTGACGAACAACCCGAAGAAGTACACGGCGCTGAAGGGATTCGGGCTCGAGATCGCGGAGCGCGTCCCCATCACCGTGCCGCCGAGCGAAGAGAACGCCTTCTACCTGAAGACCAAGAAGGAAAAGCTCGGGCACCTCTTGCCCTAGATCCTGGCTTCCCTGGATCCGGGCTGCCCTGGATCCGGGAGCGGGCATTCGAGCCCCTGGGACTCGCGTCTGAGGCCTCCTGACGGAATGCCCCGCCCCGAGGCCGCCCCGGCCCTGTCCAGCGAGAGCGATCCGGCCTCGCGGGGGCCTGCGAACGGCCCGTTTGGCAACCTTCCGCGATCTTCCTGCAGCTTCTCGCCCTCCGCGCCGATCGGAAAAACGGGAATACCACGGCTCGGGGGCCTGTCTACGCTTGTGGCCTCGGACGGACCGAGAGGACCGGTTTGGACGATTTTGCCCTAATTCAGGAGATCAAAAAGGGTTCCGGCGATGCCTTCCGGACGCTCGTCGAGCGTTACCAGGACCGGGTGCTGAATCTGGTCCATCAGTACGTCTCGGATCGAAGCGACTGTGAGGACATCGCGCAGGAGGTGTTCGTGAAGGTGCACCGGAAGCTGGATTCTTTCCGGTCGCAGTCGAGCTTCTACACGTGGCTCTACCGGATCGCCGTCAACACGGCGACCGATCACCTCAAGCGCCGTCGCCGGGATCCGTCGGTTTCGTTGGAGTCGCTGCCGCCGGTCTTCGAGGAGGCCGAATCAGCGGGTCCGGCGCCCGACAAGTCTCTGATGGACGAGGAGTTCCGGGAGCGCATCGCGAGCGCGGTGGAGACGCTGCCGGAGCCCTACAAGACGGTGCTGATCCTGCGAGAGTTCGAGGATCGCACCTACGAGCAGATGGCCGAGATCCTGGAGTGCTCGCTCGGAACGGTCGAATCGCGGCTGTTTCGCGCGCGCCAGCGGTTGCGCGACAAGCTCACGGCGTATCTGCGGCAAGGATAGGCCACGCGCGAAGTGTGGAAGCGGGAGCAAGATATGGAACGCGAAGGTTTCAATCTCGACGACGAATCGAATCGCGATCTGCATCGCTGGTTCGACGGTGAGATGAGCGAGTCCGAGCGGGAGGCGATGGAGTCGTCGATCCGTGAGGACGCCGACCTCGAGCAGGCGGCGCAGTTCCTCGATACCGTCCGCGAGGAGATCCGTGCGCGGCCGAGGATCACGGCGTCCGCCGGATTCACGGACCGGGTCGTTCGAGCGGTGTTGCCGAAGGCGGTTTCCGAATCGCCGCTGGTGGTGCTCGAGCCGTTCGTCCGCGGGCTCGCGGCGGCGGCGATGATCCTCTTCGCGATCTCGATCGGAATGTGGTTGTTCCTGGACCGCGAGCCGAGTGACTCGCTGACCGCGGGGCCGATCCGGCTCTCGTCGGTCGAGCGTGCGCTGCTCGGTGAGACGGTCGATGGCATGAACTCGATGGGCCGGGGGGCGGCGACGTCCCCCGTGACGCGGTAGCTCTCGGAGATCGATGGATGTCGAAGATTCGACTGCTGAAAATCTGGCTGTGCATCGGTATGCTGCTGGCTTTCCTCTCGGGCGGTACGATGTCCTGGTTCCTGAACCAGTTCTTGCACCGGCTCGAGGCGCTCCCCGCGACGCCCGAGGCGTCCGAGGAGTGGAAGGAGCGGCTGATCCGCGACCTCGGCCTCGACGAGACGCAGCAGACCGACCTCGAAGCCGTTCTCGACGAGTGGCAGATGGATCGGCTCGACCTGCAGCGGGAGTATCAGCCGCGGTGGCGTGAGATCCAGCTGCGGTACGAAGAGCGCATCCAGGGGCTGCTCCGACCCGAGCAGCTCGAGCGATATCAGGGAGGGGTGTAGATGCCCAAGGCCGTTGGAATCGATATCGGCACCGGC
This sequence comes from uncultured Planctomycetota bacterium, assembly GCA_964597885.1. Classification (GTDB taxonomy): domain Bacteria; phylum Planctomycetota; class JACOTG01; order JACOTG01; family JAUIME01; genus CAZQZX01. The sequence continues at coordinate 34,673 of CAZQZX010000037.1, forward strand.
AACCTCAAGATCTGCGAGGTTGACGGTACCGCGAGAAAGTATCGCGTCACGAAGTTCATCGAGGCGGAGTTCGATCGCGGTGAATCCGTGGTCGACGAGATGGAAGAGATCGGCGACGTCCTGCGGACGCTGTTCGCCGAGCACAAGATCAAGCGCGACCAGGTCGTGGTCTCGGTGGGGTCGCAGGACTGCATCGTTCGCGATATCACCGTTCCCTTCACGGGTGACGAGCAGGTCCGCAAGGTCATCCGCTTCGAAGCCGAGAGTCACCTGCACTCGCGATCGCTCGAAGAGGTCGTCGTCGACTTCCACAAGACGGGTGAATCCGGCACGCGCTCCGAGGTGCTGATCTTTGCCGCCGTGAAGGACGCGCTTCGCCAGCGGCTCGAGACGCTCGACGATGCGGGCGTCGACCCGGTGCTCATCGATCACGAGAGCCTCGCGCTCTACAACACGGTGCTTTCCGCCGGCCTGCTCGAACCCGACAAGGTCCAGGTCGTGCTCGACATCGGTTCGCGGAAGACGAACCTGATCATCACGAGCGGAAGCGACCTCATGCTGGTGCGGAGCATCCGCATCGGAACCGAAGGCGTGCTGGAAGGCATCCCGGGCCCCGGCGAAGCGGCTGCGGCGGTGGAGCCCGGCGAGGAGGCCGAAGTCACGGCACCCGAGGGCGACTGGGTCGTCGTCGAGGATGCCGCGATCGTCGCCGAAGCACAAGAAGAAGCCGCCGCCGAGCCCGCGCCGAGCAGCGATGCTCCGAGCAACGATGCGGCGGCGGAAGGCGAGGGCGATGCCGAGGGTGAGTCGGAGCAGTCGCCGATGGCCGCCGTTCCGACCCCGATGGGTCAGCCGGACTTTCCGTTCCTTCACCGCGTCCTGGTGGAGGTCAACCGTTCGCTCGTGCGCATCCGTTCTCCGCACTCGCTCGGTCGCGTGCTCATCACCGGCGGCGGGAGCCTGATCGAAGGGCTTCCCGCGGCGCTCGAAGACGGACTGCAGGTTCCCGTCGAATGGATCGACCTTCGCGAGACCGTGAACCACACCCTCGACGACGAAGAGGCCGACAATCTCTCGTCGTTCGGAACCGTGGCCATGGGACTGGCGCTCAAGCAGCTCGGCTCCGATCCGATCGGCGTCAACTTCCGCCAGGACGAGTTCCGCTACCAGAAGGCCTTCGATCAGGTGAAGATCGTCGTGTCCTGCTGTGTGTGTCTCGTCGCGATCCTGCTGCTGGTCGTGCTCGCCTTCGTTCTCGATCGAAAGACCGAGGCGAGGATTCCCTGGCAGGTCGTCGTGACGCGCGCTCGCGAGCTCGGCGAAGAGGTGCTCGATCCGATTCGGGATCGAAGCTTCGATACCGAGGCCGTGAAGCGAGTCGTGGGAAGCGTGCAGCGAAAGAATCGTGCCTACGAGGGTGCGTTCGGCGGCGGCGGGAGCTTCCCTCCGCTCACGTCCGCGTTCGAGGTGTGGAACGAGATCTCTCGCGCGATGCTACGCGACAAGGCCAAGCTGAAGGGCATGAAGATCGCCGATATGTCCATCGTGCAGGGAGGGGTCACCATCCGAGGCTCGGTCCCCGAGCCGCAGATGATCGAGGCCTTCCGCGAGTCGCTCCTTCGAGGGAACGGCGAGCTGTTCACGGCCATCGAGCCGGGCTCGACTCTGCCGGAAGACGGCGCGCACACCTTCAATAACTTCAAGATCAAGCTCCCGGGAGCGAAGTAGATCATGCGCAATATCGACTTTGCCAAGGTGTTCATCGTGGGGATGGCCGTCGTGATCGTCGGGCTCGGCATCGCGATCCTGCTGTTCCACAACGAAGCCAAGGGCTACGAGGCGGCGTTCGACGAGACCGTCCCGGAGCTCTACACGAAGCTCGCGGATGAGGTCGAGTCGTGCAAGGTGTTCCAGGATCGCGAGGAAGAGGGCCAGAAGGTCAACATGGACAATCCGATCACGTATCTGCAGACGATGGCGTCGCAGTCGCAGATCGATAGTTCGGCCTTCCGCTTCCAGCCGGGACGTCTTTCGAGCAACCCGCAGAAGGGCTACAAGGAACGCTTCTTCAAGGTGACGTTCCTGAAGGAGATCGAGCGCAAGACGCTTGCCGATTTCCTCTACCGGCTCGAGAACGGCTCAACGCTGATCACGGTGACCTCGCTCACCCTGAAGCGCAGCAAGGAAGCGCGTCGCGATGCCGAAGCGGATGTGTGGGAGCCGATCGTCGAGATCGGCTACCGTGTTTCGCACAAGAAGGACTAGTCTCGCACAGAAGGACTAGTCGTCCCGCTCCGAGGCCGTGGCGTGACGGAAGCGTTCGAGGAGCTTCTGCGCCGCACGCTTTCTTCCTTCGTCCGGAGCGATATCGAGGGCGCGCTGCACGAACTCGCCCGCCTCGTCCGTCCTTCCCGTCATGAGCAGGAGCGCTCCGAGGTTCTGGTGCGCCTCGAAGGACTCGCTGTCGATCTCGATCGCACGCCGTAGCAGGGGCTCGGCGTCTTCGGGGCGCCGCTCCTGCAGATAGATCGCTGCGAGGTTCACGACGGGGCCGAGCGCCTCGCCGTCGAGCCGGATCGATTCCTCGTAGGCCGCGATCCCCTCCGACTTCTTCGCTCGTGCGAGCGCGACCTGA
>CAZQZX010000038.1:0-37104 GCA_964597885.1 uncultured Planctomycetota bacterium
GAACGCGCCGCTGCGCTTGCCCTTGTTCTCGTAGCGATCGCACCAGCGGCCCGAGAGGCCCTCGTCGAGCACCTTCGTGTAGTCGCTCCCGAGCGGCTCCATCGCCCGTACGACGGTACGGACGGCATCCTTCCAGGGGCGCCTCTTCTCGACACCCCCGACGATCGGGACGTAGGTGTCGTAGTGGTGGATGTCCTTCAGCTTGAGCTTGCGACGACGCAGGTCGTAGTAGCGGTAGAGGTCCGGCAGGATCCGGTGCACCGAGCCGATCAGGTTGTCGTAGACGGTAACCGGGACGTCATCGGGGTAGAGCGCTGCTGCGAGCGACGACTCGAAGCCGCGGGCCCGCGCGTTGAAGACGTCGCCTTGGATCGACCCCTCGAGCGCCGCCGCGATCGTGTTTCGGTGCTCGTCGAACTCCTTGTAGTACTGGTGAAACGCCTTCTTGCGGACGGCGCGCTTGGGGGAGTGGAGCATCGTCGAGAACGATCCGTGGCTCAGCTCGACGGTGTCGCCGTCCTCGTTCTTGATCGTCCCGAAGCGGAGGTCGGCGTTGTTGAGCTGCGAGAAGATCCGCTCGGCCGCGCCCGCCATCTCGCCCTGCATCGCGAGCAGGCGCTCTTCCTTCTTCGAGAGGGTGTGCTTCTTGTAGCGGAGCATGCGATGGAGCATCTTGCGATACTTCGCGAGCTTGCGATCCGCGAGGAAGCCGTCGATCTTGGCGCGCGGGATCGCGAGGATCTCGGGGCGCATGTAACTCGCTTCCTGCGCGGCCTGACTCGCCGCGGCTCGGTAGCGTCCCATCATCTCCTGCGTGGCGGAGTCGCCGACGTTCTCCGACGTGCGGAGGAAGGCGTACACGCCGATGCGCTCGGCGAGCCGTTCGAACTTCGTGTCGAAGTCGAGGGCCGCGGCGAGGGCGGCCGCACTCTTTCCGAGCGTGCCGCGGAACTCGGCGTACTTCGGGATCTGCTTCTCGAATCGCTTGAAGGCCTTCTCCCACGCGGTGTCGTCCGGATACAGGCTCGACAGATCCCAGGTGTCGGCGGCCTTGACCTTGCTGCGCTCGGGCAGACTCTTCGCTCGTGTGATCATCCTTGTGCTCCCGCTCCCGCCCTACGTGATCGTTCGTCGTCGCCTCGGCCTACAACGCCTCGGCGCGATTCCTCTTGTGCTTCTTGCGTTCCGTCTCGGAGAGGATGCGCTTGCGCAATCGGAGGTTCTCCGGCGTGACCTCGAGATACTCGTCGTCCTCGATGTACTCGAGTGCTTCCTCCAGCGAGAAGAGGCGCGGCGGGGCCAGTCGCAGGGTGCGGTCTGCCGAAGCCGCGCGCATGTTCGTGAGCTTGCGTCCGCGGCACACGTTCACCGGCGGGTCGCCGTCCTTGTTGAACTCGCCGACGATCTGCCCCTCGTAGACGGGCGCGCCGGGCTCGACGAACAGCGAGCCTCGATCCTGGAGGCCGTGGAGGGCGTAGGTCGTCGCCTTGCCCGCCTGCGAGGAGACGAGGGTCCCGCCGGACCGCCTCGCGATCTCGCCTTTCCAGGGCTCGTACTGGAGGAACGAGTGGTGGAAGATGGCCTCGCCCGCGGTGAGCGTCAGCATGCGCGTGCGCAAGCCGATCAGGCCGCGCGACGGAACGCGGAACACGATGTGGTCGGTCGAGCCTCGCGTCTCGAGGCTCTCCATCTCGCCGCGGCGCGTACCGAACAGCTCGATGACCTTGCCGGTGTGCTCGGACGGCACCTCGATAAGCCCCTGCTCGATCGGTTCGCACCGCTGACCGTCGATGTCCTTGGGGATGACCTTCGGCTTGCCCACCAGGAACTCGTAGCCCTCGCGACGCATGTTCTCGACGAGGATTCCGAGGTGAAGGACGCCGCGTCCGGAGACGATCAGCCCGTCGCCTTCCTCGGCGTCTTCGACCCGCAGCGCGACGTTTCGCTTCTCCTCGCGCTCGAGGCGGTCGCGAATCTGTCGGGACGTGACGTACTTGCCTTCCTGCCCGGCGAACGGCCCGTCGTTGACCGTGAACCGCATCCGGATCGTCGGTTCTTCGACCGTGATCGGGGGCAGGGGATCCTTGTGCTCGGGATGGGTGAGGCTGTCGCCGATCTCGATCTCGCCGAGCCCGGCGATCGCGCACAGGTCTCCGGCCGACGCCGCGTCGGCGCGCTCGCGTCCGAGGGCCTCGAACGTGAACAGCTCCTGCACGCGCTGGGCCTGGATCTTGCCGTCCGGTCGAATCACCGAGACGGCCATGCCGCGCTTGACCTCGCCGGCGTGCACGCGACCGATCGCGATGCGTCCGAGATAGTCGTTGTCCTCGAGGGTCGTCACCTGCATGCGGAAGGGCTTCGACGCGTCCGCGTTCGGCTCCGGGACCTCCTTCATGATGAGGTCGAGGAGCGGAAAGATGTCGGTGCCGTCTTCCTTCGGGTCGTTGCGTGCGTAGCCGTCGCGCGCCGAGGCGTAGATCGACGGGAAGTCGAGCTGCTCGTCCGAAGCCTCGAGCTCGGCGAACAGGTCGAACGCCTCGTTCAGCACCTCGTCGGGGCGCGCGTCGGGACGGTCGATCTTGTTGACGACGACGATCACGCGGTGCCCGAGGTCGAGGGCCTTGCGGAGCACGAACCTCGTCTGCGGCATCGGCCCTTCGAAGGCGTCGATCAGCAGGAGCACGCCGTCCGCCATCCGCAGGACGCGCTCGACCTCACCTCCGAAGTCGGCGTGTCCGGGCGTGTCGATCAGGTTGATCTTCACGTCTTTCCAGCGCACGGAGATGTTCTTGGAGAGGATCGTGATGCCGCGCTCGCGCTCGAGCGGGTTGGAGTCGAGGATCTGTTCGCCGACCTTCTGGTCGTCGCGAAAGACGCCTGTCTGCTTCAGCATCTGGTCGACGAGGGTCGTCTTCCCGTGGTCGACGTGCGCGATGATCGCGATGTTTCGAATCGAGGGTGGCATGGCTCGAGCTTCGTGAGGGATCGGTGAGTCGTGAGCGCGGGGGGCGTGGGGCGTTCCCGTCGCCCTGAACGGGAGCTTCCCCCGCGAAAGGGCGGATTATATCATGGCCAACTCGTGGGCCGGCCGTGCCCGCGACCCCTGCGACGCGACCCCTGCCATCGGGGGATTCACGAGCGCGAAAGATTTCCACCGAGCGTCCGTCCGCGAGCGCGCACCGGACCCACAGCCAGAGGGAGGGAAGGGCGATGTCGCTGAGCCCCAAGGTTCTCGAAGCCCTGACGCAGCAGATCAACCGCGAGCTCTACTCGTCGTATCTCTACGCGGCGATGACCTCGTACTGCGAGACGCAGAACTTCAAGGGTTTCGCCAACTGGCTGACCATCCAGGCGCAGGAAGAGCGCGAGCACGCGCAGAAGCTGATCGACCATCTGCACGATCGCGGCTGCCAGGTGCGCTTCGACGCCATCGCCGCGCCTCCGCACGAGTTCGAGTCGATGGTGGACGTCTTCTCGCAGGCGCTCTCCCACGAGACGCAGCTCGCCGAGGACATCAACAAGATCTACGACCTCGCCGTCACGGAGCGCGACTACCCGGCCCAGATCCTGCTGCAGTGGTTCGTCACCGAGCAGGTGGAAGAGGTCTCGATCACGTCCGAGATGCTCGAGAACATCCGGATGGTGGGCGAGAACAGCCAGGGCATGTTCCTCCTCGACCGCGACGCGGCCGGCCGGAGCGACACCGACGGGGACGGCGAAGGGTAGGGGAAGCCCGGCTCGGGTCCGCAGCTCTGGCCCGCGTGAGCAATCCTGGCCCGGCGTGAGCCGCTCTAGCCCAGCGTCAGCAGCTTCTGGGCGCGCATCAGATCCGACACCTGCAGGATGATCGTCGCCGTTCCGGAATCTCCGCCGGTGCTTCCGTAGGCGTACTCCACGTCGATCTTCGCGGTCTTGAGCTTCTGGGCGATCGCGTAGAGACCGCCCGGACGGTTCGTCATGTCGACGGCGAGCACCTTCGACTCGGTGAAGCTGATCCCCTTGGCTCGCAGCAGGCTCTGGAGCGCCTTCGGGTCTTCCGGGACGAGCCGCAGGATTCCCTGCTCCCGCGTATCGGGAACGGAGATCGCGATGAGGTTGATCTTCGCCCCCTTGAGGTGACGCGTCAGGCTCGCCAGAGCCCCGGGCTTGTTCTGCATGAAGATCGAGATCTGACGAACGAGCATGTGTATCTCCCGAAGTCGAGACGACCGAGCCGGCCCGGCGAGACGGGCTCGGACGGGGCGGTGCGGGGTCGGCGGTATGCTAGTCTCTCGGCGCATCCGAGGCCCTCGCTCGGGCCCCCGGCGCACGAGTACGATATGGCCGACCTTCTACTATATCCACCGATTCGGATCGAATCCCCGACACGCGAGGACCTCGCGCGTCGCGTCGCCTCGATTCGCGCGCTCGCGCTGATCGCGGTCGTGGTCGCGAGCACGGCATGCGGGTCGACCCGCGAAGCCGAGAGCTCTTCGTCGACGAATCCCGCGATCGAGCGGGCCGAGCCCGAGCAGCCTCCGGCGCCGGTGTCCCTGGACCAGTGCGTCGTGAGCGTCTCCGACGCGGTGCACGAGTCGTACCGCACCGAGGGGCAGGCGGTGCCGATCACGACGGTCCTCTGCGGCCCGTTGACCCGAGCCGACGGATCCGCCGATCGGGAGCTCCGGGAACGACTGCGGGCGTCCCTCAACAAGCACAACCTCGCGGCGCGCACCCGCTTCGTGATCGAGGAGAACCTCGGTGCGGCGCGCGGGACCGCGGGGCGCGGAGTGGTCGATGCCGTCCTCGAAGGGAAGGTCGTCGGGGAGGCGCCGACGACGTCGTCGGGCAGCGCGACCTGGATCCGCCTGAGCCTCTCGGACTTCGACGCTCCGGTCGCCCGCTGGAAGGCCGACTTCGCGATCGTTCTCGACTGATCGAAGCGCGCCCGTTCCGACGTTGCGCTATACCTCGCAATGAATTAGACTCCGTCGGTCGCCAAATCCCTCCGGCGACCGGCCGGTTTCCGTGTTCCGCGACCGGCTCTCGATTCCCCCCATGTACGGGCCAGATCTCAGTCATCCAGTAACGGGACAGAATCCATGTCGACCAGCGAAGTGACCCGCGGCCAAGTCGATCCCGCGTCCGCCTCCACGGACGCTCCGGAGGAGCTCTTCCACCGGGAGCTCGAGCACGTCGATCCCGAGATGGTTCGGTTCATGCAGCTCGAGGAAGAGCGGCAGTTCCGGAAGATCATCCTGATCGCGTCCGAGAGCATCGCACCCGTGGCCGTGCGTCAGGCGATGGACTCGCCGTTCGCCAACCTCTATGCCGAAGGGCTCCCGGCCTCGAAGATGGTCGCGCCGAGCGAGAACCTGCGGCTCGAGGATCTCGAACGACATCTCGCGTACTTCCGACGCTACGGCGATCGCCGTTACTACAAGGGATGCGAATACGCGAACTTCGCCGAGTCGATGGCGCAGCGTCGCGCGGCCGCGCTCTTCGCGACGGATCGATTCGAGGATTCGCCGGTGAAGGTGCCGGCCTCGGCGATCTCCGTGAACGTGCAGCCGCTCTCGGGGGCGGCCGCGAACAACGCGGTGTACACGGCGTTCGCGAAGCCCGGAGACACGATCCTCGGGATGTCGCTCGTGACCGGTGGGCACCTCACGCACGGCAGCAAGGTCAACCGATCGGGTCAGTTCTTCAACGCGGTGAGCTACGGCGTGAACCCCGAGACGGGGCGCGTCGACCTGGACGAGATCCGGCAGCTCGCCGAGAAGCATCGCCCGCGGATCCTCATCGCCGGATACAGCGCGTACCCGTTCGCGATCGACTGGCTCGAGTTCCGCAAGATCGCCGACTCGGTCGGAGCGCTGCTGCTGGCGGATATCTCGCACCCGTCCGGCCTGGTGGTCGGAGGATGCTTCCCGAGCCCGGTCGGTGTGGCCGACGTCACGATGACGACCACGCACAAGACCCTGTGCGGTCCGCGCGGCGCGATCCTCCTGACGACCGACAAGGAGAAGGCGCGCAAGATCGACCTCGCGGTTTTCCCGGGAGAGCAGGGTGGCCCGCACGTGCACAACATCGCCGCGAAGGCCGTGGCGTTCCGGATGGCGCGTTCCGAGGAGTTCATGCAGCTGCAGCGACGCGTGCTGCGCAACAGCCAGCACCTCGCGGCGTGCCTCGCGAAGGAAGGCGTCGGCATCGCCTACGGCGGAACCGAGTCGCACCTGTTCCTGGTGGATCTGAAGGCGATCGAGGGCAAGGCGCCGCTCGAGGGCGAGATCGTTTCGCGAGTCCTCGATCTGTGCGGCATCACGTGCAACAAGAACACGATGGCGGGCGACCGCAGCCCGATGCGTCCGAGCGCCATTCGTCTCGGCACGACCTGGATCACGCAGCGCGGCTTCAAGGACGCCGAGGTCGAGACGCTCGCGAAGTTGATCGCCCGGGCCCTGCACGCGACCGATCCGTACAAGGTCCCTGGCGGGAAAGCCCGCGGACGGGCCCGCATCGCGTACGAGGTCATGGAAGAGGTGAAGCGGGACGTCGAGCAGCTCATCCGTTCGGTGCGCCCGGACTTCCCGGAGCCGCTCGACTTCTACGCCTACTCGTCCGCGATCTCTCGCACTCCCGAGGCCATGTCGAACCCGCTGTCGTCGGAGCATGCGGTTCTCGGCGGTCAGGTCGAGCCCGATGCGGGGTGGACGACGCCCGCCTCGTACGGCGACGCCGATGCCGAGGTCGCAGCGGCCCGTTCTGCGGCGGCCCTGGTCGACGGATTCGACGGAGGGCTGGTGAGGATCGCCGGACCGCAGGCCACCGAGTTCCTGCAGGCGGCGGTGAGCGCGAACCTTCGCGATCTCGCGCCGGGGCAGGGACGACGAACGCTCGTCCTCGATCCGGAGGGCAAGGTCCGGTCGGAGGCTGCCGTGCTGCGGCGGGCCGACGCGGACGGCCATCCCGACTATGTTCTCTCGACCCATCCCGGAGACACGGCCACGGTCGTCTCGTGGCTGCGCGCGCTCTCGGACGGCTACGTCCACTTCGAGCCGGGCGATCCGACGCCGAAGCTCGCCGGGCCGGTCGTGGTCGAGGATCTGCGCGTCAGCCCGTCGGACACGTGGCGACGAACACGGTTGCTGCTGCTCGGCTCGCGTGCCGCCGAGGTCCTGGCGCGCGTCTGGAACGGCGCGAGTGATCTCGCGGCCGGTCACGCCCAGGAAGTCGAGTGCGACGGCCAGACGGTTCTCCTGTTCCGCCAGCCGGACCGCGGCGAGGTTCCGTGCTACGACCTCCACGTGCATCCGAGCGCGGCCGGGAAGCTGTGGAACACGCTGCTCGAAGAGGGCAAGGATGCCGGCTTGCGAGCGTGCGGCCACGAGTCGTGGCGGCGCATCCGCGAAGAGAGCGGCGGAGTCGCCACCGGAGCCGACGCGGCCGGTTGTGTCGGCGCGGGCGATCTCCTCGAGGCGACCAAGCCCTTCTTCGTGGGACAGTCGGCGACGCTTTCGCGGGCGAACGCCGCGAGCGAGAAGACCGAGCACTCCTTCGAGATGCCGGAGCTTCCGCTGCGCCGGACGCCGCTGTTCGACAAGCACCTCGAACGCACGATGAAGAGCCTGATGGCTCCGTTCGGCGGCTGGGAGATGCCGCTTTGGTACGGCAAGGTCAGTGAAGAGCACGAGGCCGTGCGAGAGACGGCGGCGTTGTTCGACGTGTCGCACATGGGGGTCCTCGCGGTTCGCGGCGAGGGCGCTCGGCGCTTCCTCGATCTCGTGACGACCAACGACGTGTCGACGCTGCCGGTCGGCAAGTCCCAGTACTCGTATCTTCTGGATCCGACGGGGACGATCGTCGACGACATCATCGTCTACCGGATGGGGCAGACCGACTACCAGGTGGTCGTGAACGCCTCGAACGCCGAGAAGGTCTTCGCCTGGCTCCAGGCGGTCCTCTCGGGGAACGCGGTGCTCGACCGCGATTGCCCGGCGCGCGGGCTCGACGTCCAGCCGGAGCTCCTCGACCTGCGCGATCCGGCGCAGGGTGAGGGACGCCGCATCGACATCGCGCTGCAGGGCCCGGCCTCGCGCGCGATCCTCCAGGCGCTCGCGGGCTCGGAGGACGAGGCGGCGAAGATCGGGCGTCTCGGCTCCTTCCGTCACTGCGATGCGACTCTCGCCGGGATCCCGGCCATCGTGTCCGGGACGGGCTACACCGGCGAGTCGAACGCCTTCGAGCTGTTCGTGCACCCGGATCACGCCACGAAGCTGTGGGACGCGATCCTGTCGACCGAGGTCGAGTTCGACGTGCTGTCGGGCAAGGACGACGACGGCAACGATCGCATCGAGCGACGCAAGGCGACGGCCATCCCGGCGGGGCTCGCCGCGCGCGACTCGGCGCGCATGGAGGCGGGTCTTCCGCTCTACGGCCACGAGCTCGCCGGCGAGCACGACATCGATCCGATCGAGGCCGGGTACGGGTCCTTCGTGAAGTTCCACAAGCCCTTCTTCATCGGACGCTCGCCCCTCCTCGGGAACCCCGAGCGCGGCGTGCGCAAGGTCGTGCGCTTCCGCTGCAAGAAGACGCGCAAGTTCGAACCGGGCGATGCGGTCTTCAACGAGCAGGGCACCGAGATCGGGACCGTGCTGAGCTGCACGCTCGCCGGCAACGCGATCGTGGGGCTCGCGCTGGTGTCCGGCAAGGGCATCAAGGCCGGAACGACGATCGGCGTGGTCTCGAAGAAGCGCGGGGGCGAGCCGAAGCCGGTCCAGGTGCTGCGACGCTTCCCGCGACGCCTGGTGGACTTCCACCGCGAGCACGGTCCGCTCGACGCGCCGCTCGGCTGAGAACGCGGTCGAGGATCGTCGGGACCGTCGCCCTGGTTGGAGGCCGCCGTGCCTGGAGGTCCCCGTGCCTAGAGGTCCCCGTGCCTAGAGGTCGGGGTTCGGCGGCGGCGGCGCGTGGTCGTACCCCGTCGGATCACCGCCGACGATCGGCGGCGTTCCGCGCCCGGCGGACGTGAGCCGGTTGCGCAGCTCGAACAGGTAGACGTAGCCGCTGCTTCCGACCACGAGCTCCTGGTATCCGTCGGCGTCGGTGTCTTCGACCCGCATGGCATCGTAGGCGCCGAGGAACGAGCCGAGCCCGGTGAGCGTCATCAGCAGGTTGAGCTCGTTGTCGAAGATGTAGAGGTCGCCGTTGGCGTTGCCGACCACGATCTCGCGCGTGCCGTTGCCGTCGATATCGCCGGTGAAGACACCCCAGGTGTGACTGCCGAGCTTCGCGCTCTCGGCGACGACGTCGAGCGCGGTGCCGTTCCAGCGCAGAACGCGGACGACGCCTTCGCGCGTTCCGCAGACGATCTCGGCCGGCGGGGCGGCGTCGAGGTCGAGCACCGAAAGGCCGACGATCGACGAACCGAAGTCTCGGCTGACGTAGGTCTCTTCGAGGCTCGTCACCGGGTCTGCGGGGCTCAGGATGTGGATGTATCCACGTCGGTCGCCCACGACCACGTTGCGCTGCGAATCGCCCGTGACGTCGCCGACCGCGAGGCCGTAGAGGTCGTGCGCATCGATGTCGACGCTGGCGAGGACGTTCTCGGTCGCGCCGTCGAGCATCCGGACCTGGGCCCTGCCGACCGGCGAGCCGGTCAGGCCGTGGTCCGGAGTCGCGTCGTTCGCGATCAGGATCTCGGGACGGCTGTCGAAGTTGAACTCGGCGACCTCGAGTCCCCAGATGCTTCCATCCACGTTGTCGAGCGTCAGCTCGGGGTTGCGCGTGGTCCAGAGCGTCGAGCCGTCGTTGCGCAGCGCGTAGACGAAGCCCGAGAGCTCGTCGGCGGTGTCCTCGACGCCGTTTCCGGTGCCGACGATCCATTCGCGCTGACCCTTGCCGTCCACGTTCTCGACTTCGATGGCGTGCGCCCATTCCGCCGGTGCAGCGAAGGCCGACACCGGATCGAGCGTTTCGCCGTCAAGTCCCATCAGCCCGTTCGGGCGGCGGCCGACGAGAACCTCGGAAGTCGCCGTCGTGCCGCGGAGCTCGGTCAGTGCGAGGCCGTAACCACCGGCGATTCCGGGACGGTGCGCGCGGAGGAAGAGCGTTTCGCGCTCGAGCACGGAAACCGAGCCTTCCGCCGTGACCACGACCACGAGAGCCGCGCCGTTCGCTTCCACGTCGCCGGTGACGACGCCGGTGATCTGTTCCCTGTTGCCCGGGTGATCCCAGATCTGGACGTCCTTGCCGGGGAGGTTGACGAGGCACAGGCGGCCGAGCTCGCCGAGGAAGAGGTCGTCGACGCCTTCGCTGTCGGCGTCGGCAGCCGCGAAGCCCTGGTAGCTGGCCAGGCGCGTGCTGCTCTTCACCACCGAGAGCGATCGGTTCAGCACGAGCGACATGCTCTCGTCCTGACGGTCGGCGCTCTTGCTGCCGCTCACGAGAACCTCCGGGGAGGAGCTTCCGTGCGTGTTGACGTAGTGGACTCGCCACGGATAGATGCCGAGCGCGTCCGACTCCTCGACGACGGAGAGGTCGTGCGACGACAGGCGTCGGACGAAACCGCGACCGTCACCGACGACGATGTCGGCGAAGCCGTCCTCGTCGATGTCGGCGATGTCCATGCCCATGCCGGGCGTCGGCCCGAGGTAGGGGCTACGCGCGACGAGGTCGCCGTCCGTCGGATCGATCGCGTGGATGTACCCGTCGAGGGTTCGCACCGCGATCGAGGGACCTTCGTGAATGCTCAGGTTGACGATCTCGAGGTCGAGGATCGGCGAGCCGAGCGGATCTTCCCAGATCAGCTCCACGGTGTAGGGGGCCTGCGGCAGCAGCCGATACACCTGGCCGCTGTAGTTGCCGACGAGGATTCGTGGCGCGCCGCCCTCGCGGAGGACGCCCGCGTCGAGCGCGAACGTGGCGGTGCCCAGGTCCTGGTATCGCCACCGTTCGGTGAGCTCGCCTTGCGAGAGCTCGAACACGTGAACGAAGCCTTCCTGATCCCCGAAGAGGATCTCCATCGAGCCATCGCCGTCGAGGTCGCGAAGACGCAGGGAGTCGTTCAGCCCGGCGAGGTGCGAGCCCTGTCCCGCGCGCGCCTGCAGCGAGATCGAGACCGGATTGCCGGTCGCCGACATGAGATCGATCTCGGAGACGTCGGCGGTGGTGGGCTGATCTTCGTCGCTGTCGTCGCGCGGCCCGTAAATGCGGCCGCTCTCGTACTGCGGCGGGGTTCCGGTCTGGGCCCAGCCGACGAGCTCGAGCAACAGATTGCCGTAGTAGCGCTGCACGTCGGTTCCCGGGGCGAGGTCGCCGCCGACGGGCACGACGAAGGAGATCATGTGGTTCTTGCGGCCGGCGTCGACGATGGCGTCGGTGTACAGCCAGTGGTGGAACACCGGGCGTCGCAGGTCGCTGTCGCCGTGGACGAGGATCTCGCGATCCGCCAGGGCGGCCGTGCCCTGCGCGGGGGAGCGATCGCTCAGGCGGGAGTTCGTGATGAGCGTGTCGCGATCGACGACGGGGCCGTCGAGCATGTCCTGCAGTACGAGGATGGACTCGAGCGTTTCGCGCGCGTCGTTGCGGAACGTCCAGAGGTCTTCGAGGAGCGTCAGCTCGAGTCGGTCGAGCTGCGGCTCGATCTCGGCGAGTCCGGAGTCGGCGATACCGCCGGCGAACGAGCCGGGAAAGTCCTGCAGCATCAGGTGGACGATCGTGCCCGTGCCGGGCGCGCCGGCGACGAAGACATCGCCGTCGAGGCCGAGGTTCGCGCGGACCGTCATCGCGAACTCGTGTAGATCCGACGGGCGCTCCGTGAGCCGCAGTCCGGGTGTGGCGAGGGAGTCCATCGACGCGACGGTGTAGCCGAGCGTGACGAGATCGAGATGTGCGTCGACGATGCGATTGTCGCGTTGATCGTCGTCGTCGTGGAGACCGGCAAGCTCCGGGATCAGGAGGAACAGATCTCCGTTTCGGATCTCGGGATCGTGCGCGACCTTGTAGGTGTTGCCGAGGAACGTACCCTCGGCCTCTTCGAGCGCCGCACTGGCTGGACGAAGTCCGGACCCGACGATCAGTACCACGATCGTGACGAGCAGGGTCCGTCGCATGACACGCCTTGCCTCGGACATGCTAACCCTCCGGGTTGCGATCCGGCGTCGGTGCGTCGACGTTCACACGGGGGGCACTTCGCGCCCCGTCGGTGGGCTCGCGCTCCGACCGGATTTGATCTCGTATCCCCGACTCTAAGTCTTTTTTCCGTAAGGTATTGGCCTCAGTATATCCAAAGGCCGATCGGGAACGCAAAGGGATTCCGCGCCGCATGGAAGCCCTTTGATAGCAGGGGATTAGGACCTGCCGGCGAAGAGGCTAGTTGCCCTGGGCTTCCAGCCACCGCTCGCAGTCGATCGCCGCCATGCATCCGGTACCGGCAGCGGTGATCGCCTGGCGATAGACGTGGTCCGCCACATCGCCCGCCGCGAAGACCCCGTCGATGTTGGTTCGGGTGCCGTCGTGGACGATCAGGTAGCGGTTTTCGTCGAGGTCGAGCGAGCCTTCGAAGAGCTGCGTGTTCGGCGTGTGTCCGATGGCGTAGAAGACGGCGCCGATGGGCATCTCGGTGCGTTCCTGCGTCTTCGTGCTCTCGAGGACGGCGGCGCGGACCTTGCCGTTGTCATCGGGCAGGACGTCCACGAGATTCGAGTTCCAGATGACCTCGACCTTCTCGTGCTCGAGCGCGCGATCGGCCATGATCTTCGAGGCGCGGAACTCCTCCCGTCGGTGCACGATGTACACCTTCGAACCGAATCGGGTGAGGAAGAGCGCCTCTTCCATGGCGGAGTCGCCGCCGCCGATCACCATGATCTCCTGGTTCTGGAAGAAGGCTCCGTCGCAGGTCGCGCACGTGGACAGGCCATGTCCCATGAGGGTGTTCTCGGCTTCCAGTCCGAGCATTCGGGGACGGGCGCCGGTGCTGATGATGAGCGAACGCGCCTGGTGCACCTCGCCTCGGACCGTGACCTCGAACGGGCGCTTCGTGAAGTCGATCGCGCTGACATCCGCGTCGACGATTTTCGTTCCGAACTTCTCGGCCTGCGCGCGGAAGTCCATCATCAGCTGCGGGCCCATGACGCCGCCAGGGAAGCCGGGGAAGTTCTCGACGTCCGTCGTGATCATGAGCTGACCGCCCGGAGGCGTGCCGCCGACGCCGCCCGGCTCACCGGCAAAGAGGATCGGGTTCAGATTGGCGCGAGCCGTATACACTGCGGCCGTCAGTCCCGAGGGGCCTGCGCCGACGATGATGACGTTGTGGACCATGCTGAAACCCGTCCTTTCTTGGTTCTCTGACACGAAACGCGCAAGCTATCTCCGCCGGAAACTGACTGTCAAGCCGAGGGTTGCGTCCACGAGTCGGTCGCGTTAGGCTGTGCCGTCTCACCGGCTCGGGATGGCCGCTGCCGCGTCGAGTCGTCGAGAAGTCGAACCCGTTTCGGCGAGGAGCCACCGCTTGCTCAGGCTATCCAAACTCCTGGAAGCCGGCGTCGTCTTGCCGGATCTCGAAGGCCGCACCACCGACGAAGTCATCGGTGAGATGCTCGACGCGCTGATCGCGTCCGGCATTCACGATTCCGAGCGCCGCGAGGACACACTCGTCGCACTGCTCAAGCGTGAATCGACCTCCACGACGGGCCTCGGCTCCGGCATCGCGCTTCCTCACGCCAAGCTTCCGTACCTATCCGATTTCGTTTGCGCCCTCGGGGTTTCACGAAAGGGCGTCGACTTTCGGTCTTCGGACCAGCTGCCGGTCCGGCTGGTGTTCCTGTTGCTCTCGCCGATCGACGATCCGTACGGGCACCTGAGCCTGATGGGCGTGATTGCGGGGCTGGTCCGCACCGAGGGATTCGTGGACGAGCTCTCATGGTGCCGCAGCGCGCAGTCCGCCCTCGATCACATCGGCGACGCGGAACGGCAGCTCCATCCCGACGACTGAACTCCATCCCGATGACTGGGATCCCGACGACTGGGATCCCGACGACTGGGCTCCATCCCGACGGCCGAGCTCCGTCGAGCCAGCGTCGGACCGATCCCGAGCTCCAAAAGAAAAACGCCTGATCGCAGGACGATCAGGCGTTTGTTTTTTGGATGAAGCCGTGAAGCCGACTACGGCAGATCGGGCGGATCCGCATCGGCGACCGCGAAGCTGACGCTGAAGACGCTCGGCACCACGCTCGTGAACGGGTTGGCGGCCATCAGCACCTTGAACGCGCAAGCCGGCAGGCCGTCCGCGCTGTTGATGTTCGACGAGAAGTTCTGGGACGGGGGAGCGCTTCCCTCGGCCTGGCCTCCCGCCCACTCGACGGCGACGTTCGTTCCGGCTCGCGTCGGATCCTGTCGCACCAGGAACGCCTCGTAGTTCGGCTCGCGGAACGAGATGCCGTTGAACGACGCCCCGTAGGCGAGCGAGACGCCGACGCTACTCTTTCGGACGAGGTCGAAGAGCGTCTCGTACTGCGTGTTCTCTCGGCCGTTTCGTCCCTGGGTGTCGCCACCGTTCGAGAAGATTCGGTTACGCGGGAACGAGCGAGTCGAGTCGTTCTTGAAGAGCTGGAACGTATCTCCACCTTCGGGCATGTCCCAGAAGAGGAGGAGGTCGTTGATGCTGTTGTACTCGAAGTCCTGCTGGAACTCCGGCCAGGGGACCCAGCGCGCGTCGAGGTCGACCGGCGTGCTGTAGTTGCCCTGGAAGATGATCGACGGGTTGTTCGGAATGTTCAGGTCGTAGTTTCGACCGTACTGGAAGAACAGCTCGTCACCCGGCGTGGCGCCCTTGTGGCCGAGCGCCATCACGACGTCCGGATAGGTCGAGAAGAACGAGAAGCGAGACTTCGGCGCCCAGCTCATGCCGACGATCGATTCTCCTTCGAGGGAGCCGACTTCGTTCGGGTTGAATCGCATCATGAAGCTGGTACCGAACGGCGTCGCCGGGTTACCGGCTTCGATGAGCGGGTGGGGCAGGTTGAACGTGTTCGGCGGCGGGATGCCCGGGATTCCGCCTCGAGGCAGCATGGGGAGGTACGACTGCTGGCGGAACGCGACCTCGGCTCCTTCGAGGAGGCCCGTTCCCCATCGCGCGTTGCTCTCCATGGTGTTTTCGAAATCGGTCGTTTCGAAGTTCTCGGTGATGACCAGGAAGTTCTGCTCGCCCGGCTTGTCGGCCGTCTTGAAGTGGAAGACGACGTCGCTCAGCGGGTTGCCCGAGAGGTCGGTCACGCCACTGGTCAGGCGCACCTGAAAGATGAACGGATCCAGCGACGTCGGGTCGTCACCGAGGCTGGTGAGGCATTCGATGTCGATCGTGTCCGCTTCGGCTCCCTGCTGCAGGTCGACCAGCGCGGGCGATCCGATTCCCGGAATGGGGATCGACGTGTTGCTGATGTTCGTGATGGTGACCGTATCGAACGGGTCGAGCGACGAGGGTAGCAGTCGCTCGCTGAAGTCGAGCTGGATGCTCAGCGTGCTCGGATCGACGACCGGCCAATCGTCCGGGTTCGAGCTGAAGGGGTCACCGTCGACGAGCGGCGCCGGGCTGAAGCCGGGGCTCGTGTCCGTGAGGAGCAGGCGCGGCGCTTCCGGCGAGTCTTCCGGCGTGAACAGGTTCGACGTCGTGAACGTGGCGTTGAACGAGCTCGTCAGCGGTCGACCTTGCTTGCTCTGGATCGAGAAGGCGCTGTTTCCGAGCATCGAAACGGTGTACTCGGTCGTTCCTTCGAACCCGAGGCCGTTGAGCGGCGGGTTGTTGTTCGGCGTGTAGTCGTTGCGCTCGCCTTCGCGAACCACCGGGTACCAGGTGATTCGGCGGCCGTCGACTTCGATTCGGCCCTGGACGACGATGCCTTCACGACGCACCGTGAGACCGCTGACCGACACCGAGTTCGGATCGATGGCCGAGGTGAACTGGAACACGAGCGGCTGGTCTCGGAAGAAGAACTCCGTTGTGTCGGCGCCGACGAACTCGGCAACCGTCAGTGTGGACGAGCCGCTCCCGCCCCCGCTGCTGCAGCCGACCAGGCCGACTGCCGCAAGCAGAGCAAGAGAAACCATGAAAAGCGGGCTGGCAATCTTCATGACGTACAACTCTCCGTCTCTGGGATCCGGCTCTCAAAGGATCCGGTTGTCGATCGGGGGTCGAGAGTGAGCTCGACGCCGCCGTCGGTCTATCCGTGTATATCGGGTACCGCCTTCACCCTTCTTGACTTGAAGCGGCCACAGACTTCCCTGAAAAGCCCGTGACGCCTCCCTTTCGCGCCTGCGCGCGTGGAGCATCCAGCTGTTGCCATGGGGCATCATCCGCCGGGGCGAAAGCCTACCACCTGGCGGGCGCGATGATAGCACGCACCCATTGATTGTCGAAGCACCGCCACCGGGGCGGCTCCTGCATCACAATTCGTCCGGCACCACGAAGGCGAAGCTCACCGAGAAGACCCGCGGGACGAGGGCGGTGAACGCATTCGCCTGCAGGTCGACCCGGAAGACCAGGTGGGTGGCGCTGTCCGCGCGGTCGATGTCATCCACGAATTCCGTGGGCGGCCCGCCGCCGAACGACGGTCCCCAGGAAGTCTCGATCCGGGTTCCGGGGCGATCGCGGTCGAAAACGACGAGCGCGCCGCCGAAGTCGGCGCCACCCGTCTCGGTATCGATCGGGATGGACTGCGCGATACTTCGCTTCGAGACGAAGAAGAATCGCGTGTTGTACTGCGTGTTTTCGTTGGCCGTCCGGCGTCGATCCGCGTCGCCGTTCGAGAACTGGCGATACGTCTGGAAGTTGCCGTTCGAACGGTTGCGGAAGAGCTGGAACGTGTCGCCACCTTCGGGCATGTTGTACTCGAAGATGAGGGGACTTTTCTTGTTGTACTCGAAGTCCGCATCGAACGTCGGCCAGTCGATCCACTCGGCATCGAGCGAGAACGGGACCGTGTAGTCGCCCTGGAACATGACCTGGGGCAGCGGGGAGTAGTTTCGATCGAACTCCTGGTCCATGTGACCGGCATTCGGGAGTGCCGAGTGACCGAGCTTGAACGTGACCTCGCGGTAGACGCTGAAGAACGAGAACCCCGAGCGTGGCGACCACGACATACCGGTGATCGACTCACCCGGAAGCGACGGGACGTGTCCCGTGTCGAATCGCATCTGGAACCGGCAGCCGAGCGGCGTGATCGGGTTGCCCGGCTCGACGAGCGGGTGCGGCAGGTTGAACCGCGCCTGCGGCGTCGGAACATAGGTGTCGGAGCGGGCGTTCACGTCCGCGCCGTCCAGGATACCGCCGCCCCAGTTCGCCGAGGTCTGCACCGGATCGCGGAGCTCGTCCGAATCGAAGAACTCGGTGATCACGCGATAATTGGGCTCTCCGGGGCGATCCGCGGTGCGGAAGTGGAACACGATCGGCGCGGCCAAGGAGTTGCCGGCAAGGTCGGTCACGCCGCGGCTCAGCTCGACGCGGAACTCGTAGGGCTGATCCGACTGCGGCCAGTCGCCGAAGCTCACGATGTTGCGGATGTCGATCCGGTTGGCCTGGAGAGCGAGCTTGGTGTCCATCATGGCGATCTCGCCGACACCGGCGGGGACGTCGCCCCCGACTCCGCCGCCGACGTCCGTGATGTTGCGCACGGTGACGGAGGTGAACGGGTCGATCGAGTTCGGCGAGATTCGTTCGGACATGTTGAGCTCGATGAGGAGCTCGGTCGGATCGAAGATCGGCCAGTCGTCCGGGTTCTCGCTGAACGGGTCTCCGTCGACGAGCGGGCTCGGACGGAAGATCGGGTCGCCGAGAAGCTCCGGCGGAATGATCGGGTCTTCCGGGGTGAAGGCCGTCGACGTGATGAAGCTGCCGACGAACTCGGACGCCAGCGGACGTCCCTGCTTGCTCTGGATGCCGAACGGGCTGTTGCCGAGCATGCGCACGACGTAGCGCGCGTTGCCCTCGAACCCGAGGCCGTTGACCGGCGGGAAGTTGTTCGGGTTGTAGTCGTTTCGGTCGCCCGGAAGGATGACCGGCGACCATCGAATGATCCGGCCCTCGACCTCGATGCGGCCCGGGACGATCTCGTTGTTCTGCGTCACCTGCAGACCGGTGACGGAGACGGAATCGGGATCGAGGTTCGCGCTGAACTCGAAGACGATCGCCTGGTCACGGAAGACCACGCCATCCGTGCCGTCCGCCTCGAAGCGAACCACACTGAGGACGGACGATCCACCGCCACCTCCGCCGCCACCGCAACCGGCAGCGAAGACCGCAAGCAGTGTCAACGTCACCCATACCAATCGGTTACCGGATTTGATCATCGTATTCGTCCGTCTGGTCAGGTCCGCCGGGAGACCGATTCGGCTCGGGACCGGTCTCGAGCGCCACTGGGTCTCCCCGCCGCTATTGAGCCAGACAAGATGATAAAACAACCGCGTCTCGCTCGCAAGGTCGGTCGGCATAGAGGCTTCGAAGCACTCCGGACGTCTCGCGGTCCGTGGTGCCGGCGGCCTGATACCGGACCCGGTTGCAACTGCCATGCCTAACGGGTGTTGCTAGTCGTGATCGTAATGCATTGCTCAGAAGCGATTTAGGCGGGGTGCTGGGTGGCCCCGGCCGGCTCGTGCGGTCTTGAACCATCGGGACGAGCGATCGAGCAACGAGAGTGCGGGGAAGAATCCCCGATTCAGGGCGTCCAACCCGGACGATGGAAGCGGGCCCGATGCGAATCTTCGGAATGATCCTGATCGCGCTCTATGTCCTCCTGGGGGGAGAGAGCGAAGCGGCGGACGACGAACGCCGGGTGGCGGCGATCTACCACGCCTGCCACCGCTATCCGGATGAGGGGCTGCACGATCCCCGGGCGATCGACGGCGATCCGCTTGCGGTGCATCCCTCCGATGTCCGGCAGGCGAACTACCTCGATCCGGCCTGGCATCGAAAGCAGCTGCAGGCGATGGGGGCGGCCGGGGTCGATATCGCACTGCTTCGCCTGAGCGGGCCCCTGTGCGTGCCGGGTGACGCTCGGGCTTCCGAGCATCCGGGGCTCCCGCACGTGATCGTCGCGTGCGAGAAGCTGCGGCGCGAGGGCGAGCCGTGTCCGAAGATCGGCCTGCTGCTCGACGCCGGATCTCTGGTCGACCGCGGCGAGGTCTCATCCCGCGCCCGGGAGTTCGTGAATCTCGCGACCCCGTTCGGGCGGCAGCTCTTCTACGACACGATCGCCGGATTTTATCGACGCGTGCCGAAGGCGCACCGGGCCGATGTCCGGGGAAAGCCGATCGTCGTGCTCGATCCGGTCGACGGCATCGGAGCGTACCGAGTCGACCTCCTGGACTTCGCGACCACGCGATTCCGCCTGGACTTCGACGGCCGGGAGCCGGCCTGGATCGTGGAGCGCTCGTGGGGCCTCGAGGGAGAGACGACCTACGTGGCGGGTGGGGCGCTCGCGGGGCCGGCCGGCGGCGAGGTCGTGGTGATCGGTCCCGGTTACGACGACTCCCGTTCGCCGGATGGAAGGCTACCGGTTCGCCATCGCGAGGGCGGTCGTTTTTACGAAGCTTCGTGGAGCGAGGCGTTCCGGCCCGAGACGTGGATGGTCCTCCTCGACAGCTGGGACGGGTTCCTCGAGGGAACGGCACTCGGTGAGACCCGCGAGCACGGACGCTCGTACATCGAGCGGACGCAGAAGTGGGCGAGTCGATTCCGCGCGGGCCGACCCCCGCTGAAGGTGCCCGAGGTACGGGATCGTCATCCGCGTCCGCGCCCCGACTGGTTCTGGGGTAGGGAAGCGAAGGGGGCCGAGTCGGTGCGCTTCGTCGGCGACCCGGCGTCGTCCGAGCCGGCTGGTTTGGCGGTCCTTCGACAAGAAGACGGTGTCCCCCAGTTTCTCGAGCTCGGCGGCGAGAGCTGTGTGATGTCGGTGGGCGCGGAGCCGCGAATGGTTCGCTACCTGTACTTCGCCGTGTCCGATCACTTCCTGTTCGACGAGCCGGCGGCGGTCGAGATCACCCTGCGCTTTCACGACGGCACGCCCGGTGAGCTCGAGCTGCAGTACGACTCGGCGGAGGAGGGGCCGGGCCGGCGCGGCGCCTACAAGAAGGCCGCGGCGTTCCTGCGCAGCGGGACCGATCGCTGGGTCACGCAGACCGTTCGAATCGCGGACGCTCGCTTCGCGAACCGGCAGAACGGCGGCGCGGACTTTCGACTCGCGGTCCGCGGGACGGACGCGGTGATCTCGAAGCTGGTCGTTCGCCGAGCGATCGCGGACGCGGGCCCGGTGCGCTAGCGCGACCCGGCGAGCGCGCGTCGGATCAGCCGGCGGCCGCCTGGGACTTCGCGACCATCGCCTGCAGGCGCTTCTCGGCTTTCGCCGCGAAGTCTCCCTTCCGCGCGATGCACTTCCGGTACCACCGCTTCGCCTCTTCGATCTTCGACTGCGCTTCGCAGACCTGGCCGAGGTAGTACAGCGCATCGCTCGTGGGCTTGAAGTGCTCGAGCATCTTCTCGAAGGTCGTCTGTGCCTCGGCGTACTTGTGGAGCTTCGAGTAGAGGAGCCCCAGATTGAAGTAGGCGCTCTCGTGGTGGTACACGTCGAGCTCCTTCTGGTAGTGCGCGATGGCATTGCGGTAGTCGGTGACGCGCTCGTACATGACGGCGAGATTGTAGTGCCCGTCATAGTAGTCGGGGATGATCTCGAGACCGTCGTGCATCACCGCGATCGCCTTCGAGGGCTTCCCGCCGTAGAACAGGTTGTACGCGTGATAGATGTGGGCGCGTGCGTTTCGTGGTGCCTGTTCCTTCGTGACGGCCCAGAACGTCAGGTCGTTCTTCCAGTCGCGGTTTCGATAGTGCGTCCGCGCTCCGTAGGCCGCGAGCAGTACGATCAACGCCACGGCGGCGGGGCGTTTCCACTTCGATTGGAGGAAATGGACGAAGATCGCCGCCAGCGCGATACAGAAACCGATCGACGGCAGGTACAGGAAACGCTCCGCCACGAGCTCGTGGTGCGGGCGGATGTGCGACACCGGCAGCAACGCCGCGAAGTACCAGATGATCCCGACGCTCAGCGCGAAGGCTTTTCGGGTGGCGAGGAGCGCGCCGCCGACGATGCCCGCGATCACCAGGAAGCCGAGGGCCGCCTCGAGGTCGAACGGCGAGTCCGTGATCCGGAACGAGTGCGCGTGGTAGTCGCCGATCAGCTTCGTCGGCGAAACCATCCGGAAGAGGTAGAGCAGGTGCACGCGGGCGACCGTCTGGAAGTTGTTCCAAGGGGTGCCGCCGTGCCACGTGGCGTGCGTTCCGCGAACGAACTGGAAGCCCGCCCACACGATGAACGGAAGCGCGACCAGCAGCAGCCCGATCGCGTAACGATTGCGATGGGCGACCGCGAGCAGGTCGCGTCGGTTGATCCAGGTGGGTCGGCCGTCATTCGTCTCGCGGATCTGCAGCATGAGGTGCAGGAGGATGGCGATCGGCAAGAGCGCGAGCGCCATCTCTTTCGACCCCCAGGCGAGAAGCGAGGTGAGGGCGATTCCCGCGACGTGCCCGGCCCGAGAGACGAGGCCGAGCTCGCGCCAGCCCGTCCGCAGCCGGACCATCAGCAGGAACGCCAGCAGAACGAACAGCGTGCAGAGGACATCCTTGCGCCCCGAGATGTACGTGACCGACTCGGTGTGGATCGGGTGCAGCGCGAAGATCGCAGCGGAGACGAGCCCGAGCTTGGGATCGCGGAAGAACCTCCACACCGCGGCGAACACCAGAAGCGTCACGATGCCGTGGAGCACGATGTTGGTCAGATGGAAGCCGAACGGCTCGAGCCCCCAGAAGTGGAGGTCGATGGCGTAGGACGCCTGGCGCACGGGTCGATACGAGATCTTGCCGGTGCCGATTCCGAACAGGCCGGGGACGTCGTGGATGTCGTGGATGTCCTCGGACTTCTCGATGAACGGTCGGTCGTCGAAGCAGAAGTCGTTGCCGAGCGCGTTGAAGTACGCGAGGGCGACGAGCAGCGTGAGGAAGCCGCACGCGAGCGCGGTTCGTCCTCGCGTCCAGGCGGCCGCGGCACCTCGCGTCGGGTCCGTGGTGGAGATGGAGTTCAGGGACTTCATGTGCGTGCGAGGTCTCCGTTTTCGGCCGTGGACGGTTCGGCGGAGGCCACGGGCGGCTGCGTTCTCGACGAGTCGGAGATCGCGGCCCGGATCGCTCCGAGAACCAGGTATTGTTTGGCGAGCCAGTCGAGCAGGAACAACCGAAGCACGCAGAATCGCGTGCACGGCGGCTTTCTTCGGAACAGGTCGCGGAAGAATCGCCGACGCGGCACCATGAACAGGAGCATCGGCAACGCGCTCACGATTTGCGACGGGCGTCGGCGGAGCTGCTGACCGAGGCCGTACCCGATGCGCTCGTTCTTCGCGAGGATCGCGCGCAGCGTCGAGCGAGCGCCGTGCTTCACGGTGGCGCCGGGCTCGTAGGCGATGCGAAGTCCTTGCTCTCGAGCGCGGAGGCAGAGCTCACGGTCGCCGCCCGAGACGAGGTTGCCGTCGAAGCGTCCGAGCGACTCGAGGACATCCCGTCGCGAGAAGAAGTTTGCCGTCACCGCGTAGCCGGCGTCGCGAAGGCTTCGGCGCTGATCCAGGTACTTGAAGCTGTCGTAGATCTCGAAGAGGTTCGGAATCGGACTCGCGACGATGTCGATGCGTCCCGCGAGGAGGTCGACCCCTGCGCGCTCGAGGGCGCCGACGCCTTCTTCGAGCCATCTCGGGTCGGCCTCGCAGTCGGAGTCCATGAACGCGACCACGCGCCCGCGCGCGAGGGAGACCCCGCGATTGCGCGCCGCGTACGACGAGCGCTGCGGCTCGTGCGCGTACCGGAACGGGAAGGCGCGAATGATCTCGCGCGTGCGGTCCGACGAGTTGTTATCGACGATGACGACCTCGAAGCGATCTTTCGGATAGGTCTGGCGGAGGAGGGACCGCAGGCACGCTTCGAGCGTGCGCTCCTGGTTCAGCACGGGGATCACGACGGTGACGTCGAGGCTCATGATTCGGTCCATTCCTCCACGTATCTTTCGGAGTGGCGCCGCTCCCGGCTTGAGCGGTCCGCGGGCCTCGATCTTCTGCGGGGCAATACAGTTGTGGGCGCGAGACGTCGAAGGGATCTCTATGGGCATCCCGCTCGAGCGGGACCTCCCGCGGCCACGCGTGGACGTCCTCAGCCATGACCTGTCCCTGAACTGCGCGACGCGAGCGTTGCGGCTGGCCGAGCTCCTCGGCGAGCGGTACGACGCCAGGGTCTTGGGCCCGCGGTTCGGCTCCGAGGTGTTCGGCCCGTGCCGCGACCGCCTCGACCCGTCGCTCGTGGTGCCGGCGCGGCCGTTTCCCGGGTTTCGACGGGCTCTCGCCGCTCTCCGGGCTCGCGCCACCGGGGACGTGCTCCTCGCGCAGAAGCCTCGATTCGGGAGCTTCGGGACCGCGCTGGCCGTGGCCGAGCTTCGCGGGGTTCCGGTCGTGCTCGACATCGATGACGACGAACCGGCGCTCTTTTCGGGCGACCGGCCCGGATGGCTTCGCCGACTGGCCTCGTGGCGGCATCCGAACGGGAGAGCCTGGACCCTGCGGACCCACGGACGGATCCCGGAGGCGGCGTCGTTGACCGCCGGCTCCCCGACGCTCGCTCGCCGCTACGGCGCGACGTTCGTCCCGTATGCTCCCGACGGCCGGCTTCTCGATCCCGCGCGCTACCCCGACGAGGTTCGCGACCGTCAGCGGCGCGCGCTCGGCCTCGACGATCGATTCGTGGTGGTGTTCTGCGGCTCGGCACGGCGTCACAAGGGACTGGTCGCCGCGGCGCGGGCGGTCGGTGCTCTCGAGGGCGAGGGCGCCGTCGGGCACCTGCTCGTCGTCGGCGCGATCGAGTCGGCCGAGCTCGAACGCGACATCCGCGTCGAATCCCGCGGTCGCGTGACGGTCCGACCGCCGGTGCCGCTCGAGGAGCGTGGCGCGGTGCTCGCTCTCGGCGATGCCGTCGTCCTCGCCCAGCGCGATACCTCGTACGCTCGCGCGCAGCTCCCCGCGAAGCTCTTCGACGCGATGGCCATGGGGATCCCGATCGTCGTGACGCGCGTCGGGGACAGCGCCGAGATTCTCGGCGATGCGGGAGTCACCGTGCCCGCAGGCGATCCGCAGGCGCTCGCGGAGGCGCTTCGCGATCTCGCGGCGTCGGAGGAAAGGCGTGGTGCGCTCGGTCGAGCGGCGCGGGAACGATTCCTCGCCCGCTACGATGCGGAGATCGTCGGCCCGCGACTGGCGTCGGTCGTGGAGGCGGTGCTCGAGGGCGCTTCGGTTCGAGGCGAAGCGGCGGCGGTCTGATCGGCCTCGCCCGCGATCCCCTCGACGACCTCGACCATCCGATCCCACGAGAAGCGATCCCGGCCGCGCTCGATCGCGCCTCGCATCGAAGCACGGTCCGCATCGAGGATACGGTCGATCGCCGAAGCCAGCGCATCGGGATTTTCGGGCTCGCACAGGAACCCGGTTTCGCCCTCGTCGACCACCTCGGGCAGCCCGCCGACGCGCGTGGCAACCACGGGCCGTCCGAACGCGTAGGCGATCTGCACGATGCCGCTCTGCGATGCCGACCGGTAGGGCAGGATCACGGCATCCGCGGCGACGAAGTAAGGCGCGACTTCTTCGTTCGCGACGTAGCGATCGACGAACGTGACCCGATCGGCGATCCCGAGATCGCGGACGGTCTCGCGAGCTTCGTCGCCACCGTGGTAGAACTCGCCGACCACCAGCAACCGGGCCTTGCCGTGACGGAGCTTCGGCATGGCCTCGAGCAGCACCGGCAGCCCCTTATAGCGCCGGACGTACCCGAAGAACAGCAGCACCTCGTCGTCTTCGCCCACGCCGATGCGTCCGCGCGCTTCGCTCTTGCCGATCGGGTGGCTCGCGTTCTGGAAACAATCGTACGAAGGATGCGGCGACACGGTGATGGGCGTGTCGGGAACGGCTTCCCGGAGGGCGGAAGCGTCTTCGTTCGAGTGTGCGATGAACGCGTCGGCGGCGCGCAGGGCGTAGCCGGCCAGCAGATCGTCGATTCGCGAGCGCTCGTGGGCGCGTCCGTTGTGGCAGAGAAAAGCAACCCGGATCCCGCGGCGTCTCAGGCCGCGGGCGACGGATCCGAACGCGGGTCCGAAGAACGGATGCCACCACTGGAACACGACGAGATCGGGCTTCAGGGAGGCGAGGCGTTCGGTCGCTCGTCGCCACGTGAGCGGGTTCAGCGGAGTCAGAATCGGGTCGTTGTCGACCGCGAGGATGTCGCGGCTCTCGTCGCGCTGGGTCCGCCCCGGAAACAGGATCCGGGGATACTGGCGCTTGAGCGAAACGAGGAACACCTCGTGACGTTTCGAGAGCTCACGATAGAGGACGGTGTTGTAGTGCGCGATGCCGCCCCGGAAGGGGTAGGTCGGCCCGACCAGGGCGATCCTCATCGAGTGGGCCCCACAGGGCGCCTTCGGATCTCTTTGAGGGAGTACTCCTGATCCCGCTTCGTCGCGAACGCGATCATGTCGGCGAGGAGTCCGGTCAGCGTGATCTGCACGCCGACGATCATCAACAGGATTCCTAGCAGGAGCAGCGGTCGATTGTTGAGGGCGTTGCCCATCAGCCAGCTCACGGACAGATAGCCGTTGATCCAGATGCCGGTGAAGAAGAGGGCGAGCCCGACCACGCCGAAGAAGTGCAGAGGCTTCTTCTGATAGCGCGTGATCATGATGGTCGTCATGAAGTCGAAGAATCCCGAGAGGAAGCGCTCCATCCCGTAGCGCGACGAACCGTAGCGGCGCGCGTGATGCGCGACGGCGATCTCGCCGATCTTGAAGCCGCGGGCGTGCGCCATCGGCGGGATGAATCGGTGCAGCTCACCGTACACCTCGATCTCGCGGATGACCTCGCTTCGATAGCACTTGAAGCCGCAGTTGAAGTCGTGGAGCTTGATCCCGGTGATCAGGGACACGACGCGGTTGTAGAGGAACGAGGGGATCCGTCGGGTGATCGGATCCTTTCGCTGCTTCTTCCATCCCGAGACCACGTCGAAGCCCTGGTCGATCTTCTCGAGGAAGCGAGGGATCTCGGCCGGGTCGTCCTGCAGGTCGGCATCCATCGTGAAGATCACGTCGCCGGTCACTTCCTTGAAGCCGGCGTTGATCGCGGCCGACTTGCCGAAGTTCTTCCGGAGGTGGATCACCTTCACGTGGGGATCTTCGTCGAACAGCGTCGCGAGGACCCGGCTCGATCCGTCCGTCGATCCGTCATCTACGAACACGATCTCGTAGTCGTTCGTGATCTCGCAGACGACGTCGGTGATGCGCTCGTGGAGCTCCAGGATCGACTCCTCCTCGTTGTAGAGGGGGATCACGAACGAGAGCGCCGGCTCGCTCTTGGCGAGCACCCCGGGGCGCGGACCGGCGACCACCTGGGTCGAGCCGGAAGTCGGGAGAGAGGATGCGTCTTTCATGGCGTATGTATCGGCGTTCGGGGGGCCTCAGGTTGATTCCCGCGGGACGGAGATCGTCCCGCGGGATGAGGAGGGGCGGCTTCCCAGGCGCCAGCCCCGGTTGAACTTGGCTATCTCGAATCCAGGGAGCGGATTAGAGGACGGTCTGAGGGTCGCCGTCGCCTCGCTCGATCTCGAGCCCGTCCAGCTCGCCCTCCATGTGGAGGCCCTTGCCGAACGAGAAGTTCGATCCGTTGATGCCCTGCATGAAGACCCCGAGGAGCGGGGGAACGGCGACCGCGCCGTCCGTTCGCAGCACCGGGTTGCCGGCACCGTCGATGATCCGGGCGCCCACCAGGCGCGCCCAGCCCGTCTCGGTCTGGCGGCCGAACTCTTCCTCGTCGCCGCCGAGGCTCCTGGCGACGGCCGAGATGTCCGAGAGGGCCGTGCTCTGCCAGCAGGTGAAGCTGAAGTTCCTCGAGAACTTCTGCTCGATGTTGTTGAAGAAGAGGACGTCGACCTCCACGTCGTAGGCCGCGCCGACGGTCGTGAACAGCGTGAGCTTGTTCATGAAGTCGTGGGCGCCACCTTCCTCGAAGAACGTGTCGATCATCAACGTCTCCGGGAAGCCCGTGTACTCGACGGTGTCGTAGTCCGGCACGCCGTCGCCATCTCCGCCGTTGATCACGGCATCCGGATCGAGGACGGTGCACGAGTCGTTCGTGCCGCCCGATCGCATGGCGTACGCGGCGTAGGTCCAAAGGAAGTTCAGATCCGATTCGACCAGGATCGCAGAGCCGATCAGGTGGTCGAACTGCGCGAGATCGCCGCCGTTGGGGTTGTGCGAGGTGACGACGAGGAATCCGCGTCCTCGGTCGAGGTTGTGCTCGCTGGCGATCACGCAGAGCGTGTCACCGGGCGTGAGGAACTCGTACCGATCGAACTCCTGCCACGTATCGCCGTCCACGTACAGGTAGTGCAGAAGCACGTCGCCGATACGCTGGTCGCTCGACGGGCAGTACGTCGTCTCGGTATTCGTGTTCGTCACGCACATGATCGTTCCGGCGCCGGCCGTGGCGTCGTACAGCGGGTACAGCAGGATGCTGCCCGCACGATCACTGTCCTGAGCCCACGCAGGGGCCGCGACGAGGCTCGCGAGAATCGCGAGCCCACTCCAGAGGACTCTCCGTCCACCGTTCATGACCTAACCTCCATCAGGTCGAAGCTCAGAACTCGCCATCACACGAGTCCGGCTGTCGTGCCTGACATAGCGCAAGGGGTGTGCCCATACGCCGGAGGTTTCTTTCGAGAACCGGCAAGTACTCGGCGCGGTGGAGCTTGGGAGAATGACCCCGAAAACGGGCCTGGAGAGTGTTCAGCGGCGTTGGTTGCGGAGTGTCGATCGCACACCACGGATGAACGGTCCGATGAGCGATTCGATCGACACTCGGCTCGCGTCAGACTTCCTTGAAGACCTTGCCGAGGGAGGGGCCGATGACCGAGAGCTCCCACTCACACACGTAGCCGAACGGGGTCTCGAACACTTCGTAGTCGACGGAGCGCAGCCGCTCGGCGATGTCGGCGAGGAGCGTGCGGGCGTCCTCGGGAGGGGATTTCTCGACGGCCAGGTGGTTGAAGGAGTGCAGGACGACGCGACGCCAGTCGACCTTGCCGCAGAGCCATTTGATGTTCTTGGCGGCCCGCGTCACGACCTTGGAGTGCCGCTCGAGATCCCCCGGCTCCGTGTGCACGAAGACGACGGCCGTGTCTCGAACGGTTTCGGCGGCGTCGGAATCGTCAACGTCCGCCAGGCGCTTTTCGTGAGGGCGAAACGCGAACTCCCTCGCGAGGAAGAGGAGCATCTTCATGGCCGGAGAGTAGCACGCGGGGCGTCAGGGGGCGGTCCTGGCCGGGCTCGAGAGAAGGGCCGAGGGGAGGAGCTTGTCGGGAAGGGACTTGCGGAAGGGTCGGGCGCGCTCGGAGGGAGGACCCCTCCGAGCTCGGGCCGCGACTAGTTCGACTGGGTCGGCGAGTGCGAGGGGCTTGGCGAGTCGACCTTCGGCGGGTCGACCTTCTTCGACGCGAGCGTCGGCCTGGCCTTGCGCTCGACCACGGGCTCCGACGGGGCCACGACGCGCGGTTCGGCGACCGGCACGCGGCTCCTCGAGAGCGTGATCCCGGCGGATCGCAGGATCTTGCGGATCCACTCGGTGCTGACCTCGTCGACGACCTGCTCGCGTCGCAGGTAGTCGCGGATCTTCGGAAGAGACCATCGGCGGAAGTTGAGACCCAGCTCGTGCGGCTCCTTGGAGGCCACGCGGACGATCTCGGCCTTCTGTCCCAGGGTGATGCGGGCGGGAGCGCCGCCCCCACGCCGGATCTTCAGCCCCTGGATACCCTTCTCGTTGAACTTGCGAATCCACTTTCGAACCGTCGCCGGATGCAGGTCCACCATGGACTTCATCTGCGGGGCGGACCAACCCTGGTGGGCGAACCACACGATGCGCAGGCGCTGGCGGAAAGCCTCTTCCTGGCGCTCGTCGTGCATGAGGCGGAGGATCTCGATCCTCTCGCGGTTCTCCAGGCTTCTCAAGCGAATCGTCATTGAATCCGGGTCTCCTACCAACCTGCGATTTGGGGCTGCACTAGTGAATATCGACAGGTGAGGGAGGAGTCCTGAAAGCGGATTTCAAAAATAGTTTGTTGGCGTAAGGGGCTGCCAGATCGGGCCTTGCGTTCCCGGTCGTCGGGAGGCCGCGGCGCTTCGAGCGAATCAGCGACGGTAGCGGCTGACGATGGGGATCTGTCGTCCGAGACCGAATGCCTTGGAGGTGACCTTGAGCCCGAGGGCGGCCTGTCGGCGCTTGTACTCGCTGAACAAGATCTTACGGACGATGTCCTCGACGACACCGCGATCGAAGCCGTCGGCGACGATCTCGTCGACGCTTCTCTGGTCCTCGACGTAGGCCTTCAGGATGGGGTCGAGCACCTCGTAGGGGGGAAGGGAGTCGGTGTCGAGCTGGTCGGGGCGCAGCTCGGCGGAGGGGGGCTTGGTGATGACGGCCTCGGGGATCCGGGGCTCGGGGCCCTGGTTCAGCGACCGGCAGATCGAGAAAACGAGCGTCTTCGGCACGTCCGAGATCACCGAGAGGCCGCCGTTCATGTCGCCGTAGAGCGTGCAGTAGCCGACCGACATCTCGGATTTGTTTCCCGTGGATAAAACGAGCGACCCATACTTGTTGGAGAGGGCCATGAGGAGGGTGCCGCGGATACGCGACTGCAGGTTCTCCTCGGCCAGGTCGAAGGGCAGGCCTTCGAAGGAGGGGGCGAGCCCTTCCATGAATCGGTCGTAGATCGGCGCGATCGGGATCAGGCGGAACTCGATGCCCAGGAGCCGGGCGAGCTCCCGCGCGTCCTCGACGCTGCCCTCCGACGAGATCTCGGACGGCATGCCGACGCCGAGCACGTTCTCCGGACCGAGGGCCTCGGCCGCGATGGCGGCGACGAGGCTCGAATCGATCCCGCCGGACAGCCCGATCAGGGCCTTGCCGAAGCCCGTCTTGCCCATGTAGTCGCGGACGCCGAGGACGAGGGCGCGGAACACGGCCTCCTCGTCGGTGGCGGTCTCGATCGACCCGCCCGCCGGTGATTCGAGGTCGACGAGCACGATGTCTTCCTCGAAGGCGGCCCCGCGTCCGAGGATCGTTCCGTCCGGCGCGGCGGCGATGCTGTTGCCGTCGAAGATCAGGTCATCGTTGCCGCCGACGAGATTCGTTTGCAGGACCGGGACGCCGTAGCGCTCGGCGTGCCCGCGGATCATGTCGAACCGGAAGCGTTCCTTGCCGACGGTGTACGGCGACGCCGACAGGTTGACGATGACGTCCACGCCCTGCTTCGCCACGTCCTCGAGAGGGTTCGAATGGTAGTAGCGGCGGGGGAGCAGTCCCTCTTCGTTCCAGATGTCCTCGCAGATCGTGACGCCGACCTTGAGGCCGCCGGACTCGATCACGCCGCCCGTATCGCCCGGCTCGAAGTGTCGCGCTTCGTCGAAGACGTCGTACGTCGGGAGCAAGCGCTTGTGGAGGACGCCGGCGACCGCGCCATCCCGGATGAACGCGGCCGCGTTGTGCAGCGGCTTGCCGGTCCGCGCGTCGTTGCGGTCGACGAATCCGACCAGCGCATCCGCGCCGGTCAGTCGCGGAGCGAGCTCACGCAATGCGTCGAGGTTGACGCTGACGAAGCGCTCCCGATCGACGAGATCGCGAGGCGGGTAGCCGGTGAGCGAGAGCTCCGGAAAGACCACCAGCCCCGCGCCGAGATCTCGCGCTCGTTCGAACGCTTCGTGCACACGCCGGGCGTTTCCCTCCATATCGCCGACGGTCGTGTTGATCTGCGCGAGCGCGATGCGCATGCGGTCGTCCGTCTCGTCAGTCGAAGAGCGGTTCGACGGCCTCGATCACGAAGACCCTCGTTCCGGTCGGGAGCGTGGCCTCGACCTCCTCGCCGACCTCGCGGCCGAGCATACCCTTCGCGAGCGGCGAGAGGTAGGAGATGATCGAGTCGTCCTTTCCCGCGTCCCAGGGGCCGAGGATCGAGTAATCGCTCGACGTGCCGGACTCGTCGCGAACGCGGACCTTGGTACCCGGCGCCACGGTGCCTTCCGGGAACGTCTGCGTCTCGATGTTGCGGGCCTTGTCGAGCTGCGCGCGCAACGCTTCCGCCTTCTCCGTGAGGAGGCGCTGGCTCTCGAGCGCCGATGTGTACTCCGAGTTCTCGCTGAGGTCGCCGAGCGACGCCGCGGCACCCACCGCCCGGCTGTTCTCGGGGATCTTGATCTCGGTGAGGATGCGGAACTCTTCCTGCTTGGCCTCGATCGCCGGCACCGTGCTGTAGATGTAGTCCTCTTCCCAGAACGGCTTGCCCGTGTCGGTGAGGAGGACGGGGTG
This sequence comes from uncultured Planctomycetota bacterium, assembly GCA_964597885.1. Classification (GTDB taxonomy): domain Bacteria; phylum Planctomycetota; class JACOTG01; order JACOTG01; family JAUIME01; genus CAZQZX01. The sequence goes on from CAZQZX010000038.1 coordinate 31,447, forward strand.
CGTTCGCGCGACCGTCGTATGCACGGCGGCCTTCAGCTCGTACGAGAGGTAAGGCGAGGCTTCGGTCTCGTTGAAGATGCGCGTCATTTCCTCGAGCGTCGTTTCCTTCAGGACGCTCGCGAGATGCTTCGTCTTCGCGTCGAGGAGCATCGTCTCGATGCGGCCGAGGTACTTCTTCAGAAGCGCCGGCTCGAGCGGCGGACGTCGACGCTGGATCTTCTCGTACAGGTTCAGCGCGCGCAGGACGACACGCAGCCTCGTGGGGCTGTCCGGAAGGGAGTCGTACTTTCCGGCGAGGTGTCCGCGGGCGTAGATCATGAACGCTTCGTTGTAGCGAACGGGATCCTGCACCATCTGGGCGACGTACGCGCAGACGAGGTCCTCGTGCTTGCCCTTGCGCAGCGCCGTGACGCCGACGTCGAAGAGATCCTGGCCGGATCCGCGGAGGATCCGGTCGAGGATGCCCGGCCAATCGTCCGGGAACGCCTCGACGATCGTCGCGACGAAGCGGTTGCGGTACTCCTGGATGTCGAGATCGCTGAGAATGTGATCGGCGACGAGGGTCGCCCGCTCGACGGTCTCGGATACGGGGGCCTCTTCGGAAGCGACCGCGATGCCCCCGGCCTCGGCTTCGCTCGCCTCGGCGGCCTGGGCGTCGTCGCCCTCGGACGTCGCAGCCGGGCTCGCGTGGCCCGCGTCGTCGCCAGCCGCGTCGCCAGCCGTGTCGCCGTCTTCCTCGGCGGCTTCGACCTCGTGGAGCAGGAACTCTTTCGGGGTCGGAAGCGGATCCTCGTCCGCCGGGCTGTCGGCGGCCGGGGTCTCTTCGAGGAACATCAGCGCGGCCATCATGGTGCCGGCCGCGACGGTTCCGTCCTCGACCGCGTAGACGCGCTTCTGGATCTCGTTGCCGAGCGCGCCCGCGTTCACCGAGTCTTTCGCCTTACGACAGAAGCCGCGAGCAAGGCCCACGGCTTCGTGCAGGTCGCGCGACTTCTCGACGGTGGCGAGAGCCTCGTCCGCGATGGTCACCGGCTTCTCGCGGAGGACGTAGGCGGGCTTCGTGCCCTCCTGGACCTCGATGAACGAGTCCTTGGCCGCCTCGCGGCGCGCCTTCGTCCACCACTTGCTCCAGGTCGACTCGGAGATCACGGTGCCGCGGAGGTCCTTGCGGATCTCGGAGGCCAGCGCGCGTCCGCCGCGCATTTTCAGCGCGAGTCGGATGATCTCGGCCGGCGCGTCCTTGGCCTTCTGCGCGAGCTCGTCGGGTCGGGAGAACTTGTAGGCCCGCAGATCGTCGTCCTCGAGGATCTGGAAGATCTCTCGGGCGGAATCGATCGGGATGCTGTGCCCCTTGTCTTCCTCGAAGTCGACGGTCAGCTCGGCCGTGCGCTTGTCGAAGTCGATGATGCGGCCCGTACCCCAGCCCGTGCCGTGGAAGACGTGGGCGTCCTTCTTGAAGCGGGCGAACGCTTCGAAGATGGCGAGGGCGTCCGGGACCTTGCGGGAGCCTTCGAGCTCGGACTTCTCGATCAGAAGCTCGAGGGCCGGCAGGTCGGCGTGGACCGCGCGCACGCAGTCGAGGACCCGGGGGCGCAGGTGTTTGTCGTTGGGGCGAACCTCGGCGAGGGCTTTGACGACTTCGAAGGCGTCTTCGTGCTTTTCCTTGCCCTTGTAGTCGTCGAACAGCATGCCGAGGAGAACGACGGCGCGGTCCTTCTCACCGAATTCGGCGAGAACGCGCGCCGCGTCGAGAAAATCGGAGGTCGCTGCGTCGGGGGAGGAGATCGCTTCCAGCCACTTCTCCTCGAGGGAATCGACCGCTCCCGACTTGGCGAGCTGAATCAGGGTCTCCTTGATGGACAATCTGGTACTCCGAAAATCGCGTCCGCAGATGGGGTAAAAAACCTGGAGTCTAGCATTCCGATCCGACCGTACGAGTTCGAGTTTCGGCGATACCGCCCGATCTTTCTATGCGAGGAGGCGGTAGGCCAGAAAAAGCAGCATCGAGGCGACGACGGCGAGGGCGGTCATCCGGATCCAGCGGGGCGTGATGGAGCGTCCGTCGGGCTCGTAGCCCCCCTCGGGCCATTCCTCGGGAATCTCGACCGCCTGGTAACCGATCTCCTCCTCGCTGGCCCACCCGGTGGAGGCGTCGCTGCCGCACTCGGGGCAAGCGAGGGCCCGGATCGAGATGATCTCGCCGCAGTGGGGGCATTCGGTCGTCTGGCGTGCCATGGGAAAAATCTACCAATCCGTGGAGGTGGACGCGGCGCGGCCGCCCACGACGATGTCTATAATGCCTCTTCGCGCGCCGGCGTGTCCGGTCGCTCGGTAGGGAGCTTGTCGATGTCTGGCGTCCGAACCTTGAGAGCCCGAGGCTTTGTCCTCGCGGCGGCCATGCTCGCCCTCGTCGCAGGGACCACGGCCTGCGGCAGCGGAGCGAAGCCCGGCGCGCGGCCCGACGGCCCGAACGTGCTGCTCATCTCGATCGACAGCCTGCGCACCGACCACGTGGGCGGCAACGGCTACCCTCGATCGACGACCCCGGTCCTCGACCGCCTCGCGAGGGAGGGGGCGAGTTGCCCGCAGACCTCCTCGACAACTTCCTGGACGCTGCCCGCGCACGTCTCGCTGTTGACGGCGCTGCCGGCGTCGGTGCACCAGGTGAGCTTCGGGCGCGGGCTGGACCCGGCGAGGGAGACCCTGGCCGAGGCCCTCGGGGATCACGGCTATCAGACGGCCGGCTTCGCGACCGGTCCCTGGATGACCCCGGCCTTCGGGATGGATCACGGCTTCGACGAGTTCGAGAACACGTCGGCGTTCGGCGCCGGAGCGGACGATCCGACCCGACCCTCGAGCGATGCGCATCTGAGGTCCCACTCGGAGGTCACGAGCGCGACCATCGCCCGGCAGGCCACCGACTGGCTCGACCGCAACGCCGACGAGCCGTTCTTCCTGTTCCTGCATTTCTGGGACGTCCACTTCGACTACGTTCCGCCCGCTCCCTTCGACGAGATGTTCGATCCGGGCTACCGCGGGACGGTCGATGGTCGCGATTTCGCCCGGAACCCCGAGGTCCATCCCCGGATGGCCGCGCGGGACCTCGAGCACGTCGTCGCGCTGTACGACGGGGAGATCCGGCATACGGACCGCTACGTCGGCCAGGTCGTGGAACGGCTGGGGGAGCTCGGCATCCTCGACGACACGATCGTGATCGTGACCGCCGACCACGGCGACGAGTTCTTCGAGCACGGCGAGAAGGGGCACAACAAGTCGCTCTACGACGAGGTCATTCTGGTTCCGCTCATCGTGCGCTGGCCCGAGCGCATCCCGGCCGGTTCGATCGTGAACGAGCAGGTCCGCCTGATCGACGTGTTCCCGACGGTGCTCGAGCTCACCGGCGTCGACGCGTCGGAGGAGTCGATGGGGAGGAGCCTGGCGGCTCGCCTGTCCGGGGGCGCCCCGGAGGAGAGCCGGCCGGCGTTCCTCGACCTGTTCCTGCTTCCCGAGCACCAGTATCAGGGGCTGCGCACGGACCGCACCAAGTCCCTCGCGCGATATCGAGGTGACGCGACCCTCGGCGCGGTGTTCGACCTGGTGACCGATCCGCAGGAGCGCCGCCCGATGACGCCGGCGCCCGGCTCGGCGGCGGGCCGGGCCTTCGAAGGGCTCCAGAGCACGCGTACGGCACTTGAATCGATGCGAGACGCGCTTCCGAAGTCGGCCGATGGGAAGCTCGAACTGAGCGCGGAGGCGGAGGAGCAGCTGCGTCGTCTCGGATACATCGAGTGAACCTGCGTGTCGGCCCCGGATTGCCGTTGGAATTCGGCGGTCTTTTTCCTATCCTGCACCCCCGGATTCGACATCACCTCTTGTCGGTCGGGGGACCCCTCCATTGGACGCCATCCTAGTTCTCGAAGACGGGTACACTGCGCGCGGGCGCTCGCTGGGTAAAGCGGGCATCGCCACGGGAGAGGCCGTCTTCAACACCTGCATGGCTGGCTATCAAGAGATCCTCTCGGATCCCTCCTACTGTGGCCAGCTGGTCGTGATGACGTACCCCCTCATCGGGAACTACGGCATCAACGTCGAGGACATCGAAGCCGAGCGACCGGCCCTCTCGGGCTTCATCGTTCGGGAATACTCCGAGACGTTCTCGAACCACCGCGCGAGCAACAGCCTCGATCAGTACCTCAAGGATTGCGGGGTCGCGGGGATCCGCGATGTCGACACCCGCGCGCTCACGCGCCACATCCGCGAGAAGGGGGCTCTGCGCGGCGCGATCGCTTCCGGCGATACGACGCGCGACGAGGTTCTCGCCCAGGTCCGGCAGTCGCCGGTGATGACCGGCCGCGATCTCGTCTCCGAGGTCACGCGCCCGGGTATCGAGACCTGGCCGGCCGAGGGCGAACCCGCCCATCGAGTTGCGCTCTACGACTTTGGCGCCAAGCTCAGCATTCTGCGCTCGCTCGCACGGCGCGGGATCGAGACGACGGTATTCCCGGCCAAGACTCCCGCCAAGGAGATCCTGGAAGGGGACTTCCGCGGGCTCGTGCTCAGCAACGGCCCGGGCGACCCCGATGCCGTCGGCTACGGCATCGAGAACGTGAAGCAGCTCGTCGGCAAGCTCCCGATCCTCGGCATCTGCATGGGGCACCAGATCCTCGCCCTCGCGCTCGGGGCCAAGACCTACAAGCTGAAGTTCGGACATCACGGCGGCAACCAGCCGGTCAAGAACCTCGCGACCGGCCGCGTCGAGATCACCTCGCAGAACCACGGGTTCGCGGTGGAGCCGGGCTCGCTCGAGGGCGGGCCGGCGGTCGTGAGTCACATCAACCTCAACGACGGGACGGTCGCCGGGATCGCGGCGGCCGAGCTGAACGCCGTTTCCGTGCAGTATCACCCGGAGGCCGCGCCCGGCCCGAGGGATTCCGCTTATGTCTTCGACGAGTTCCGCAGTCGGCTCGACGCGCTGCTCGTCACGTAGCCCGGGGAACCATGCCGAAACGCCGCGACATCCGGAAGATTTTCATCATCGGGTCGGGGCCGATCGTGATCGGCCAAGCCTGCGAGTTCGATTATTCCGGGACGCAAGCGTGCAAGGCGCTCCGGGAAGAAGGCTACGAGGTCGTCCTCGTCAACTCGAACCCGGCGACGATCATGACCGATCCCGAGATCGCGGATCGGACGTACGTCGAGCCCCTCACCGTCAGCACCCTCGCGAAGATCCTCGAGCGCGAGAAGCCGGACGTCCTGCTGCCGACCGTCGGCGGGCAGACGGCGCTGAACCTGGCGGTGCAGCTCTCCGAGGCCGGGATCCTTCGCGAGAACGGCGTGCGGCTGATCGGCGCGCGACTCGACGCGATCAAGATGGCGGAGGATCGCCGTCAGTTCCGGCGCGCCATGACCGAGATCGGGCTCGAGGTTCCTCGAAGTGAGGTCATCGGCTCGGTCGAGGCGGCGGAAGAGTGCGCGAAGGAGCTCGGCTACCCGTGCGTGCTTCGTCCCTCGTACACGCTCGGCGGAGCGGGCGGCGGCATCGTCTACAACGTCGAGGAGCTGCGCGCCCAGACGCGGATGGGCCTCGAGCTGTCGCCGGTGAACGAGGTGCTCATCGAAGAGAGCGTGCTCGGCTGGAAGGAGTACGAGCTCGAGGTC
>CAZQZX010000039.1:0-36923 GCA_964597885.1 uncultured Planctomycetota bacterium
GGTCTGGATCGAGACCGGGAACAGTCCCGTGATGAACTTGACGCCGAGGCTGAAGCCACCCGCGCCGTCACCGAGCAGGACCGCGATCTTGTGGTTGCTGTAGAGGCAGACGGCGAGGTCGAGGAACGTGTCCCCGTTGTAGTCGCCGAACGTGAAGGCGTCGGCGCCCGTGCCCGCCTCGAACGTCGTCGGCGCGGCCGTGAAGCTACCGGTGCCGTCGCCGATGAGGACGGAGACGTCGCGCGAGTCCGTGTTCACGACCGCGAGGTCGAGGATCGCGTCGCCGTCGAGGAACAAAGCGGCGATCGAGCTCGGCGTCGTACCGACCGAGAACGTTCCGCCCGCGCTGAAGTTACCCGTGCCGTCGCCGAAGAAGATCGAGACGGTGTTGTCGTCGGCGTTCGTGACCGCGAGGTCCTCGAAGCCGTCACCATCGAAGAGACCACCCGTGATCGCCGACGGCGTGTTCACGGAATCGATCGTACCGATCGGTGAGAGCGTCTCCTGGCCATCGCCGAGGTAGATCGAGATCTGGTCCGAGAGGAAGTTCGCGACGGCGACGTCCGCGACACCGTTGGCGTCAAAGTCACCGACATGAATTGCGCGAGGACCGTCCCCCGCCGTGAAGTGCTCGTGCGTCTCGAACGAGACCTGAGCGGTAGCCCCGAGCGCGAAGACCATCGCGACCGAGAAGACGAAGGATCCAAGGATCCGTCGACGGACGTGAGAGCTCATTTCTTCCTCCGATGTCCGGATGTGATATTTCTCCGCGGATGGACGTCCACCGCGGCAGCCAGACAGTCTTCGGGAAGCCTGCGCCCTCAACTTGATGCAAAAAGCGGGTGTGGAGTCGAGATACGCCCCCTCCGCAAGCACAACCGCCGGCCGCGCTGCCCCTTAGGAGGCTGCCGAATCGGTAAGGGGTACGATCTCGAGGGGATCGTGGACCAGAATCTCGGGGCCCAGGTCGGCCAGTCGAGCCGCGTCGTGGAAGCCCCAGGCCACGGCCACGGTGCGGACCCCGGCGGCCTGCCCCGCCCGGACATCCTGCGGCCCGTCGCCGATCATCCAGGTTCGGTCCGGCGCGCCTCCCATCGCCCGCACCGCGAGGTCGACCGGATCGGGCGCCGGCTTCAGCCGCGCGAGGCTCCGCCCCCCGATCACCCAGCGGAATCGCCCCCCGATCCCGAGGGCCTCGAGCACCAGAAGCGCGATGCGAAGCGGTTTGTTGGTGACGACCGCCCGGCCACAGTGCTCGGTTCGCGCGAGCAATTCCTCGATGCCCGGATAGAGGCGGCTCCGTTCGCACGGGCGCGTCGCGTAGTGCCGCTCGAACGCGCGGGTGCCCTCCTCGGGATCGACGCCCGTCCCCTCGAGACACCGCTCCATGAGATTGCGCGATCCGTTGCCGACGAACCCCAGCACCGTCGATTCGTCGAGGGGCGCCAGGCCCGCCGCGATGCGGACGTGATTGGCCGAGTCGGCGATATCGCCGCGGGTGTCGACGAGAGTTCCGTCGAGGTCGAAGAGGAGCAGCGGGGTCGAGGACATGGGCGGGATTGTACGTTGCGACGCGCGGGCGGCAATCCCGGTCGCAGCGGAATCAGGTGCGGTCGAGATACTCGGCGAGGAGCCCCGGAAGCGCTCGCGTGTCGATCGGCTTGCTGACGTAGCCGTCACAACCGGCTTCCAGGATCTTCTCCCGGTCGCCCCGAAGCGCGTACGCGGTCATCGCGATGACCGGGATGTCCTGGGTGCCCGGGTCGTTCTTCAGGATCTCGGTCGCCTCGAGCCCGCTCATCCGCGGCAGCTGGACGTCCATCAGGATGAGATCCGGACGGTTCGCGCGAATCAGCTCGAGTGCCGTCTCGCCGTCCATGGCTTCGACGATCTCGTAGCCGCTGAACCCGAGGATCGCTCGGATCAGCTTCATGTTGAGCTCGTTGTCCTCGACAACGAGAATGCGCGATTCCATGATGTCTCCTAACCCTCTCCGAGGGCCCCCTCGTCCGCCGTACTCCACGGCGCCCCACCCGTGCCGGGATCTCCGCCCCACATGCGAAGCACCGCCGCGACCTCCCGCAGAAGGGTTTCGCGCTCGAACGGTCGGTGGGACGACAGACCGTACACCTGCTCCATCAGCGTGATCTTCTCATCGACACTCAGGCGACCGTTCGTGAGGATGACGATCGGCGCCTTGCGGTCTTCGGTCTCTCGAATCGTACCCGCCAGGTCGAAGGCGGCCCCGCCGGGTAGCCTCAGATCCAGCAGGACGACGTCGGGACGGCTCTCCCGGATCCGACGCGACGCCGCTCGGGCTTCTCTCTCGACCTCGAGCTCGTATCCCGCGGGACGCAGGTACGACTCGACGAGACGAATGTCCTTCGGGTCATTGTCGACGAGCAGCACCTTCGGCGGCGTCGTCCTTCCGGGGATCCGCAGCGGCAGCGAGCCGAGGCACTTCAAGAGCTCCCGTCGCGGGACGGGCTTCACGAAGTAGTCGGCGGCCCCCAGGACCAGGCCGCGGTCGCCTTCGGATCCGAGCGATGTGATCACGATCGGAATCGAGCGCGCCTCGGGGATCTCCTTGATCGACCGAAGCACTTCCCAGCCGTCCATGTCGGGAAGGAAGATCTTGAGGATCACCACGCTCGGCGGCGACTGGCGTACGCGCTCGACGGCCTGGGCTCCGGTCATCGCGGTCTCGACGCGAAGAGGCGGGCTCAGGTACTGGAAGAACCGCTTCAGCTGGAACGGGTCGTCGTCGACGACGAGCACGCGCGGGATGGAGCCGTCGTCGCTCGCGGTCTCGGTTTCGTCGTCGGCGGAAGCCGAGGGCACGACCGATCGACGGGGCGACGGATCGGCGTCCGCGCTCGTGCCGGCAGCCGGCCGCCGTACCGAGCTCGGAGCCGGGTCGGCGGCGGGCGGGGTCGGCGGATCGGGAGCGATCGAGCGTCTCGATCCGGCGACGTCGCGATCGGCCGGGTCGTCACCGTCGCTCATCGAGGCGCTCTCGACCGGCGAAGCCGCGGCCTCGGAGGCCTCTTCCCCCTCGTCGAGAGCCGCGGGCGCATCGACCGGCGACGGCACCTCCGGGAAGTACAGGACGAAGGCGCTTCCCTGTCCGAGCTCGCTCTCGACGTCGACCCGACCTCCATGCAGGTGCATGAATTCCTTGACGATCGCGAGCCCGAGCCCGGTGCCGCCGTACTGGCGACGGTAGCCGCCTTCCACCTGCTGGAACTTGTCGAAGATCGTCGGCAAGCTGCCGGGAGGGATCCCGATGCCGGTATCTTCCACGCGCACGCGCACCTCGCCACGAATCGATTCGACTTCGATCCGAACATGGCCGTTTTCGGGCGTGAACTTCAGGGCGTTGCTCAGCAGGTTCAGGACGATCTGCTTGAATCGCCCGCGATCGGCGTGGAGCAGCCCGGCCCCCTCCCCGATCCGCACGTCGAGCTCGATGTTCTTGATCTTCGCCTGGGCGTCGACCATGTTGACCACCCGATCGATCGCCTCGCGCAGGTCGAACGACTCGAGCTGCAGATCCATGCGTCCCGCCTCGATCTTGGACAGGTCGAGGATGTCGTTGATCAGATCGAGCAGATGCCGCCCGCTGTGATGGATGTCGCGGATGTAGTCCTGCTGCTGCTCGTTGAGCTCGCCGAAGTATCCGTCGAGCAGGACCTCCGAGAACCCGATCACCGAGTTCAGCGGCGTGCGCAGCTCGTGGGACATGTTCGCGAGGAACTCGCTCTTCAGGCGCGAGGCACGCTCGAGCTCCCGATTCCGAAGGATCAGCTCGCGCTCTTCCCGGAATCGAGTGACGTCGTACGCTACGAGGACCAGCCCGGACGGCTCGCCGGACTCGAAGGACCGCAGCGCCATCGACAGGCTGACCGGGAAGGTGTGTCCGTCCCGGTGACGGCCGTCGAGCTCGCACGTGCCGCCGGCGCCGCCTTCGATGAGCTGCCGCTGCAGATCGCGAAGGGCCGCGACATCGGCCACGGGGTCGGAGAGCAGATTGCGGATGTGCCGACCCTCGAGCTCCTCCGCGGGATACCCGAACACGAGCTCCGTCGAGCGGTTGCTCCCGGTGATGCGGCCGTCGAGATCGAGAAACAGGACGGCGTGGTCGCGGCTCGCTTCGAGCACGCCGGCGAGGCGCTGCGCGTCCGCGTGCCGGTTCGTTTCCGCCGTCGCGAGCCGTTCGGCAGTCGAGGCCTCCTGGTGACGCATCTTCCTGGCGAAGCCGGCCTGCATGGCCGCTGCCCGCCGATCCGCGCGTCGCGCACCGCCCGCGACCACCGCGAGCGACAGCCCCGCGACGAGGAGGCCGACGGGCACCGAGATCACGAGTGCCGCACCGCTCGCGGCGACGCCGAACAAGGCGCCGTACGCAGCGATCAGGAAGGCCACCGTCCAGGCGGACAGGGCCTTCGGATTGTCTTGGATCGGCTCTTCCATATCCCGCGGACTCGATTCCCGGCGGATCGGCCCAGGCTCTAGGGCCTGAACACTTTCGAGCGGAGGATCGGAATTTCCGAGGGTCCGGCTTGAGGCGTAATCGGATCGATCGTTGCGGCGGGAAGGGCGGTCAGTCCTCGTACTTCTCCGGGGGCTCGCCCGGCTCCATGTCGGGACCGGCCACGTCGTCGAGCTCGTCGATGAAGTCGATGACCCGGACGATCCTGGCGCCGAGCTGCCCCGAGCGCCCCGTGACCTCGCGGTCGGCCGAGACGACGCGGAACGCCGAGGGGTCGTGCGCGGAACGGACGCGGCGCACGATCTCGTCGTCCGCCGAGCGCGCGTAGACGATCTCGAGCTCGCCGGCTCCGAAGCGGCTCGTGGAGGTGCCGTCCTCGCCATCGAACACGACGAGGACCTTTCGACGGCGATTCACGAACCGCCGCAACCGGCGTAGAAGTGCCTCTCGGAGCTCATCCGGCCGCGCGTGACGCGAGTCGCGCCCGAACAGACGGTGGGCGACGTTGTAACCATCGACGAGGTAGCGCATGAGGTCGACGAAGCTAACCGACCCGGTCAGGACGCGCAACGCCCTGACCCCACAGCCCCGCGGAGTCCCCTCGCGAAGCCGTGCGCAGCCCCTTGCGGAGCCCGCCCAATCGCCCGGATTCCCTCGATTTCCGGGGGAAGAGCGTTGACACCATTTCCGGCGAAACATTAAACTCTGTTTGTTTTGATTCCTACCGATGGGCGGTTGAAATCAATCCGAGTGGCAGGACCCCGTCGTTTCGCTGTTTGCAGATGTCATGCGCGGGTGTCAGTGCACGAGTATCGGAGCTTCCCGTAGCGCAACCGGTCGGATCGTCGTCTACCGATCGAATCGACCCGGAAGCCCCCTCTCGAGCAACGATTGCCGTCGCAGAAACATCCGCAACGCAAGCCCGGGGTTCGCGGTCCACGAGATCGACAGTCCGAACACCGCTGTAGTTCTGCTCGCACAGGGACGGCGCGAAGAGATTCGTGTTTCCCCAAGCTACGGCACCAGCGGAACGCCGAGCTCGGCCAATGCCGGGCCCAGCGCAGACTGAGTCCAGGAAAACACTGATATCCGGGGACTTACGGATGAGCGAGGTCTACACGGCCGGGGAGGTCGCGAATCTGGCCGGCATTCCCAAGACGACTCTCCTCGAGTGGGAGAAGGACGGGAAGATCGGTCCGGTCGAACGAGACGGCCAGAACAAGCGCGTGTTCTCCCCCGAACAGCTTCACGACATCGTGATGATGACCGGGAAGGTGCTCTTCAAGCGCATTTCCGTCGTCAACCAGAAGGGCGGAGTCGGCAAGACCACCACGAGCTTCAACCTGGGCGCGTGCCTCGCGCACCGGGGACAGCGCGTTCTGATGGTCGACCTCGACGCGCAGGCGAACCTGAGCATCTCGTTCGGGCTGAATCCCGACGACGTGCCCCTCACGACGCACGATCTCCTCGTCGACGACTCCGTCGAGGTCGAGAAGGTCATCCAGAAGACCGACTACGGCAACCTGGATATCCTTCCCGCCGATATTCGCCTCGCGAGCGCCGACGTGAAGCTCCGCGAGATGATCATGCGTGAGAAGATCCTCGACACGAAGCTCGAGGCGGTCAAGCAGCGCTACAACTTCATCCTGTTCGACTGTCCGCCCAACCTGTCGACCATCACGATCAACGCTCTCGTGGCTTCCACGGACGCGATCGTCCCCATCGAAGCGCAGTTCTACTCGATGAAGGCGATCGACGACCTCACGAGCACGTTCAACCTCATCAAGAAGAAGATGAACCACAGCATTCGCACGTGGATCCTCCCGACGAAGATCGACCGTCGGATCAAGGTCCACAACGGAATGCTGACGATGCTGCAGAACGGGTTCAGCGGCCGCATGCTGCCCTCGATCCGCACGTGCGCCAAGATCGGCAGTGCCCCGATGATCAAGCAGCCGGTCGTACACGGGTTCGGCTCGAGCCGGGGCGCGAGGGATTACGAGGCGCTGGCCAACGAGGTGATGGAAGAATGACCGACCGATTCGAGGAAACCTTCGAAACCCTGCTCGGCAGCGTCAAAGACAAGATCGAGAAGGTCGAGGACGAATCCTACGCCCCGCACGTCGGCGCCGACACGCTGCCCTCCGAGTCCCTTCCCGAGGTCGAGGACGACTCGCGTGCGGAATCCGCGTCGATCGTCACGACGACCGAAGGAGATAGCGCCGATACCGAGATCAGCGGCGAGGGCGGCGCGCCGAGCTTCGTCGATGCCTCCACGAGCGATGTCGAGCACTTCGTGAAGCTCGCCAAGGGAGCGTTTCTCGTCCCCAACTACGTGTCGGACTACCTGATGAAGAACCTCTCGCTCGGCGAGCAGTCGGTCTTCATCCGGCTCTACCGCCTCTCGCGCGGGTTCCACCGCAAGACCGAGCCGATCACGGTTCGCAATCTCGCGGAGTCGTGCGGGCTGAATCCGAAGCTGACCGCCAACATCATCAAGGCGCTCGCCTCGAAGCGGCTCCTCAAGATCATCTACTCGAACCCCTTCACGAAGAAGGTGAAGTTCAAGCTCGTGCTTCCCCGCGAAGTGGAGCAGAAGATGGTCGTCTGCGGCGTCTGCCACAACCTCATCACGGAAGAAGAGGAGTGGAAGTACTACCCGATCACCGTTCCGGTCTCGGGTAAGTCGCAGGCCATCGCGGCCCACGTCGACTGCGTCGAAGGCTCGCCGTTCCTGGACGGCAGCCCCATCGAAGACGCGTAATACGCGAAGACGCGTAATACGCGAAGACGCGCAATACGCGAAGACGCGCAGTACGCGGAGACGCGCAATACGCGAAGACGCGCAATACGCACGGGCGGTGAGTCTCACGCACGGTGAGTCGGAGCTCGGCGCTCTCTAGAAGTCGATCTGCGCCGACGTTCCTTCCGACACCGTGGCCCGCTGCTCCCCGAACGGATAGTTGCGAGCCTCGCCGGGCGCCTTCTCGACGATGAGGGAGAACGATCCCGTCGGCAGGCGCCGGAACTCGTAACTCCCGTCCTTGCCCGTCTTGGCGCGGTTGCGATACGGCGGCTCCCCACCGTCGGCTCGGTCGATGCGGACGGTCGCCCGGAACACCGGCGAGCCGTCGCCGAGCCGCACGAAGCCCTCGACGCGCCCTCCCGCCATCATGCGGATGTTGCCCGCGTCGTAAGCGTCCCCTTCTCCGACCCGCACGCTCTTCACCTCGGCCTTCTGGTAGTCGTCGTGCTCGAGGACGAGGCGATGCGTTCCGGGACCGACGTCTCGAACCTCGAACGAGCCGTCCGAGGCGGTCCGCGCCTTGCGCAGGTACGCCGGATTGATCTGCGAGAAGAGGAAGGCCGGCTTGTTGTCGTCGGGGCGGACCGCGACAGTCGCGCCCGAGATCGGCGAGCCGTTCACATCAACGGCCACGCCGCCGATGGACGCCCCGCGACCGAGACGGAGCTCGATCCCGTCCACCCACTGCGACTTCGCGACCTCGATCGGTTCGGACTTCACGTACGCGTAGCCGGGCGCCCAGGCCTCGACGATCCAGGTGTTCGGGTTGACGTCGTAGATCTCGAAGACGCCGTCCGGGTCGTCGATGTTGCGCTTGGGCATCCCCGTGCCGACGATCTCTTCTCCCCGTGCCTCGCCGTATCGAATGGTGTAGCGCTCGATCGGCGCCCCGGTCTGCGCGTCGATGACGCGCCCGCGGAAGCCGCCGCTCTTCACCATGAAGAACTGCATGGAGTGACCGCCCGCCGAGATCTGGAAGCCCGAGGGAATGAACCCCTCCTTCTTCGCCTGAACGCGGTAGGCCCACTTTGCGAGGCCTCCCATCTCGAAGTAGCCGGCCTCGTCCGTGACCGCGTTACCGCGGGTCGCGTCCTTCCAGACCGTCGGCGTGGCCACGATCTTCACGCCCTCGAGCGGGATGTCCGTCTCGTACTCGACCACGGTGCCCGTGATCATCTGCCCGCGCATCAGCTCGATGTTGACCTCGTCGACGTCGAGCTCGTCCTCGACCGCGATCTCGAACACGGCGCCCGTGGCAAACCCCTCGGCACCGGCGTAGACGGTCTTCATGCCCGGCTGCAGGTGCTGGATCTCGTAGTAGCCGGCGCCATCGGTGACGTCGGACGGTCCGGCCGCGACCTGGATATCGGTTCCGAGCTTCCGCTGGATCAGCGCCAGCACCTTGGCCCCGGCGATGGGGTTGCCGTTGTCATCGGTGACCATCCCGCGGATCGTGCCGCCGACGCGCAAGATCAGGTCTCGGCACTTGTAGGGCTCGTCGCGCGAGACGGGAATCCCCGACATGGTCGCGGGGGCGTAGCCCATGTAGGTCGCACGGACCGCGTAGCCCTTCCCGGATTCCAGCCCGTCGAACGCGAACGCCCCGTCGCCGCTCGTGGTCACGGTCGCGAGCGCTTCGCGATCCGCGAGCGATAACCGCTCGTTGGTCGGGGCGAGAACATCCACCTCGATACCGCCAAGGGGCTGCTTGTCCTTGTCGACCACGCGCCCCGTGATGATGCCGCCGGTGAGCGGCGCGGCGCGCTCGGGCTCGGCGTCCGCCGTCCGTCGAGACGGCTTCGGCTCGAACTTCTTCACGGGCGCCGGCTCGGGAGTCTCCCGCTTCGTGTCGGCAACCTCGCGCGTGTCCCGGGGTTCGAGATCCGGCGCCGGCGTCGAGAAACGCCCCAGGCCGATCACGACGAACACGATCACCGCAACCGCGGCGAGCACACCCACGAGCACGAGGATTCCACGCTCGGAACCGGACATCGAACCACCTCCTCAAAACGGCGGAAAGGCCTCCCCGACGCGATCTTATCACGTCGCCGGAGAGTGGAAAAGCAGAGTGGCGACGCTGCCGTGGGGCGGCAGCGCCGTCGGTGTCAGGATGCGAGCTTGGCCGAGAGCGAGTCTGCGACCCCGGCACGAGCGATCGATTCCTGGGTGCCGTCGCGCAGATCCTTCACCGAGACCTGCCCGTCGCGGATCTCGTCGGGGCCCTGGATGAGCACCAGTGGTATTCCCTTACGATCCGCGAATTTGAACTGTTTGCCGAGCTTCGAGGCCTCGTGGGCCATCTCGACGCGGAGCCCGGCTTCCCGGAGCTCCTTCGCGAGCTCGAGGGCGGCCGGCACGGTCTCGTCGTCGAACAGCGTGACGAGGACCTGCGTGGGGCTCGCACCGCCCGTGAGCAGCTCGAGCTCCTGGAGCCCGGCGAGCAGGCGATCGACGCCGACGCTGATGCCCACCGCAGGGATGGTCTGACCGCGGAACACGCCGACGAGCTCGTCGTAGCGTCCGCCCCCGAGAACCGATCCGAAACCGGGCAGATCCGTCAGGACGCCCTCGACGATCGTCCCGGTGTAGTAGTCCATGCCGCGCGCGAGGGAGAGATCGAGCGCCACGCGATCCGCGATGCCGGCCGGCGCGAGCCGCGCGTCCAGCTCCCGGAGCTCGGCCACGCCCTGCCCGCCCAGCTCGTTGTCCCCGAAGAACGCCGCGGCCTGATCGAGGATCGCCGCATTGTCGAGGGCCTCGCCCGAGCGGCCGATGCCCACGAACTCGAAGATCGAATCGACGGCCGCCTCGTCGAGCTGATTCTCGTCGCGGAGCATCCGGCGGATGCCTTCCTCGTCGACCTTGTCCATCTTGTCGATGGTCCGGATGACGCCCATCCCCGCCGGTCCCTCGGCCACGCCGATCTTCGTGAGGAGACCGCCGAGAAGCTTTCGATTGCTGAGCCGCACGCGGAAGCCCTCGATCCCGAGACGGGCGAACACCGTGCACGCCACCTGGATCACCTCGACGTCCGCGAGGAGGCTCTTCGTCCCCGCGATGTCCGCGTCGCACTGCACGAACTCGCGGAAACGTCCGCGTGCCGGCTTCTCCGCCCTCCAGACCGGTCCGATCTGATAGCGCTTGAACGGCGTCTCGAGGCTGCCGTGCTGGGCGAGCACGCGCGCGAGCGGCACCGTCAGGTCGTAGCGCAGCGCCACCGCCCGGCCGCCCTGATCCTCGAAGCGGTAGAGCAGCTTGTCGCCCTCTTCGCCGCACTTGCCGTCGAGAATCTCGGCGTACTCGAGCGCCGGGGTCTGCAGCGGCGCGAATCCGAAGCTCTCGAACACGTCCGAGATCGTGCGGAGCATCCGATCCTTCGGAAGCTGCGTCTCGGGAAGATAGTCTCGGAACCCCTTGAGCACCCGGGGCTGGATCTGCGGCATGGGTCGTCTCCACTCGTCGGCGAAACGCGGATTATAGATTCTCGGCGCTCGCGCCGACGATTCCCCAGGGACCCGGGCCTCGGTTTTGACCCCTCCGGGCCGATCCCCTACAATGCCCCGCCTTTCGCGAGAGAAGCCGACCATGACGTCCGACACCCCGGGACCGACGACGCTCGAGAAGCTGCGTGTCCCTCTGCTCGGACTCCTGATCGCCGTCCTGTTCCTCCAGCTCTTCGTGGGTCTCGACGACATCTCGATCACCTGGGACGAGCACGCCTTCATTCCGGCCGGCTACTCGTACGTGGCCACCGGCGATTTCCGGCTGAACCGCGAGCAGCCCCCGGGAATGAAGCTCCTGTTCGGCCTTCCGGGGCTGTGGCTCGATCCCGTCGTGCCGACCGACCATCCCACGTGGATCGCCGCCGAAGAGCAGCCGAACGCGCAATGGGCCTACGGTCGCCACTTCCTGACCGAGGCGAACGACGACGGCCCGCAGCTGATCCACGCCGCGCGGCTCCCGGTCCTCGTCCTGACCTGCCTGCTCGCGGCGCTCGTGTACCTTTGGGCGCGCGCCCTGTACGGGACGCTCGCCGGCTTGCTTGCGGCCGGGCTCGTCGCGACGAGCCCGAACCTGATCGCGCACGGTCACCTCGCCACGACCGACATGGGACTCACCGTCTTCGTGTTCCTCGCGGCGTTCGCCTACTGGCGCTACCTGGACGAGCCGTCCCCACTTCGCGCCGCGCTCGCCGCCGGCGCCCTGGCCCTCGGTCTCGTCGCCAAGTTCTCGGGCGTGTTCCTGCTGCCGCTGATCGGGCTCTGGACGGTCGCGAGCCCTTGGTTCGAACGCAAGGACGGCGAGCCGATCGGGGACGCCTACCGTCGACGGCTCCGCGCGATCGGCCCAGGCACGCTCGCGATCCTCGCTGGAGGTGTCTTGCTCGCGTCGTTCTTCTACTTCGCGCCCGGCCGGATCGACTTGTACTTCCGCGACATGGCCCAGGTCGGGTTCAACGTCAACCCGGACGCGCAGAGCTACCTCCTCGGCGAGTTCAAGGAAGGACGATTCTGGAACTACTTCCTCGTCGCCTTCCTCGTGAAGACGCCGGTCGCGACTCTCGCGCTGCTCGCGCTACGGCTCGCGTTCGGCCCGCGGCACGCCGGCGAGCGTCGCATGGACCTGCTGTTCCTCCTCGCACCGATCGCCGTCTTCTTCTTCGTGATCTCCTGGAAGGCGCAGAACATCGGGCTTCGCTACATCCTCCCGATCTATCCCTTCCTGTTCGTGTACGCATCGGGAATCGTTCGGACCCCGCTCTTCACACGGAAGGTTGCGGCGCGGGCGGCCGTGGGCCTGCTCGCGGCCTACTCGGTCGTCACCGCCGCGCGCGCCTATCCCCACCACCTCTCGTACTTCAACGACGCCGTGGGAGGGCCGAGCCAAGGGATCCGCTACCTCTCGAACTCGAACGTCGACTGGGGCCAGGACTTCATCCGCCTGCGCCAGTACATCGAGCGGCGCGGACTCGAGAACGTCCGCTTCCTCTATTCGACGGCGTTCGATCCGGGCCTCTACGACCTCGACGTGCAGCCGATCCGGAACCCGGAGCCGATCGTGCGCCGCGTGCCGGGCGTGTACGTGGTCGGGATCAAGGAAGCCCATCGCGCGCGCTGGAAGAACCCGCAAGGCGAGATCCAGTACTTCCTCGACGCGGTCGAGCCCACGGATCGCATCGCGCATTCGCTTCTCGTGTACGAGATCCCCGATGAACGCTGACGGCAAGAGCCATCCCCTTAAGAAGGTGGTCAGTATCCTCCTGCCCATCGGGATCAGCGGCGCGCTCGTCGTCTGGATCCTGAGCGGCATCGAGGATCCCGATGTCGTTCTCGATGCCGCGCTGAATGCGAACCCGTTTCTGCTCCTGGCGATCGTACCGGTGTCCCTCGCGAGCCACTGGCTCCGGGCGACGCGATGGCTGCGACTGCTCGGGATGCCGGGCGCGAGCCGCGTCGTCGCATTCTCGTCGGTGATGATCGGATACGCCGTGAACGTGGTCGTTCCGCTTCGCGCGGGAGAAGCCGCGCGACTCGTCAACATGAATGTGCAGACCGGGGCGCCCTACCCGCGCATGATCACGACCCTCGTCGCGGAGAGGCTCGTCGACCTGCTGTTCCTGATCGTGTTCCTGGGGCTGTCGCTCCTGTTCGCCGGGGACCGCATCGCCGAGGCGTTCCCGGTGATCGGACAGACCGGGCCCCTGCTCGTCGCCGCGGCCGTGGTCGGACTCGTCGGCCTGCTCGGCATCGCCTTCGCGGGCGAACGACTCGCGCGCATCGTGGAGAGCCTCGCGGGAAAGCTGCACGCCGGCCTCGGAGAGCGCGCCGGCCACTTCACGCGCGAGGCGGCGCGCGGCTTCGAGTTCGTCCGCGATCCGATCCAGGCCGCCGTCGTGGCCGCCGAGTCGGTGGCCATCTGGGTGCTCTACTGGGGCACGCTCATCCTCGGCCTGGCCGCATTCGGCTTCCTCGCGGACATCGGTCTGGACGGCGGAACGGTGGTCTTCTCGATCACGAGCTCGGGCGTCCTCGTCCCGAGTCAAGGCGCGATCGGGGCCTACCACACCGCGGGCCGCGAGTCGCTTCACCTGCTCTACGATGTTCCGCGCGACCTGGCCCTCGCCTGGGTAACGGTCGTGCATGCCATCCTGTTCCTCGGCGTCGGCGGGATCGGCGGCGCCCTCGCGTGGCTTCTCCAGCTCCTCCGGGGTAAGCCGCGCCCTCAAAACGAAGCGTCGGACGGTCGATAAGACTCCCGTCCGAGGGCCTTTGGTATGCTCTCGCCTTCAATCCGAGGAGCCCCCATGTTGCAGCGGATTCTCGTCCCGTCCTTACTCCTTCTCTTCGCGGCCGCGCTGATCGTCTCGCATCTCGATTCGGCCGGTGGCTCGACGAACGGCCCCGAGAGCGCTCGCCGAAGCGAGTCCACCGCACTCGGTCGCGAGAGGCGTGCCATCGCGGAGCGCGTCTTTGACAGCGCCGACGTCCTGGTCGTGACCGGGGCATCCGAACCGACGCGCGCCGAGATGCACCGCGCGTTCGAGTCGATGTTCGCGCAGCTGTCGGGCGGCTCGATGCGCGATCAGGTCGTCTCCTCGGATGAAGTGACACCGGCCGATTTCGTCGGACGCCCCGTCGTCCTGATCGGAACGCCGACGTCGAATCCTCACGTGGCCGCAGCGCTCGAAGGGCTGCCGGTCTACGTCGGTGAGCGCACCCTCCGGCTGCTCGACGAGGATGGCCGGATGGGACACCCGCTCTCGCGCTTCGCCCGCGCGACGGCCGACACCACGATCGCCCTGCGCGCGGTGAATCCCTGGAGCCCGCATCACGGACTCGTCGTCTATACCGGCATCGAAGACCGCGCCCTGATCGACTTCCGATTCTCGCTCGATCTCGGCGACGACGACTACCTGCTGCGCATCCGGGACATCCGCATGCGCTGGGGACGATTCGACAATCGGCCGGGAAGATCGCTACGGCCGTCGCTCTCCGAGTCCAATCTTCTGCGCGAGGGCGAACGAAGCGAGTACGAGACGTCGTGCGTGCACCGCACCGTCAAGGCCGCCGGCGCTCCCATGACGGCCAAGCCGCTCTACACCGTGAGCTTCCCCAACGAGATGCGCGGCGGCTCGCGCGTGCCGGGCGACTTCCAGAATCGAGGGCGGCGGCTGGTCAACGTCCTCAACCGGCTCGTCCAGAACCGAAAGCCTCCGGCGCTCCGCGCGTTCCTGTATCCGGACCGCGAGACGAAGGGAGCGCTCACCGGGGATCTGTCGTACATGCACGGAAGCCTGCAGGCGCTGCAGGTGCACTCCCTGTTCGACGGGCGCTTCGCTCCGATGGATGTCTCGACCGAGATCGCCATGGCGCGAGACGAGATCTTCCGCGGAAGCTTCCGCTCCCCTGCCATCCGCGACGGCGTCCCGATCGCCGCGGCCGAGCACTGGCACGGGCGCAAGCTTGCCTTCTGGCAAGGCGATCTGGTCGACGCGAGCCTCGTCCCCTCGCTCCGGGACCTCCTCGATCCGGCCGCCTACCGGGAGATGTCCCCCTACGTGGCGCTTCCGGCCGCAGGCGCGTTCTGCGCGTACGTCTGGTCCCGAGGCGCCGAACAGGAGGGAGGCTCGATCGAAGCGGGACTGCGGTCGCTGATGGAGATCGCGGCCGCGAAGGGCTCGGCGAGCGAGGCCGCGGCCAAGGCTCTCGAGCAACCGCTGCGATCGATCGAGAGAGGCTGGAAGATCTGGATGCGCGACACGGCGCAGCGCGAATCGGAGAACGACTCCGCACCGACGTCGGCCTGGGTCGCGGAAGGACGAACCACGTCGACGCCCCAGGCGGGCGTCCACCTGACCCACTCGTACCGGCTCGACACCGGGCTCGCCTCCGCGAACCTCACGGACAGCCTGCAGGAGGCGCGCGGTTCTCTCGCCGTCGAGTGGATCACGCTTCGCCCGAGCACGGCCATCGCCGCCGCGAACACACCCGAGCTGCTGGACTTTCCGCCCTCGAATCGGAAGTTCGTGAACGGGATGCAGGACGGTGCTCTCATCGAATGCCTCGACCGCGCGCAGGAGCTCGGCGTCCACGTGCTCCTCGCGCCGACGATCGACGTGCCCGACGACGCGACCCTCGCGATGGCCTCGCGCAACGACTGGTCGCGTTTCTTCGATCAGTACCGCGCGGTCCTCGTGCACCATGCAACCCTTGCCGAGCAGCACGGCGTCGACATGCTCTCGATCGGCACCGACCTCGGTCCGCTCGCAGAGAAGCGCACCAGGGACTGGGAAGCGCTGATCCGCGTCGTCCGAAAGATCTACTCGGGACCGCTCGTGTATTCCGCCGGAAGTCCCGCCGCAATGGAACGCCTGTCGTTCGGAGGGTCGCTCGACGCCGTCGGGCTGGATCTTCGCGTCCCGGCCGGCCCCGCGTGCGCGCGCATCGTCGACGAGGCCGTGAAGCGATGCGAGGCGCGCGCCCGCACCGACAACAAGCCGGTGCTGCTCACATCGGTCCGGATCGACGCCGGCCCGGGCTCGGACGACGAGGCGGTGTCGGGCGCGGTCGCGACCGTCCGGGGCGGTTTCGCGAGCAAGCCGTGGCTCGGCGGGGTCCACTGGTGGCGATGGAGCACCGATCCCGAGCTCAATCGGCGCGCCCGGTTCGGCGTCACTCCTGCCGGCCCCGAGACGAGGCGCGAAGTCGTCGATTGGTTCCGCCGGATGCGCCCCTGACCCTCCCCCCTTGCCAGCCGGTTCGAAATTCGCTTTATTGCACGCTTTGGGTCACCGAGAGATCAAGGACAACAGCCACACAGATCCCGCGGGCGCTCGCGAGCGAGAGCCCGGTCCGGAGGAAGCGCCCGCACGGCGCGATGCGCCCACGCCGTCCGGCGATGGGCCCCCTCCGGGAACCGAGGACTGGGGGTCTCCTCGGATCATCCACAAGGCGATCTCGCCCGACGCACTCGATCGAGACGCCGTGTCGGTTATCCGGAGGCTCACCCGGAAGGGGCATACTGCGTACCTCGTGGGCGGCTGCGTCCGCGACCTGCTGCTCGATCGGGTCCCCAAGGATTTCGACATCGCGACGTCGGCCCGGCCCCGGCAGGTCAAGCGTATCTTCCGCAACTGCCGCGTCATCGGACGCCGGTTCCGTCTCGCCCACGTGATCTTCGGCGACAAGATCATCGAGGTCTCCACGTTCCGCCAGGCGGCCGACACCGAAAAGCCCGAGAACCAGGGCGATCTCCTGATCCGGGATGACAACGTTTTCGGCACGCCCGAGGAAGACGCGCGACGCCGCGACTTCACGATCAACGGCCTCTTCTACGACATCCAGCAGGGGACGGTGATCGACTACGTCGGCGGCCTGCACGATCTGGAGCGCCGGACGCTGCGCATGATCGGCGATCCCGACATCCGCTTCCAGGAAGACCCCATCCGCATCCTGAGGGCGATCAAGTTCTCGGCCCGCCTGGGCGTGAACATCAGCCCGAAGACGATGGAGTTCATCGAAGCCCACCGCGACAAGATCTCGCGAAGCGCGCCCCCGCGGATCCTCGAAGAGGTCATTCGCATGACGCGCGGGCTGTCGTCCCTGGCGAGCTACGACCTCATGCTGCGCACCCGCGTCCTCGAGGTGGTTCTCCCCGATGTCGCCCAGGCGCTGAAGGAGAACAGCGAGCACGACGACCTCTACCGGCGCTACCTCGGCGTGCTCGATCGAGAGGTCAGCGACGGAGTCGATGCGACGGTCCCGATCGTCTTCGGCACGTATCTGCTGCCGATCGTGTTCCCACCGAGCTTCTTCGAGGACGACAAGCTCGACACCCGTCCCGACGGAATGAGCACCGAGAGCCGGATCGAAGAGGTGCTGGCCGATCTGATTCCGCGCCTGCGACTGTCGCGGCGCGATGCCGGACGCCTGCGTCAGATCCTGATGGCGCAGCGGCGACTGGCCCCGTCTTCCCGGAAGCGCCGCTTCAGCCGATCCTCCGTGGCGCGGCAGGCCTACTTCCCGGAGGCGCTGACGCTGTTCGCGATCCACTGCAGCACGATCGGCAAGTGGACGGACGAATGCGGTCGCTGGAAGGCCGCACTCGAGGCCCAGCGCGAGCGCGATGAGGAGATCCGCCGCCAGGAAGCGCCACGGCGACGGCGACGAGGCGGAAGCGGCCGCTCGCGAGGGAACGAATCGAGCGGGTCGGGCGAGGGCGGCGGCAACGGCGGACAGAGCGGCAGCGGCAGTGGAAGCGGCCGCAGCCGGCGGCGGCGCCGGCGACGCAAGAAGCCGCCCTCCTCCTCCGCGTCCTGACCACGATTCGGCCCCTTTCCGACGCCGCGTAGCCCCATCGCGCGATTCCCGTATCCTTGTCGGGAAACCGCCCTTCGGCGTATAATGGGTCCCGAGAGAGGAATCTTCCGCTACATCCCTCGGGTACGCCCGCAAAGGAGGTCTCGCGTCATGGTGCCCCCCTACCGCACCCTCTTCCCCCCTCGCCTTCGGCTCACCGCCGCGCTGGCGCTTCTCGTGCTGCTCGGCCTGAGCGCGGGAGCCTCGGCCCAGGACGCCGAAGGACGTCGATCGATCGCCCTCGAATCCGAGCTGAGCGATCGCGCCGGGGGGGCCTGGACCGTCCACGCCGACCCGCAGACCGGACTGCCGACCGTGGTCTACGGCACGGGAATCGACCTGGGACGCCCGCTCACGGACGCGGACACCGTCCTGGCGGAAGCCTACGCGTGGATCGAGGAGCACCGAGACTTCCTCGGGCTCGGCGATCTCGATCTCGACGGACAGCCGATCCTCGCCGGATCGACGTGGTACCTGAATCTGAATCTGCTCCGGGAAGGGGTTCCGCTCTCGGAGTCCAGCCGGGTCGACCTTCGCTTCAAGCCGAACGGCGTGCTCGCGGCGATCTTCACGAACCGGATTCCGACCACGATCGATGACGTCGCACCGCAGAATCTCCGCGGCGCGGCCGAGAGCGTGGCCCTGGACACGATGAGCACGCTCACGCGGGCCGACCTCCGGGTGGCGGACGAGGCCGCGCTCGAGATCCTCGTGGACGAGAACGGTCACGGGCATCTCGCCTGGAAGCTCCACGTCACGTCGACGCGAGGCGGCCGACGCTTCGCGCGCGATTGCTGGGTCGCCGCCCGAGGCGAGGCACGAGTGCTCGAGGCCCGCAACCGCATCTACCAGACGGACGTCACCGGCGACGTCAAAGGCCGAGGCCACCTCTTCGGGCCGCGGTCGAACCTCGTCGAGCTCCCCCTCCGGAACCTCGAAGTCCAGGTGACCGACACGGGGAACACGACCCTCACGGACACCGACGGCAACTTCGTCGTCCCCAACCCCGGCACGGAAGACGTGACGCTGGTCGCCGAGCTGAAGGGCCCGTTCGTGGACGTCAACACCCAGGACGGCGGGACGGACCTGCGCTACGAGAAGCAGCACACGCCCGGCACGCCGGTGCCCGTCCGCTTCCACACCATGCCGCCTGGCGGTGATCCGAGGCAGGCCTCCCAGGTCGACGCCTTCTACCACACGAACGTGGTTCACGATTACCTGCGGAGCGTCCTGGATCTACCGGCACTCGACACGCCGATCCCCTGCAACGTCAACCTCACCGCCACGAACTGCAACGCGTTCTACACGGACGGGACGATCAACTTCTACGCCGAGGGCAACAACTGCGTGAACATGGCCTTCGACACGATCGTGTACCACGAGTACGGCCACTTCCTCGACGACATGACCGGCGGAATCATCGATCGCGCCCTCACCGAGGGTCTCGCCGACATGATCGCGGCGTTCACGAGCGGACAGCCGGAAGTCGGCGAGGACTACCGGATCGGCAACCAGTTCCTGCGCACCACCGACAACGACCGCGTCTGGCCGGCGGCCGAGTGCGGAAGCTCGAACCACTGCAAAGGCGAGACGTTCTCGGGATTCTGCTGGCACACGCGCGAGCGACTGATCCAGCGGCACGGAATGACCGCGGGCGTCGCGATCGCCGAGACGATCGTCCTTCAGTCCCTCTTCGCCAACGCGATCAGCATCCCGAGGGCGGTGCTCGAGGTCTTCATCCAGGATGACGACGACGGCGACCTCTCGAACCGCACGCCCAACTACCGGCAGCTGGCGCTCGCGGCGCTTCGCCACGGGTTCGACCCGCCGGCCGTCGAGCTCTTCCGTTTCGACCACGTCGCGCCGCCGATCGCGGTCTCGGACACCGTGAACGACCTTCCGATCGTCGCCACGATCAGCGCCCTGGCGGGCCCCGTCACCTCACCGACGCTCCTGTACAGCCTCGACGACGGGATCGACTACGCGGAAGTGGCGATGAAGCCCGGTGAGACGGCGGACGAATGGACGGCGGCGATCCCCGCCCAGCCGTGCGGCACCTGGATCAAGTACTACTTCCGCGCCTCCGACTCGGCCGGCAACACGCGGCTGTATCCGGCGGAGGCCCCGGGCCCCCTGCGCCGACGGGTCTTCTCGTTCCACATCGGACGCTCCGAGTCGATCTTCTTCGAGGACTTCGAGTCGGGGATCGGCGGCTGGACGCACGGTGCCTCGGCCGGCGAAGACGACTGGGAGGTCGGAACGCCCAACCCGAGCGGAACCCACGCCTTCGATCCGGTGCTCGCCTATTCCGGAACGTCGGTCGCGGGAACGGATCTCAGCGGGGACGGCAACTACGCCGACGACACGGTGAGCTTCCTGCAGTCGCCGGTCATCGACGCGTCGGCGGCCGGAGACAACATCTGGCTGCGGTTCCAGCACTACAACTCGACCGAGCGCTCGGAGAACGGCGACACCCTGAAGTTCCGCGTGGAAAGCGCGACGGTCTTCCGGAACGACTCGCGGAGCGGCGAGGCCGCGCCGAACTGGTACACGTTCGAGCGTGACATCTCCCTGTTCGCGCGCGACAACATGGAGCTCGACCTGACGTTCGAGCTGGAATCGAACGATAGCGTCAGCGCGGGCGGCTGGAATATCGACGACGTCCGGGTCGACTCGCTCTTCTGCGATTTGGTCACGCTCTCGGTGAGTCAGCGCGAGGTGCGCGGCGGCGACAGCGTCACCGTCACGATCACGGGCGGCGCCGACGAGCCCTACTACGTCTTCTCGGACCGTCGCTTCGGCAACGCGACCTTCCAGGTACCGGGCGGACCGCTCATCGAGACCGGCCTCACCGACAACCAGATGCTTCGCGTGTCGGCCAACCTCGACTCGTCGGGGATGCGACAGATCACGCGCCAGTTCCCGACGAACCCGGCCCTGGTCGGAAAGCACTTCGTTCTCGTGACGGTCAGCAAGAACGTCGTGTGGCAGCGGTCGAACTTCTTCGAGATCGACGTCGTGCCCTAGGGCGGGAGCCCGGGCTTCGGGTGCTGCACCCCATGAAACAGAAAGAGCCGCCTCGTCCCGACGGACGAGGCGGCTCTTGTTTTGAATCGTTGCCGAGCGACGCGATTACTTGTCGCCGCCCTCCTTCAGCTCGACGACCTTGCCGCCCTTGTCCTCTTCGGCGGCGGCACCGGCAGGAGCCGGAACCGGGATCGAATCCTCGGTCGCACCCGCGGCAGCCGCGGCCCGCTTCGCGCGAACCTTCTCGATCGCGGCCGCGGTGAGCGAGTCGCCGGGGAGAACCGTCGCCGCGCGGTTGAGCGCCGCTTCGGCCTCGTCGTAGCGACCCATGAAGTGCAGCTGGAATCCCAGAAGGAACCAGGCCGAGCTGTCGTACGGACGCTCTTTCGCGTACGCGTCGAGCGAGGCCAGCAGCCTTCCGAACTCTTCCGCGTCCGGGAAGATGTCGCCCTTGCTGAGCGTCGCGTCGAGCCACTCGGGATCCTGGAAGAGACCTCGGCGGATCATGTAGGCCGCTTCGGGATACTCGCCGAGCGCGAAGAGCGCGTCGGCCAGGGCGAACTTCGCAACCGAGTTGTCGGGTTCGGCTTCGACCGCTTCGCGATAGGCCTTCGCGGCCTCCGCGTAATTGCCGGCGCGCAGATGAACATCGCCCGTCACCATCGGATCCGGCGGGAGCGATTCGGCCGGGGCTTCGCCCGTGGAGGCATCGCCGGCCGGGGTTCCGCCGCTCTCGACGTAGTACGTCTCGTAGATCACGACGCGATCCGGCAGGTACGACGAGTATCCGTAGTCGTACACGCGGTAGAACGGGTAGCTGTAGCGGTAGTAGTACGGCCAGTAGTAGCCGTAGGCGTAGTAGTACGGCGAATAGAACCCGAATCCGAAGGACCAGGATCCGCAGAAGCCGTACCACGGATAGCCGTAGCCGTAGCCGTAGTCGCAGTAGGGCCAACCCCACCCGTAGCACCACGACCAGCCGTAGATGCCGAAGCCCCAGTAGCACCCGTACCAGCCGTTGTAGCCGCAGTAGTAATCGTTGTAGTGATGGCCGTGATGGTAGTCGTGGCCGTAGTCGCCGTAGTAGTCGCCCTCGTAGTAGGGCTCGGCACCCGACGCGCCGCCGGTATGCGTGTAGTCGTTCGAGATCGAGTCGACCGTGGGGCCCGCGCTGTCGAGCGCGCTGATGCCCGCATCGCCGCCCAGCGCACCACCGGCCGTGCTTCCGCCCGGGACGCCGCCGGCATCTGCCGAAGTGCGATCGGTCGGGGTCAGGCCGTCGGCCGTCCCACGGCGATCGGAAAGGTCACCACGAGGCGAGAGGTTACGCGGCCGGATATCCGCGCCGGTCCCCCCGGTCAGAGAGTTGGTCGCCGGCGTCAGGGAGGTGGTTCCCGTGCGATCCGTCGGCGTCGTGCCGCCCGGTCGGGAATCGCCGCCGAAACCGCCACTGCCCGTTCCGCCGCCGAAGGTGCTGCCACCGCCACCGGTACCCGTTCGCGTTCCGCCGGGCGAGAGCGTCCGGGTGCCCGAAGACGGCGAAAGATCCGCCGAGAGGCTACCCGCGCCGCCGCCGGTCGTGCGCGTGCGCGTTCGAGAGAGGTCGCCACAGCCGGTCGACCGGGCACCGTTCGTGCGGGTCGGCGCTCCACCGATCGTTCCCGTCGCACCGCCCCCGGCCGTGAAGACCCGCGAGCCCGTGCCGGCCCCCGCACCGCTTCCGCCGGTCGGCGTTCCGAACCCGCCCGTTCGCCCGCCGGTCGTCGTTCGCCCGGAGCTGCCGAGCGAGCTCGTCCCGCCGCTGACGCGACCGCCGGAGGAAATCCTCGAGCCCGACGAGCTGATGCGATCGAACGAGGAGTATCCCCGGAATGGAGTGGCCGCGGACGGGCGGGCGCCCGTGCCTCGCGTGCCCCCCGTGCTTCGCGTGCCGCCGCCGAAGCCCGAGCCGGCGCTCCCGCGAGAGCCCGTCGCTCCTCGATACGTACCCGAGGAGACGCGACCGCTCGAAGTCCCGCGAATCGAGCCCGTCCGCGAGCTCGTGCCGCCGCTCACCCGCGGAGACGGGGCGGCGTTGTAGCGCGGCGTGCCCGTGGGACGCCGGTACGTGGAACCTCCGCCGGTCGTTCCGCGCGACGACGATCCGCTGAGGGAACGCGTCGAGCCGCGACTCCCGCTCGACGGACTGCGGAACGTGCTGCCACTGCGCGACGACGTGCTCCCCGAGCGCGGAACCGACCTCGTCGATCCTCGGCTGGGGCTGCGGAACGAACCGCTGCTGGGGCGCGCGCTGCTCGGACGCGAGCTCCGGCTGCCGCCGAGGCTTCGGGAGCTGCTGCGCGACGGGGCTCGGGACGGCGAAGACATCCGCGATCCGGAGCTGCGGCCCCGGGAGAACGAACGGCTTCCACCGCTGCTCCGGGACATCCCGCCGCGAGAAGCGCCGCGGGAGGCGCCGCGCGACATCCCACCGCGAGATCCGCTCGACATGCCCGAGCTGCCCCCTCCACGGCGCTGCGCCTGGACGAGGTCCGGGAGCACGAAACCGAGGAAGAAGAGGATCGCGATGAGCGTAATGAGGCGCTTGGAAGTAAAAAGCATGGTACTCGCTCTCTCGCTCTGATCGGTGGACCGGACGGTCAACGCACCACTGGGGATGCGTCATTCCCCATTGTACGACGAATCCGGCTCCAGCGATACGCTCCGGGGGGTACGAAAGCCCCGGGGAATTGTGTAGCTTAGAGAAAGGTCGGCGGGCGGTCGGCACGGGCCGAAACCGCGATATCCACCGACCAGAAAAAGAGTTATACGGAAAGGCCCGACGCATGCGACGACCCACCGACTTCCGTATCCGTTTCCGGCTCGCCGGTCCGCGGGCGGTCTCGGGTCTCGCCGCGGTGATCCTGGCCCTCGCGGCCGTGTCCATCGCGCCCGGCCGCGCCCGCGCTGCGGAGCCCGCCGCCACCGGCGTGGACAGCGCCCTCGACGCGATCGACCGGGCCGGAATCGTCGATCACCTCAAGTTCCTGACCTCCGACGAGCTCGAGGGCCGCAACACCCCCACCCGGGGCCTCGATCGCGCCGCCGACTACATCGCCGGCAAGCTCGAGGCGTTCGGCCTGCGCCCCGTCGGCGACAAGGCCCCCTACTTCCACGGCTGGAACACGGCCGCGCTCGTGGTCTCCCCGATCAGCGCCCTGTCGCTCCATGTCCCGGGCAACCAGGACGTCGAACGCTCCTTCAAGCTCTTCGAGGACTTCGTCCCCGTCTACGGCTCCGCGGAGACCGAGGTGCGGGGCCGGGTGGTCTTCGCCGGCTACGGCATCACCGCGCGCGAGGAACGCTACGACGACTACCAGGGCAAGAGCGTGCACGACAAGATCGTGATCGCCCTCAGCCACGAGCCGCGACAGACGATGAAGGGCAAGCGTTTCGACGGTCCGGAGCCGACGAAGCACTCCCGAATGCTCGAGAAGGCCCGAAACGCGGCCGAGCGAGGAGCCAAGGCGCTCCTGATCGTGACGAATCCGCTGTACCACGAGCGGACCGAGACGATCGGCTTCGAGTTCCCGCACATGCCGAGCCCGCGGAGCCCGATGCGGCCTCGCAACCCTTCGCCGATCCCCGTCGCTCACATCAGCCTCGAGGTGGCCGAGGAGATCCTCGGACAGAAGATCGAGCCGCTCCAGAAGAAGATCGATCGCTCGATGCGCAACAAGCTCATCTCGGGCCCCACGCACGAGGTCCAGCTACGCGTGCGATTCGAGGAAGAAACCGTGACGACGCAGAACGTCATCGCGATGCACGAGGGGTCCGATCCGGCGGTGAAGGACGAGATCGTCATCGTCGGCGCGCACTACGACCACATCGGTGTCTCGCCCGGCGGCGTGAACAACGGAGCCGACGACAACGCCTCCGGAACGACCGCACTCCTCGAGCTGGCCCAGGCCTTCGGGGAATCCGAGATCGCGACCCGCCGCAGCATCGTGTTCCTGTTCTTCTCCGGCGAAGAGAAGGGACTCGTCGGCTCGAAGCGCTATGCCGAGAAACCCCTCTTCCCGCTCGACAAGACGGTGGCCATGCTGAACATGGACATGGTGGGCCGCAACGAAAGCCGACGCATCGACGTTCTCGGCGGGAGCGAAAGCCCGAGGCTTCTCGCCGCCGCCAAGAAGGCCGCGGCGAAGTCGAGCGTCGGGCTGAAGCTCCAGAAGGGAAGCCAGGAGTTCTTCAAGCGCAGCGACCACTACTCCTTCTACGAGAAGGGAGTTCCGGCCCTGTTCTTCTTCTCGGGGCTCCACGAGGACTACCATCAACCCTCGGACGAGATGAACAAGATCGACGTCAAGAAGATCGAACGCGTCGCGCGCATGGTGTTCCTCACCGCGCTCGAGCTCGCCGAGGAGTCTTGAGAGCGACGCGCGATGGACGGTGAAGCGGTCATCCGCCTCGAGAGCCTGACCAAGACCTACGGCGCCAAGACCGCCGTTCGCGAGGTGTCGCTCTCGGTCTCGCGCGGATCCATCTTCGGCTTCCTCGGCCCGAACGGCGCCGGCAAGAGCACCACGATCCAGATGATGCTCCGCCTCATCCGGCCGACCTCGGGGACGGTCCGTTTCTTCGGACAAGACGTCCATCGCGATCCGCTCGACATCGCGTCGAGGGTGGCCGCGCTCCTCGAGCAACCCGCCTTTGCCCCGCATCTCTCGGGACGCCGAAACCTGCGCCTGCTGGCCTCGGTCTCCGGGATCCGTGACCGGGCACGCATCGAAGAAGCGATCGAATGGGTGCAGCTCGGCGAAGCCGCCGATCGCCCTTTCCGAACGTACAGCCAGGGCATGCGACAGGCGCTCGGTCTCGCACGCGTCTACATGCAGCGCCCCGAGGTCGCGATCCTGGACGAGCCGACGAACGGCCTCGATCCCGAGGCGATCCTCGGATTCCGAAAGCGCATTCGAAACCTGCGGGACGAGCACGGCACCACGTTCTTCATCTCGAGTCACCTGCTGCACGAGATCGAGACCGTCTGCGACTCGGTCGCGATCCTCCGCGACGGACGCGTCCTGTTGACCGGACGCGTGGACGACCTCCTTCAGCCGGACACGGAGGAAGTCGAAGTGCGCCTCGACGACGCCGACCGTGGCGTCGACGTGCTCGGCGGAGTCGAAGGGGTGCTCGCGATGCACTCGTCCGGGAACGGCGAGCTGCGTCTGCGGATCCAACGACCGCACGCCGCGAGCATCAACGCGGCCCTCGTGCAGGCCGGCCTCGCCGTCTCGGCCTTTTCGCCTCGCCGCAAGACCCTGGAGGACTTCTTCCTCGAGCATATCGGAGGAGACGCGACGTGATCGGTCGGATCCTTCGTCTCGGTCTTGCCGAGGTCACCCGCGTGACGCGGCAGCGTCTGTTCTTCGGGATTCTTCTCGCCGAGATTCTCGTGTGCGTGGGGATCGCCCTGTTCCAGCGAGCGGCCGCCACCGAGGATCCCGACGCGCCGACCACCGCGTTCCGATGCTTCCTCGAGATCCTGCGCCACTCGTCGCTGTTTCTCGCGCTCGGCACGTTCCTCCTCGCGAGCCTCGCCGTGGCGCAGGAGATCTCGGCGCGCACGATCCAGAACCTGATCCTGTGCCCGGTCCGGCGCTTCGAGATCGTCCTCGGAAAGATCCTCGCGCACGGCGCGATCGCGATCGTTCTTCTCGGAGTCGTGGCGAGCGTGGCGCTCGCGATCTCAGGCTTCCTGTACGACTTCCGCGCCGTCGAAACCGACGGGATCCTGCTCGCCGGCCGAGCGGACATGGCCAAGGATGCCGTCATCGGGCTGTTGCTGACTCTGCCCGCCCTCGCCGCGTGGACCCTCTTCGGCCTCGCGCTCTCGACGGTCTTCCGGCAGCTCGCCCCCGCCCTGGCTGCGGCCGGATTCGCCTACTTCGGCCTCGTCGGGATCGGTTTCGCGTTCGGAGACGTTCCGCTGTCGAATCTGTTCTTCAGCCATTACACGGGGCGCTTCCTCCAGCTCGCGAGCGACATGACGCAAGGCTTCAGCGACGCCTACTGGGATCCGGACGAGATCCTGCGCGGCGTGGTGGTACCCGTCGTCACGGGCGGTGTTTTCGCGATCCTGTCTCTCGTCACGTTCCAGCGAGCGGAGCTCCGCGGATGAGGCTTTCGTTCTGGATCACGGCCTTCGCCCTGGCGATGTTCGTTCTCGCCTCGGCGCGACCCGCGCTCGCCGCGGAGCCCACGACGCAGCGCTTCGATCGCCTCGGGCTCGTCACCTCGGCCACCCCCGCAGACCTCGACGGCGACGGCCGGCTCGAGATCGTCGCGGGGACCTACGACGAGAAGACGCGCTCCCGCAGCCTCGTGATCCTTCGCCCCTCGGGAAACAGCGCCGCACCGTTCGCGGCCTCCGACCAACGGCCCGTGGCCGACGATGTCGCCGCGTACTGCATCGCCGACTGGCTTCCGACTCCCGGCGCGGAGATCGCTCTGCTCACGCGCGCCGGCGTCGAAATCCACGCGAAGAAAGGCTCGTGGCTCGCGACCCCGGAGCCGCTCGTTCGCACCGAGCTGTTCTTTCCGGTCGGCGATAGCGAACGCCTCACCGAGTGGAAGCTCGCGAGCGATCTCGACGGCGACGGCCGCGCGGAGCTGGTCCTCGGAACCCGACGGGGCTACGCGGTGTACGGCGCACGCACGGGCCCGCCGCCCGCATCGGAACCCGCCGCTTCAGAACCGATGTTCGAAGCGCGCACGCAGCTCGAGATCCAGGATGCACGACGATTCTCGGGCGGTGCTCTCGACTACCTGAGAATTGACGCGTCGCTTCCCTCGCTGCTCCTCGGCGATCACGACGGGGACGGCCGCACCGACCTCCACCTCGTGCTCGGCGACCGACTTCGCGTGCATCTGCAGAAGACCGACGGATCGATCCCGAGCACTCCGGACGTCGACCGCGTCCTCGGCTTCCTCGACCCCTCCGGGCGCACGGCCGGCGAACGCGTCGAGAATCACTGGGTCCTCCTCGAGGGTCTCTCCGACGGGGATCGCCGCAGCGATCTGATCGTGAGCCGCCAGAGCGGCCGACTGAGCCTGCTCGGACAGGTGCTGACGCGCGTGCTCGTCTACGGCGGTGGTGAAGAGCTCTTCTCTAGGAAGCCGCGGCAGCCGCTCACCGTCAAGGGCATCAGTACGCCGCCCGATCTCGTCGACGTCGACGGGGACGGCGCGGCCGATCTGGTCGTATCCTCGGTACGCATGGACCTGATGTCGAACCTGACGAAGGCCCTCTTCAAGACGGTGAAGGTGACGTATCACGTGTTCCTCGCCCAGAAAGGCAAGGGTCGGTTCGTCGCGAAGCCCGAGCTGTCGAAGATGATCGAGTTCTCCCTCGAATCGGCACAGCTCGGCCTCGCTCCCCTCGCGTCGTTCGAGGGCGACTTCAATGGCGACGGCCGCCCCGACCTGCTGACGCTGACCGAGACGGATCGCTTCTGCATCT
Source organism: uncultured Planctomycetota bacterium (assembly GCA_964597885.1). Taxonomy (GTDB): domain Bacteria; phylum Planctomycetota; class JACOTG01; order JACOTG01; family JAUIME01; genus CAZQZX01. The sequence goes on from CAZQZX010000039.1 coordinate 28,188, forward strand.
ACGAGGGCAAGCGCGGGGGCGGCGGCTTCCTGAGCCGGAAGAAGAAGTACGACCTCCCGGACCAACCGACGCGAACCCTCGGCGTCGGTCCGGGCGAGGGTTTCGAGATCGTCGACCTCGACCGAGACCGCGTCTCCGATCTCATCGTGTTCGGTCGGGACGGGCTCACGCTCGTGCTCTCGAAGGGAGGCGGACGATGAGCCCGGCTGCGCAAGGTCTCCGGTTCCTGTGCGGCCTCGTCTTCGGGATCGGTCTGCTGGCATCGACCGCACACACCGCGGATCCGAAGTTCCGGACGCTCGACCTCACCGGCCCGTCCCCGATCGGCATGCCGACGGCGCGGGATCTCGATCAAGACGGCCGCTTCGATCTCGTCTTCCAGGCCGGACGGACGGTTCGAGTCCACCTGTTCCGCGACGGCGTCCTTCGCCCCGAGCCGAACCAGGTTCTCGAAGCGCCGGAAGGAACGATGCTCGTCGCGATCGGGGACTGCGCCGACGACCCGCGGCACGAGATCGTGTTCGTGCTCGCGGATCGAGTCGAGTACCTCTCGCTCGGACGCGGCAACCCGCCCCGCTATCGACGCAAGCCGACCGTGCTCGAAGGAGTCGCGGGGCCGGGTTCCTTCCTCGAGGGACCGAGGGATCCCGCCTGGCGATCGCTCCTGCGCGATCTCGACGGCGACGGCACCGCCGACCTCCTGATCCCTTCGGCGACGGGATACACCATTCACTTGCGTACGCCCGACGCCGGCTTCGAGGCCGCGCAGTCGCTCGAGGTGCCGCTTCGCGGAAAGGTCCGCCTCCGGCACTGGAACCTCGTCGGAAGCCACGAGTCGAGCGTCGCGTACCCCCGCTACTACAGCGCCGACTTCGACGGCGATCGAAGGCCCGACCTGCTGCTGCTCGGCGGCGAGACGCTCTACCTCTTCCGGCAGGTCGAAGCGCGCAAGTTCGAGACGAAGCCCTCCGCCGTTCGCGCCCTCTCCTTCCGGGAAGTGAACCTGATGCCCGACCAGCGGCAGGGCTCGCTCCCGAGCTGGAATCCGATCAACGTCGCCGATCTCGACGGCGACGGCGCGGCCGAGATCGTACTCGACGAGATGAGGCGCGGCACGGTGAAGATCTTCCGCGGACGTGCAGGATTCTCGTCGTTCGAACGTCCCGACCAGGTCGTCCGCATCAAGGAATGGAACCTCGGCGTTCGGCTCACGGACATCGACGGGGACGGTCGACGCGACCTCGTCGTACCGGGCACCGAGGAGGTGACGCTCGCCGAGGGGTTGCGCATCGTCGTGACGCGCTCGATCGCGATCCGGCACTACCTGCACCGCAATCGCGGCGGCGAGCTGTTCGCGCCCCGCGCAGACGGGATCGTCGATGTCGACATACCCCTCAAGATCCTGACCGAGGCCTCCGAGGGATCGGATGCGGGCTTTTCCGTCGCCCCGTCGATGCTGATCCACTACGACGGCGATTACAATGGAGACGGACTGGCCGACCTGCTCCGGCTCGAGAAGCCCGATCGGCTCGCGATCCACTACGGGCGCAAGGGCCGGCTGTGGGCGAGCAAGCCGGACGCGACCGTGCCGATCCCGGACTCGTCGAGCTTCAGCACCGCCCGCGAGCTCGTACAGGATCTGGACGGCGACGGCCGGTCGGACGTATTTCTGCGCTACGCAGGCGGCGGAAAGGAGCGCTCGGTCTTGCTCCTCTCGAGCCCCGCGAGCGGCGAGAAGGCCAAGGAGTAACGGCAGGAACGCGGGAATAGCGCCCCCGGAACGGGCGTCTACTCCCGGACGGCCCGAAGGTCAGCCACGAGGACGAATCGATGCAAATGCCTGACGCCAAAGCACGAAGGACGACCACCACGGGTTCATCCGAGGAACGGGGAGCCGCCCTGATCCTCAGCCTCATGATCCTCACCCTGCTCGTCATCCTCGTCTTCCAGATGAGCTACACGACCAAGATCGACCTCCGGCTCGCCAAGAACCGGCTCGACACGGCCGTGCTCCACTATGCCTCCGAGGGCGTGATGACCCGCGCCTCGGCCTACATCGAGGCCGACGCCCGGGAGAACGAGTGGGACGCCCAGGGCGACCTGTGGGAAACGGCCTCCTTCGCCGCCGATGAAGGCGACGGCATGGAGGACTACGACTACTCGGCCGATCCCTGGGGCGACGAGGACGCCGAGCAGGAGAGCCAGATCGATCTCGAGGTGATCATCATCGACGAGGAGCGCAAGCTCAACATCGGGATGCTCGCCGAGCCCCGCGAGCAAAGTCGGGCCGAGGAACGGGCGCAGGACCGCCAGAATCGGCGCCGCAACCGCGGAGAACAGAACCAGGACAACAACAACGCCCAGGGCGAGGAGCCCCGCAACCGAGCCGCCGACGAGAAGCTCCGCGAGCAGGTCTTCGAAGGCCTGATCTCGATCCTCGTCGACTTCCGCGACGGTACCAGCTTCGATCTGACGGGCACCGAGGCGCGCCGAATCGCCGAGGCCATCCGCGACTACGTGACCGCCGCGCCGACCAACGACGCGGGCGAAGAGGACATCCCGAAGCCCGAAACCGTGGACGCGCCGATCCTGAGCGTCGACGAGCTCCTTCTGGTGGAAGGGATTACGGAAGATCTGCTGTTCGACTTCCTCGATCCGGAGGACGACACGATCGTCATTCCCGGCCTCCTGAACTTCGTGACGATCTGGTCCTCGGGGCTCGTGAACATCAACACCGCCCCCGAAGAGGTGCTCCGGGCGCTCTTCGACAAGGATCGCCGTGACGAGGCCGAATCGATCCTCGAGTACCGCGACGAGTACGAGGAGGACGACGAAGGCGGGCTGTTCGGGGGTGGCGACGACGGCGACTCCGGCGAGCGAGACAGCGACGACCGCATCCGCGATCGCAACAGCGCCAGCGAGGAGGCCGACACTCCCGGGATCTTCAAGGAGACGGGCGAGCTCCAGTCGAACCGGGTGCTCGACAACGAGGATTACAACAAGATCCTGCCGCTCATCACCACGCAGAGCACGGTGTTCTCGGTGCACGTCATCGCCAAGCGAGGCAAGATGCAGCGCTACACCCGCGGGGTCTTTCGGCGGGTGAGCGGCCAGGTCTACCCCGTCCTCTACGAACGTCGTAAGTCCATGATGCTGTATGGACGTGACCTCGAAGAAGAGGACGAAGAAGGCGGCTTCCTCTTCTAGCCGCGGGCCTCGGACGGGCCCGCTCGGACCCCGCTCCTACTCTTGACCTCCCCGGGGCGCCATTATATCGTGCCTCTCTTTTACTTTGCGTCGATCGGGCCCCGGCTCCGGACCTTCCGGGCGGCCCCCGACGGCGCGAGAGAGCGATCTCGCAATGACCCGTAAGAGCCCCTTCATCGCCGGCAACTGGAAGATGCACACCGATCGAGACGGTGCGCGCAAGCTCGCCGCCGATCTGGGTGCCCAGCTCGGGCGGGTCGAGAACGCGGAGGTCGGCCTGTTCCCGCCCTTCCCGTTCCTGACCGACGTCGCGGAGATCGCGGCCGCGCACGGGTACTCGGTCGGAGGGCAGAACCTCTACGCCGAGCCGAAGGGCGCGTTCACCGGAGAGGTCTCCGGACCGATGCTCACGAGCGCGGGATGCCGGTACGTCATCCTCGGCCATTCGGAGCGTCGCCACATTCTCGGCGAGACCGACGAGGTCGTCGCGAAGAAGGTGCGAGCCGCTCTCGATGCAGGGCTCGATCCGATCCTCTGCGTCGGCGAGAAACAAGAAGAACGAGAAAGCGGCCGGACCGACGAAGTCATCTCCGGCCAGACCGAAGCCGTCATCGCCACGCTGTCGGCCGACGATTTCGCGCGGTTGACGCTCGCCTACGAGCCCGTCTGGGCGATCGGGACGGGTCTCACCGCAACCCCGGATCAGGCCCGGGAAGCGCACGCCACCCTGCGTGCACGTCTCGAGGCCCGCTTCGGTGCGGACGCGGCGAAGGCCTGTCGCATCCTCTACGGTGGTAGCGTGAAGCCCGGCAATGCGGCCGAGCTGATGGGACAGGACGAGATCCAGGGAGCCCTGGTCGGAGGCGCGAGCCTCGAGGCCGAGAGCTTCGCCGCGATCGTTCGCGGCGCGCTGGATGGAGTCGGGACGGCTTAGTCGGAAATCCTACGAACACAGTCCAGAAAACAAGACTGACTGGAGAGTCACTTCGATGGCGATCTTGACCTTTTTCCTGTACACGATCTTCGTTGTCTCCTCGATCCTGCTGATCGCGATCGTCCTCCTGCAAGAGGGCAAGGGCGGCGGATTCGGCGAAGCGTTCGGCGGTATGGTGTCGGAGTCGTTCGGCGTTCGCGCGTCGGGCGCCATGAAGCTGACGGCCGGCCTCGCCGGCGCGTTCGTCCTGAGCGCCATCCTCATCAGCATGTTCCACGGGACGACGGGCTCGCTCGCCGCGCCCACCGGACCGGTGTCGCCGGATCCGGGCATCTCCGCTCCGGCCGATCCGGGCACGGGAGCCGGCGGCGGTGACGACGCGGGATCCGGTGAAGGCGGTGGTGACAACGCCGGTTCGGGCGAAGGCGGCGGTGGCGAGGAAAGCGGCGAGTGACGAGTCGCTCGCAGGCCAAGGCTCGTAAGGGCGCGAAGCCGCCCGCGAAGAAGGCATCCGCCCCCAAGGCGGATGCCAAGAGCGCCAATGCCAAGAGCTCGGCGGCGCCCATTCTCAGCATGACGGGCTTCGGCAAGTCCAGCATCAAGACCCCGCGGCTCAGCGGCTCCGTCGAGACGCGTTCGTTCAACCACCGGCACCTCAAGATCGCGCTCAAGGTCCCCTCGTACTTCTCGAGCTACGAGACCAAGATCGAGCAGCTGATCCGGGATCGCGTCGCGCGCGGGTCGGTCAGCATGACCGTGAAGGCCGTGCTCGAATCGCGCCGGAACCCTTTCGACTTCGACGACCAGGCCATCGCCGGCTACGTCGAGGCCTTGCGCCGCGTGAAGAAGAAGTTCGCGCTCGAAGGCGAGCCCTCCCTCGACATGATCCCGTCGCTTCCCGACACGCTGATCTCTCGCGATATCGGCGACTCGGTCACGGATGCCGATTGGCGAGCGGTCCGCGCGGAGGTCATGCAGGCTGTCGACCGTCTCTGCGCCATGCGAGCGGCCGAGGGAAGAAAGCTCGAACGAGACATCGTGAAACGTCGGCGCAACATCGCGAAGTTCGCCAAGCAGATCGCCAAGATCGCGCCCACCGTCGTCGACCACTACCGACAGCGGCTGCACACGCGCATCAACAATCTTCTCTCCGGCACGGAGGCCGAGGTCGACGAGACCGCGCTGGCCCGCGAGGTCGCCATCTTCGCGGACCGGTGTGACATCAGCGAAGAGATCGCTCGTATCGACAGTCATCTCCTCCAGTTCGATGACATCGTGGCATCCGGCCACGAAGCCGGACGCCGCCTCGAGTTCATCCTCCACGAGCTGTTCCGTGAAGCGAACACGATCGGCTCCAAGTCGAACGACTCGACGATCTCCCACCTCGTGGTCGAGATCAAAGCCGAGATCGAGAAGATCCGCGAGCAAGTCCAGAACATCGAGTAGGGATATGCCGGCCGACGCCGGAGCCGCACCATGAAGCAGCCGGGACGCCTGATCGTTCTCTCGGGACCCTCGGGGGTCGGGAAGACCACCGTAGCGCAGCTTCTGTGTGCGACCGGACGCTTCGAAGAATCGGTGTCGGCGACGACCCGCCCTCCCCGCGGAGACGAAGTCGACGGGCGGCATTACCACTTCCTCACCGAGGACGAGTTCAGCACCCGCGTGATGCGCGACGAGTTCCTCGAGCACGCCAACGTCCATCGACACCGGTACGGCACGCTGCGAAGCGTCGTCGACGAGATCCGGCAGCGCGGCTCGCACTGCATCCTCAACATCGATGTGCAGGGCGCCCGCCAGCTGATGGATCGAAGCGACGTGGACGCGATCACCGTCTTCCTGCTGCCGCCGGATCCCGTAGCCCTCGAGAGACGGCTCCGCGACCGCAGCACCGATTCCGAAGATCAGATCGCCGCTCGGCTCGAGACGGCACGCTACGAGATGAGCCAGGCGCACCGCTACGACCATCAGGTCGTCAACGATGTCGCGAACGACGCCGCGCAGGAGATCTTCCGCGTGGTCGACCAGACCGTCCCCTGACCCAGTCGAGAGATCCCAGGCGAGCGGAGGTGCACGATGGACCAGGAAGCCAACGGCAGGACCCCCGTCGTGGTCGGCGTCACCGGGAGCATCGCGGCCTTCAAGGCGGCCGCGCTGGTTTCGCAGCTCGTCCAGCGGGACTACGACGTCACGGTGATCCTCACCGAGAGCGCCACGCGGATGGTCACGCCCGCCACGTTCCAGGCGCTCACGCGGGGCCCGGTCCTCGTGGACCTGTGGGCGAGCGTCGAGGCCAATCCGATGGGCCATCTCGAATCCACCGACCACACCCGGGCCTTCGTCGTGGCCCCCGCGACCGCCGACTTCATCGGCAAAGTGGCCTGCGGGATCGCGGATGACGCGCTCACGACCTCGATCCTCGCCTGCACCGCGCCGGTTCTCATCGCCCCCGCGATGAACCCGCGCATGTGGGCCAACCCCATCGTCCAGCGCAACGTGAAGAGCCTCGAAGACGTGGGGTACGAGTTCCTCGGCCCGGTCGAAGGTCGGCTGGCGGAAGGTGTTACCGGCATGGGCCGCATGATGGAGCCGGAAGAGATCCTCGCCGCCGTCGAGCGCGTCGCGGGCGCCTGACCGCGCCGCTCCGTCCAGCCCACCGCCCCGCCTCCCTGCGATGCGCGACTCCGCACGTCGATCGGCGCGCACACCCTACCCGTCGCCCCTCGCGTTCGACGCTCCCCCACCGCAGCGCGCACCCCGAAAAAGGCGTTGAGGCAAGAATGACAACGACCTACAATGAACCGCGTTGTTCGCTGGACCCCCTTCTCGGATACCCATGGGTGGTGGTATCGGGGAAACCAATCTTCTAGGCAGGAGCCGTTCACGTCGGCATGCGCATGCTCGTGACGGCGGGCCCGACCCGCGAGTACATCGATCCGGTCCGGTTTCTTTCCAACGAATCGTCCGGTCGCATGGGTTACGCCATTGCGAGGGCGGCCCGTAGGCGGGGACACCGTGTCGTTCTCGTTTCCGGTCCCACCACGCTGCGCGAACCGGCAGGCCTGCGCACGGTACAGGTGGTCAGTGCACTGGACATGCAGCGCGAGGTTCGACGCCACTTCGAGACATCCGATTGCCTCGTCATGGCCGCGGCGGTTGCCGATTTCCGTCCGCGAACGTTTCGCAAGGGCAAGCTCAAGAAGCACGAGCTCGACGATGCCCTTCCGTTGCGCCGCAATCCGGATATCGTCGCCGGCGTCGGACGTCGTAAGGGAGATCGCGTCGTGATCGGGTTCGCCCTCGAGACCGACCATGGCCGGGAGAACGCTCTCGCGAAGATGAAGGCGAAGCGCCTCGATTACGTGGTGCTCAATTCGCCCGAAGTCATCGGAGCGACGACGGCCTCGGTCACGATCCTGGGCGAAGACGGCTCGGTGCAGGACGTCCGCCGGAAGTCCAAGGACTCCGTCGCGACCGCGATCGTGCGCGTGGCCGAAGCGGCACGCCTCGAGAGCGCTGGCAAGAGCAAGGGGAGCAACTCCCGAGCTCGCACGAGGAAGAACGGATGAGCGACGAGGAGCTCGAGCTCGAAAACGATCCGGTAGCCCGCTCGCGCGTGTACCAGGAGGCCTTCGCCATCCTGATCCTCGCGGCGTGTGCGTTCTGCCTGCTGAGCCTGCTCTCGTACCGTCCCGTCGAGACGGCCGCTTCGGTCCTCGCTTCCGAGAATCCGAAGCTCGACCGCATCTACATCGACACGGCCGCCGCTCTTCCCGACGCCCCCCTACCGCCCAAGGGCAACCTGTGCGGCGCGGTGGGCGACACCCTGGCCTCCACCCTCCTCTCGGGGATCGGTGCCGCGGCCTACCTTCTCATCGGACTCATCACCTTCTGGGGGCTGTCGACGCTGATCCAGCGAAAGCTGCACGCCCCCGGCGCTCGCTTCTTCGGCGGCGTACTCCTCGTCGCCGCTTTCGCCACGCTCGCGACCTTCATCAAGCTCTCCCATCACGGTGGTTGGATCGGCGCTTACATCCACAGTCAGATGGAAGGCCAGCTGAGCCTCACCGGCTCGTATCTCCTCCTGCTGTCGGCCTCGCTGATCGGCGTCTTGCTCTCGACCGACTGGCTTCCGTTGACCGCCGCCTGGAAACTGGTCGGTCACATGCGGCAGCCCGCTCCCGAGCTCGAAGACGAAGAGGACGAGTACGAGGAGTACGACGAAGAGGAAGAGGAAGAAGAAGAGGAGTACGAGGAGGAGGAAGAAGAGGAAGAGGACGAAGCCCCGGGACGCGGAGCTCGCTTCTTCAGCCGACTGCGCAACAAGCTCGCCGATCGCCTGCGGGTCGAAGACGAATACGGCTACGAGTACGAAGAGGAAGAAGAGTACGAGGAGGAGGAAGAGGAAGAAGAGCCTCCCCCGCCTCGCAAGCGGCGCGCCCCGGCTCGAAAGAAGAAGAGCCAGGCCGCGGCCGAAGAGAAGGACGAGGAAGAGGAAGAGGAAGCTCCAGCGCCTCGCACGAAGGCGCGCAAGCCCAAGAAGAAGGCCGAAGCCGACGAGGACGAAGACGAAATCGCGGCTCCCGCGCCCTCCC
>CAZQZX010000040.1:0-34204 GCA_964597885.1 uncultured Planctomycetota bacterium
AGCCGCCGGCCCGGATGCGCTCGGCCCGGATGGACCCGGAGCGGGTGAGCGCGATGGCTGGGCGGCGGGCTCGGCCCCGGTTCCGGTTTCGGTCTCGGTGGCTGACCGCGCCTCGGCGGATTCGATGGCCGCGGCCACGGCTTCCCGGGGCACCGGCAGGGACCGAACGCCGAACAGGCTTTCGAGCTCGAGGTGTCGCCGGAGGGCGGCGAGGGCCTGCTCACGTGGGCTCGAGGGTGTCGTCTCCCCGTTCATGATCCGTTTCCGAGCTCGCGCTCAAGCTCTTCGAGAACAAGCGCTTGCGCACGGTCCAGGGTTTCGTCGATGCGGCAGCCGGCAGCGGTCGGATGTCCGCCCCCGCCGAAGCGGCCGGCGAAGCGGTTTACCCGGAAGTCGCGAAGTCCCCGCAGGCTCACGTGGGTGCCGCGCTTGCCGGGTACGTTCTTGAAGAGGAGGGCGACCTCGACGCCGGCGAGGCTCGACGGGATCTCGACGAGATCGCTGACCTCGGTCGGATCCTCGCAGGTCGCGATCATCTCCTCGGTCAGGCTGGTCCAGGCGATTCGCCCGTCGAGCGTCGTGCGCAGGCGGTCGATCGCATTCGCTTCCAAGCGCAAGTGCTCGAGGCTCTTGTCGCGGTAGAGCTGACGGTGCACCGCTCCCGGATCGACACCCGCGCCGAGGAGCGCTTTGGCCATTTCGTGCGCCGACGGCGTCGTGTTCTCGAACGAGAAGCGGCCGGTATCCGTGAGGACCGCGACGTAGAGCGGGAGCGCCGCGTCCTTCTCGATCGGCACCCCGGAGAGGCGGATGAGGTCGTAGACCATCTCGCCCGTGGATCCGTAGCGCGGGTCGCACCAGTTCACGGTGCCGAACTCGTCGTTGCCGTCGTGGTGATCGATGTTGAAGAACGGCATGCCGTCGGTGATCTGCTCATCGACGGGGTGGAGCCGGCCGCGCCGCCCGGCGTCGAGGCCGACAAACGCATCGAACGAACCGCCGGGGTCGTCCGCCGCATGACGAGCCTCGTCGGCGCGGGGAAGGAACGCGAGCCGCGCCGGCACCGGGCCCGGGTTGACGATGCGAACGTCCTTCCCGAGCGCCCGAAGGAGCCACTGCAGGCCGAGCTCGGATCCGAGCGCATCCCCGTCCAGCGGCTCGTGCGAGCAGAGCAGGAACGACGAATGCCGCTTCAGCTCTTCGAGAACGCGTTCCATCATCGTCGGGTCATCCTGCCGCCACGGCCACCTCGACCCGAGGGCGCGCGACGTCCTTGCTCCCTCGGAATCGTCACCTTACAATCCCCGGTTTGCCCGCACCCCTCCCGATGCCGACGGTGGCGTCGGGACGAGAGTCCGGGAGGAGGACAGGCGTGCATCCGGCTTCCCAACCCGAGTCTCACTCGCTTGCCGATCGTCGCGGTGCGATCGTCGGATGCGTGGTCCTGCTCGCGCTCGCGTCGCTCGTATTCGTGCCCGGTCTCGGCCAAGGCGAAGGAGCGCAGTTCCCCGTGGCGGGTGAGCTCGAGCGTGAGGACTCGAGCGGCGAGGTCCTGGGCTCGTCGTCCGTACGCGCTCTTTTTCACCATCCGGGAGCCCGCGCGCCCCGGCCGCTCACCGATGCGACGCGCTCGCTGGATGCGGCAAGCCCGCTCCTCGGGCGCCTGCTCCAGCTGATGCTTCACCTGGCGTCCGCGGCGTTGATCGTCACGATCGGCCGTCGAATCGGGCTGACGTTCCTCGCCTCGATGCTCGGGGGCTTGCTGTTCGTCGCGCATCCGCTGCACGCCGAGGCCGTGACGTGGCTTCCTTCGCGGGATGTCGTGCTCGGCACGGCCCTGGTTCTGCTGGGGCTCGACGCGTGGGTTCGCGTCCGGGCGACGGGCAGCGTGGCGGCGATGGCCGTCGCGATCGGTGCGTCGCTCGCGGCGCCCATGGCTTCGCCGGCGGGCGCGATCCTGCCTCTCGTGCTTCTCGCCTACGATCGATGCGTCGCCCCGCGTCCCGTGAAGCGTGCCGCCCTCGCCGGACCGGCGATCGCCGCGCTGGTCGGAATGGGCCCGGCGTTCTCGGGATGGATCTCGGGTGGCGGGGTCCCGGGCGGCATGGAAGTTCTCGGGGCGCGTGCCGGTCTCGCGGGGACGATCCTGCAGAACGTCTTGCTGCCGTTTCGGACGAGCTTTTTCTACGCGGCGCCGTCGTCCGGATCCGGCACCGGGTTCGCGATCCTGGGAGCGCTCCTCGTCGTGTCGGTGATGGTCCTGCTCGTGCGTGCCGGACGACGTCATCCGCGGCTGGCGTTCGCGCTCCTCTTCGCGCTGATCGCGCTTTCGCTGGTCAACGGAATCCTTCCCCCGAGTCCCGTCGTTCTCACCGACTCGATGTTCCACCTCGCGCTTGCCGGGCTCGCGCTGGCCGCCGCAGTCGTGATCGAGCGCTTCGTCGCGGGGGCGGGGCAGGCGCGGGCCACGCTCGTCGGCGCGGCAGTCGGGATCTGGATCGTCGTGCTCGGCGTTCAGTGTCTCGCGCGCGTCGGAGTCTTCGACGATGCCGCCGCACTTGCCGCGGAGTCTCTGAGGAATCATCCTTCGTCGGCGCTCGCGCACTACTGGCAGGGAGAGGTGGAGCTCGATCGTTGCCGGCGACCCGATCCGGGGCGCCTGCCGAGCGAGCGGAAGACGAAGCTCGCCGAGAGCGCCGCGGCATTCGAGAAGTCGGTCGAGCTCCTCGACGACGATCGCTTCGATCCGGCGATCCGCGATCGTGCGCGACGGGGTCTTTCGAGTGCCTTGCGCGAGCTCGGGGATCTCGAGCGTGCCCTCGAGCTCGTGGGGCGCGCGATCCGATCGCTCGAGGATCAATCCGGACGCGAGGGGATCGACGCCGAGCTCGCCAAGGAATACGTGGCACGCGGGCGGATTCTCGAGGAGCTCGGTCGCGTCGACGACGCGGAGCGCGACTTCCGCGCATCGATCGAGCGCATGGAAACGCCGGCCGCCTGGTTCGAGCTGGGCCGCCTGGATGTCGAGCGCGGGATTCGCCTCGAAGGGCTCGATCGCGGAAGCGGGCAGGACGTTCTCGAGGCCGGGGTCGCGAGCCTCGATCGATGCCTCGAGCTCGACGCCGAGCGCGTGGACGCGGGCGTGCTGAAAGGCCGTGCGCTCGTGGCGCTGCGCAAGTACATCCGCGCGGTGCGAACGCTCGAGACGGTGGCCGATGCGAGGCCGGATTCCCCGGAGCCGCGCTATCTGCTCGCCGATACCTACCTACGAGCCAATGACGTCAGCGAGGCCTCCAAGCAGGTCATGGAAGCGCTTCGTGTCGACTCGTCTCACGTCGACTCGCTGCTGCTGCTCGCGCGGATCCTCCGCAGCCAGAACCGACATGCGCGCGCCGATCAGGCGATCGAGAAGGCGTACATCGTGGATCCCGAGAGCGCGGATGCGGGGGCCGCTTGGCTCGCCGTGCTCGTGCGGGAGGCTCGCGCGTCGGTGCAGGCGAAGGATCTCGAGCGCGCCCGCACTCTGGCGATCGAAGCGCGCAACGTCGACGAGGACGCGCTCGAGGCGCGGCTCCTGCTCGCGGAGATCCTCGCCGCCGATCGCCGCTACGACGAAGCCGAGGCGGAGTACGAGAAGGCGCTCGCCGCGTATCCGGCGAACGCGAAGGTGAAGCAAGACGTCGCGTTCTTCCACAAGAACGCGGGTTACGGACGCCTGCTTTCCGGAGACCGCGCGCGAGCGATCGTCCACTTCCGTCGAGCGATCGCGATCCTGCCGGATGAGCCGGAGCTCGACGTGCTCCACGAGATCATCCGGAACCCCTGATTCGTTTCGCTCAGCCGAGCAATCCGACGAGGGAGGCCACGACCGCGACGGCCGCGGTCTCGACGCGGAGCACGCTCCTTCCGAGCGATGCGGGTTTCGCGCCGGCGCCGAGCAGGCTCTCCATCTCGGCCGGCGTGAAGTCCCCCTCGGGCCCGACAAGCGCCAGGATGCGCGGGCGTCCCTCGCCGGGGGTGATGCCGGCGGCGGCGACGGCTTTGCGCAGCGGCGGCGCGTCGTCGGCGAGGCTCGTGAGGATCGCGAGGTCGTAGTCCGGCAGGTGGGCGGTCACCGCTTCGAGCGTCTCGGGCGGTTCGACGCGGAGCACGGTCGAGCGCCCGCATTGCTTCGAGGCCTCGATCGCGATCTGGCGCCACCGAGACGGTCCCTCGGGATCTGCCGGGTCCGGGCGAACGACGGCGCGCTCGGAAACGAAGGGGCGGACGGCGCGGGTGCCGAGCTCGCCGAGGCCGCGGACGAGCTGGGACATCTTCTTGCCCTTCGGGATGCCGACCGCCACGTCGACCTCGAACGGGGGCTCGCGCTCGACGCGCTCCTGTCGCTCGATTCGAACCAGGATTCCGCGCGATCGGGCTTCTTCGACGCGGCCGGTGTACTCGATTCCGGTGCCGTCAAAGAGCGCGACCTCGGCACCCGGCTGCAGGCGCAGGACGCGCAGGGCGTGCTTGGCTTCGCGGCCCTCGATCGTCACGGTCGTGCCCCGAGGATCCCCGGGCGGTGGCTGTTCGAGGAAGAAGCGTGGCATGGCGGCAGCGTAACTTCGACGATTCGCGCCTCGCAACCGGGGCTCGCGACCCCGCAGGCGCCGAGCTATAACCGAGGGCGTGGGAACGCTTCTGCTTCACGTACTCGACGCCGGCGACGAGGAATGCCGGCAGGTCGTCACGCCCGACTCCTTTCCGCTGACCATCGGCCGGGAGCCGGAGAGCGGACTCGTTCTGCCTCACAAGAGCGTGTCGCGTCATCACTGCACGCTCGAGAATGAAGGCGGCGTCGTCTGGGTGCTCGATCACGACAGCAGCAACGGCACGTTCCTGAACGGTGTGCCCGTGCACGAGGAGCGCGTGAGCTCGGGCGACGTGCTCCGCGTCGGCAACCTCGAGATCCTCGTGATCGACATCGACGAGGAGCGGCACCGAGGCGGGGCGAGCACGCTCAAGTCGGTCAAGGACGAGAATCGCTACCTGTGGAAGGTTCTCCGGCTCAATCGCGAGATCCTTTCCGAGTTCGATCGCAAGGCGCTTCTCGAGACGATCCTCGACACGGCGATCGGTCTGATGCGTGCCGAGCGCGGGTTCCTTATCCTCTACAAGGGGCGGGGGATCTCGTTCGAGGCGGCGCGCAATCATCATCGCGAGGACGTCGATCGTCCGCGTGACGCGATCAGCCAGTCGATCGTGCACCAGGTCCGCGAGGACGGTCAGTACATCCTGACGACCGACGCGGTGCAGGACCCGCGCTTCGAGAAGGAGCACAGCATCCAGAATCTGATGCTGCGGTCGGTCCTCTGCGTTCCGCTGAAGGGTGAGAAGGCGCCGATCGGCGCGCTCTACATCGATAACCGGATCCAGCGCGGCGCGTTCACCGACCAGAACGCGCGACTGCTGTTCGGGTTCGCGGATCAGGCGGCCATGGCCATCGTGCACGCCGACCTGCTCGACGACGCCTCGCGGCGCGAGAAGGAGCTGAAGCGTTCGCGGGACGAGATCAAGAAGCTGAACAAGAGTCTCGAGCAGAAGGTGAAGCAGCAGACCGTGAAGCTCGCGCAGGCGCACGATGATCTACGGCGAACACGGCAGCAGCTGCAGTTCAAGTACAACTACCAGAACATCATCGGGCAGAGCGAATCGATGCAGCAGCTGTTCTCTTTGCTCGACAAGATCATCGATTCGCAGGTGCCGGTGCTCGTGCGCGGCGAGAGCGGGACGGGCAAGGAGCTGATCGCGAGGGTCATCCATTTCAACGGCCCGCGCCGCGAGATGCCGTTCGTCTCCGAGAATTGCGCGGCGATCTCGCCGACGCTGCTCGAGAGCGAGCTCTTCGGGCACGAAAAGGGCGCCTTCACGGGGGCCGATCAGCGCGCCAAGGGGCTGTTCGAGCAGGCGCACGGCGGGACGCTCTTCCTCGACGAAGTCGGGGACATGAGCACCGACATGCAGAAGCGGTTGCTGCGCGTGCTCCAGGAGGGCGAGATCCGGCGGGTGGGCGGGGATCGCGTCGAGAAGATCGACGTTCGATTGCTGTCGGCCACGAACCGAGATCTCGAGTCGCTCAAGGGCAGCGGTGAGTTCCGGGAGGATCTCTACTACCGCCTCAACGTCGTGCAGGTCGTGCTGCCCCCGCTGCGGGAGCGGCGCGAGGACATCCCGCTCCTGATCGACCACTTCCTGCGGACTCTGGCCGAGGAGGCGGGGCACGATCGGCCGGCCATGCGACCCGAGGTCATCGAGCGGCTTCACGACTACGACTGGCCGGGCAACGTCCGCGAGCTCGAGAACGAGGTCCGCAAGGCGATCGCGCTCTCGGATGGCGAGATCGGGCTCGAGCACCTGTCCCGTCGGGTTCGCGGGGAGGGCGGCTCCGATATGGCCGCGCTCCCGGCCGGTGCGACGAGGCCGACCGGGACGCTCAAGTCGATGGTCGAGCGGATGGAAGTCGACGTGATCGAGCGGACGCTCGCCGAGTGCGGCTGGAACAAGTCGCGCGCCGCCGAGCGCCTTGGATTGAGCCGGCCCGGGCTTCGAAAGAAGCTCGCCCGCTACGGCATCGGCCCCGATCCGGCGGCCGCCGGGGGAGGCGAGTCGGACGGGGAGTCCCCCGGGGGCTCGGACTCCGGTGGAGGCGAGTCCGAGCCCGAGAGCCGCGCCTCTTGAGCCGATCAGCTGGAAACCCCGTTACCGGCGAGTGGAAACCGAGTTTCCGATTTGCGACGGACAACCCTGGCCGCGAGAGGTTGGCCGGTGTCCGTAAACCGTTGCCGCGAAAAAGCGCGGGCAAAAAACACCGCGGGGTCCTTCCCTTCGGTACGGGAATTGAGAAAATGGCCGCGAGTCCCGGGGCCCACGCTCCGGGTGAAGAAGAGAGGCGACTTCCCGATCGTCATCCAACATCCGCCGGAGGCGGGCTCGTGATGCCCCTCCGGCCTGGCGCAAGGATCCAACATCGATGGCACGCCTGAGGCTCAGCGGCTCCGGTCCCGAACGGGCATTCGAACTCACGGAGGGGGACGTCACGATCGGACGTTCGCCCCGCAGCACCGTGCAGATCGACGACGGAGCGGCATCCCGGCGACACTGCCGCCTGATCGACCGCGAGGGCGGGTGGGTCGTCATGGATCTGGGCAGCTCGAACGGCACGCTGCTCAACGACGAGAAGCTTCCCGAGAACGAGGAGCGGCCCATCCGGCACGGCGATGTGATCCGGATCGGCAACGCGCGGCTCGAGCTCGAAGAAGAGGTCGAGCTCGATCTGGAGCTCGACGACGACGATGAGGCGTCGGCCGGTCCGGAGGCGATGCTCGTCTTCCAGACGGGCGACCGGCTCGGGGATCGAATCCCGCTCGGAGCGAAGCCGCTGACCGTGGGAAGACAGCCCAAGTGCGACGTCCAGCTCGACATCGCCGGGGTCTCCGGAAAGCACTTCGAGATCCGGCTCAGCGATTCGGGCGATGCGATCGTCCGCGATCTCGGCAGCACGAACGGGACGCTCGTCAACGGAACCAAGATCGTCGAGGCGCCGATCCAGGACGGCGACGTCGTCCAGGTCGCGAACCAGCAGCTCAAGTTCGTGAAGTCGGCGGCGGTCGGGGCCGAGTCCGATTCGGACGCGTCCGTCGCAGGGGCGAGCGGAGTGTCGGTGCTCTCGGCCGAGGACGTCCCCAGGCGCAGCCTTCTCGGGACGCTCGTGCCGCTGCTGCTCCTGATCGTGCTCGGCGGTGGCGGCTACTACGCTTCGACTCTCATCAGCCAGCGCGCGCCGTATCAGTTCGCGGAAGCGCCGCTCGAGAGCTTGCTGCAGGAAGGCTGGTCGTTCGAGACTCCGGGCGCCATCGAATCGTGGGCTTCGCCCGACGAGACGGTCGAGGTCAAGGTCGCGCGCAACCGCGCGGTCTCGGGCTCGTCGTCGCTTCGAATCGTGATCCCCGAAGAGCCCACCCCGCGACGCGTCGAGTGTCGCTACCAGGAACGCTTCGAGGTTCCGAGCGGCAAGGCGATCGCGGTGAGCGCTTCGGCTCGCGTGTCGAGCCTCGAGGGAATGGCGGGGCTTGCCATCCGCTGGTATCCGCCGGGAACGGGCACGGCGGCGCTTCGCGAAGACGCGACGGCGTTCGTGGCGGGGGGCAACGGCTTCTCGACGCTCGAGGCGACGCTCACGCCCCCGTCCGGCGCCGCGCGCTTCGACCTGATGGTCGTGGCCGAGGCGAGCTCCGGTGACATCCTGCTCGACGACGTTGCGGCGATCCCGGTCGACGCGGCCCCTGCGCGTGGCATGGAGTCGAACGGCTTCACGCTGCTGCCGGGATCGAAGGGATTGTTCGATCTGCTGCGTGGCGAGCTGCGCTGGATTCGACAGATCCAGACGGTGCGGGTTCGCGAGGGCGAGCGGTGGCCGCAGAGTGCGACCTTCGTGCCTTCGGGCGATCCGACCGCTTCGGCGACGGCCTACCGAGCCGACGGCGCGGTGCTTCTGCCGGACGGGTCGGCCGACGGTTCGTTGAAAGTCAGCGGCAGCTCGGTGCCGACCGGTTTCGATCTGCAGTACGAGTCGTCGCTTCCGGGCACGGGCGCGAGCTTCGTCATCGACGCCTCGCTCGCCTCGGGTGGAATCACTGCCGTGTCCGGTTCGAAGTGGACGCGCTTCTTCGAGGATTTTGAAGGCGAGACGGCCGAGGCGTTGCTCCTCGGTGAGAACAACCAGCTCCAGGTTCGATTCGATCCGCCGATGGTCGTCACGGCGATGAGCGTGGGTGCGGGTGTTCAGTGCATCGCGCGTCCGTCCGGAGAGGGCGGCGACGGGATGTTCACGGTCCGCGTCCAGACGTCGTTCGAGGAAGAACGGCGCATGGCGAACAGCCTGTGGATCGACGCGCAGTCGGCGGCTCGATCGGAGAACGTCGGCGAGGCGCTGGTCCTGCTCGAGAAGATCGTTCGCGAGTTCCCGTACAACCCGAAGATCCTCGCGGACGCCGAGCGGATGCTGCGCGATCTGCGCACGGAGGCGGAAAGCGATCTGTCCACGCTTCGCGCCGCCGCCGCCGAGTCGGAATTCTTCGCGAGCCGTCGGCGCTACAAGGATCTCGAGGCCGCCGCGAATGAACGAGTCGAGCGCTACGGCTCGTCCTCGTTCGGCCGGGAGGCCTCGGGCATCGCGACGGACGCGGCGGACGCGGTCGAGCGCATCGATCGCGAGGCGGCGCTCGCCGAAGGAAAGCTGGCGCTGCTCCGCGGCGAAGACCTCATGAAGGGCGGCCACCAGGCGCTCGCCCGGATGGTGCTCGAATCGGTCGCCGAACGTTTCGAAGGGACCGAGCTCGCGGGACGAGCGAACGACATTCTGCGGGACGCGCGCAACTAGGGAACGACCGCCCGACGCATGTCGTCGGGGCGAAGACTGTGAATGCGCTCGAGCCAGACTCGAGCGCCGAAAAGAGGGAGTCACGATGGCAGGAATCGGCATCGGCATCGACGGTGGCGCCGGAACCTCGAAGCTCGTCGCGGGACGCGACAAGGGCGGGCAGTTCCAGTTGCTCCACGTCGCGGTGCATCAGCGGAAGCTCGGGAAATCGGACGGCGCCGCGTCGGACGAGATCGCGGACGCGATCCAGGAAGCGATCGACGACTCCGCCGCGAAGAAGGCGCCGGCCGTCGTCGGTCTGACCGGCCGCGACTTGATGATCCGCTATTCGCAGGCCCCGAACCTCCCGATCCATCGGTTGAAGGTTCTCATGGACTTCGAGGTCAACGAGATCTCGGAGAAGATCGAAGGCGAGGTCTCCGCCGACTACAACCTTTTGCCGGGTGAAATCGGCGACGGCGGCGAGCAGATGGCCATCATCGCGATGGCCAAGGACTCGTACCTCGAAGGGCCGGTGGATGCGGTGCTCGATCGCGGCTACCCGGTTCGGTACACCACGCCGAACATGATCGCGATCTACAACGCGTTCCTGCGTTGCGGCAGCTTCCAGGAAGGAGAGACCACGCTCCACCTGGACATCGGTCACGAGAACGCGGACCTCGCGATCCAGCGAGACGGCGACCTCCTGTTCGCGCGCAATCTGAACTTCGGCGGCAAGTCCTTCACGGACGCTCTTGCCGCGAACTTCTCGATCGATCACGCGAAGGCCGAGGAGCTCAAGAGGACGAAGGGGCAGCTTCCGACGCGCGGCGAGACGTCGTTCGCGGACGGCCTCACCGAAAAGTCGGCGCGCGTGCTCACCGGTGTCCTCGGACAGCTGGTCGGGCTGGTGCAGTCGTCGATCAGCTTCTGCAAGGTGCAGTGGAAGCGACAGGACCTCAAGGTCGACCGCGTGATCCTGTCGGGAGGCGGGGCGCTCCTTCCGGGACTGCCGCGCGCTCTCTCGGAGAATCTCGGCGTCACCGTCGAGGTGTTCGATCCGACCGATCGCGTCGACCTCTCGCAGCTCGATCCCGAGGAGGCAAAGCTCGTCACCGATCGTCCGCAGCTGTTCGCGGTTCCGATCGGTCTGGCGCTGATGGCCGCCGATTCGCGCTACTTCGCCGTGCAGATCCTGCCGACGCGGTTGCGCAAGAAGAAGGCGATCCGCGAACGGACGTCGTTCCTGGTGGCGGCCGGCGTCCTTGCGATCGCGTATCTCGTGATCTCGGCGAGCCTCGGCAAGAAGAGCCTGGCCGCCGCGGAGAAGCGTCACGAGAGCCTTTCGAGTCAGGAAGCGAAGCGGCGACGCAACGAATCGAAGTACGAAGAGGCGCTGGCCGAGAACCAGGCGCGTCTCGAACGGCTCGAGCTCGTGCATCGTCAGCTCGCCCCCGGATTCGCGCTCGCCAAGACGGTGGAAGCGGTCCAGGGAAAGATGGGCGACTTCGACGGCCTGTGGATCCAGACAATCGAGCTGAAGGAGCGAAAGCAGACGAAGACGTCGGCGCCGCCCCCGCTCGTCGTGGTGCGAGGTTCGGGCATCGAGACCGACGAGGACGTGAGCCGCGTCGCCAACCGCTTCGCGGGCGTGCTCAAGACGACGCTCGCCGAGGGCTATGGCGCGCGCACCACCAGCACGTACAACCGGCGCCAGTCCACCTTCGAGATCGAAATCGACTTCTACCCCGAGCCCGTTGCGGGTGAGGGTGACGAGAACGAAGAGGAATAGCATGGATCTGACCGAGATCTGGGAAGAGCACAAGCGGTTCATCCTCGCCGTCGGCGGGGCGCTCCTGGTGTTCTTCATCGGAACGCGCATCGTCAACGCGATGTACGTCAATCCGGCGAAGCGGCTCGACAGCTCCGCCGACCGACTCGAGCGAAAGCTGCGCCGCGGCGTCGCGCCGGACTCGCGCGATCTGAGCGATCTGAGGAAGGTCGAAGACGACCTCGACGAACGCCTCGGCGCGATGGAGAAGCGCGTGCGCTTCCAGCCGCGGCCGGATTTCGTGCTCGCCGCGGGTGCGGACTTCGACCTCGTCTACAACGATCGCTACCGCGAGGTGCGTGACGATCTCCTCGAACGCGCCAACATCGAAGACGTCGATCTCGATCCGTCGCTCGGAATGCCCGAGACCACGCCGACCGACCGCCTTGACGTGCAGCGTCACCTCAAGGCGCTCGATCAGGTCCAGCGCGTCGTGCTCGTCGCGATGGAGAACGGGGTGGAGGGGATCCCCGCGATCCGGATGCTCGCCGAGGCTCGCAAGGGCTTCCTCTCTTCGCAATCCTATCTCGATCGCACGCGCGTCGAGTACGAGCTCGAAGGCACCGCGGACGCCGTGATCGGCGTGATCGAAGCGCTGCAATCGTCCGAACAGTTCCTCGGGATTGCCGATTGCCGGATCGACCTCGACTCGAAGGTCGTCGATCAGGTTCGCGCCGAGGTCGAGGTCGTCGGCCTCGAGATGGATCCCGATGCGCCGCTCGTCGTCGAGGAAGAAAGCTCCTCGCGTCGGCGTCGACGCTGAATCACCGAAGAACCCGAACCTCTCACGAGGAGTGACACTGGTCATGCGTCAGCTGAACAAGGAACAGGCGGTCTTCACCTTCGTCCTGATCCTGATCCTTTTGCTGCTCTTCCTGCGCACGCGCGGTCTGGAGGAGTCGTCCACGGGCACCATCCGAGCGAAGTCGATCGACGAGGTCGAGTGGAACATCCCCGACGTGAAGGTCGTGGATCAGGGCCAGCCGATCTGGTCGCTCGAGGAGCGTGACGTGTTCGCGATGCCCCGCGAAGTCGTCGACCTCCCGCCGGTGGAGATCCCGCAGCCGCCGCTTCCGCCTCGTGACATCGTCGCGCCGCTCCTCGTTCCGGCTCCGTCGGACTCGGACTGGCATCGCCTCGCGCAGGACGTTCCCGAGAGCCTCGCGACCGGACAGGTCGTCGAGATCGATGACCTCGAGCTCTTCCTCGAAGATCTCCGTCGACGTCTCGACGACCCGGACATGGAGTACCTGGCTCTCGAGTATCCCGACCTCGACGCCGAGGGCATCCTCGACCGCGTCGAGACGGGCCTCGAATCCGTCGAAGAGGACACTCTGGATCTCGGGACGGTTCCCGACGGCGTCGATTCGCTGGCGCGGCTGTTCGTGGCCGGTGGCCAGAAGTTCGACGAGGCGCTCACCGAAGCGCCCGAAGTCGTGCAGGAGCTCTTCGCCGACGCCATGAAGGCGGCCGGCGTCGACCTCGTCCGGGAGGAGCCGGCGCTCGAAGAGGACATCCCGATGGACTCGCCCGAGGGCGATCCGGACATCCTCTACGACCGGCTCTACCGGGGCTCGGATGTCATCTACGGCCGGATCCAGGCCGAAGACCCGTTCGAGCTGCTCGTCGATGATCTCGGGGACGATCGCTTCTCGGTCCGCCCCGACGCGGAGATCCGATTCGCGCTCGTCAACGCTCGCTCGGGTCGTCGCATCGGTGCCGCTGTGTACGAGCCGGGACAGATCGACGCGGTGACCCTCGCGTCGACCCTCGACAACCAGATCCGCCTGCGAGAGCGGCGGCTTTCGGGCGACGTACGCGGCCATGTCGCGCTCGCGAAGTGGTGCTTCGAGCGACAGGCCTTCGACGACGCGATCCTGCACTACCGCAAGGCGATCGATGCCGGCGTCGGCTGGAACCGCGAGGCGGCGATGGGTCTCGTCGAGGTGTATGAGGCCGACTACCGCTGGGACGAGCTGGCCGGGTTCCTGCGCGAGCTCGGCGCGTCCCAGGTGGAAAACGGTGAGATCGAGTACGTGCGCGGGCAGCTGTTCGCGCGATTCGGACTGGACGAGGACGCCAAGCGTGCGCTCGAACGGTGTGTCGAGCTCGAGCCGGGGCGCGGCGGCGCGTGGACGCTCCTCGCGGACCTGCGACTCGAAGCGGGCGATGCCACGGGAGCGCTCGATGCGTACCAGCGAGCGGAGCGCGCGGCGAGCGCGGATGCCGCTGCGGTCGCTGGGGCCATCGCGGGTCAGGCGGCGTCGCTGTTCGCGGCGGGACGCGTCGACGAAGCGATCTCGGCCGTGGACCGAGGTCTTCGCGATGCCGATCCGCGAAGCTCCGACCTGCGACTGCTGCGCTCGAAGCTGCTGCTCTCGGATGGACGTCTCGACGCCGCCGCGTCGGCGCTCGAGGGCGTCGCGTCGGATGCCGAGCGGGATGCGGAACTGATCCGCGGGACGCTCGCGGGTCGTCAGCGCGACATCTTCGATGCTCGCTCGTCGCTCACGAAGGCGGTCCGCATGGATCGCGTGGAGGCGTACTGGCCGCTCGTGTCGCTCGCCTTCGGAAACCTGATCACGGGCCGGACGACCGCCGGTTTCGACGCGTTGACGCAGGCGCTCGAGCTGAACCCGGACGAGCCGTACGGCAACTACCTCCTCGGTCGGTTCCACCTGGTGACGGGGAACCTCGAGGAGGCGAAGAACGCACTCGAGCGCGCGCGCGAGCTGGCGCCCGAGGTCACCGAGATCCTCGGCGAGCTCGGAACGACGCACCTGCGGCTCGACAACGCGACCGAGGCGCGACGCTTCCTCGGCGAGCTGGCCCGACGCCGACCGGAGTCCGCGGACGCCCACGCCTATCTGGCCGTGGCGCATGTCGCGGAGCGCAACCTTCGCGAGGCGCGCGCATCGGCCGAGGCGGCGCTCCAGAAGAACGAAGACCTTCCGCTGGCGCTGATCGTGCGTGCCATCCTGGACTACCGCGACGGCGGCGAGGGGATCTACCGGGCGATCGGTGGACTCGACCGGGTCGTCGAGGTGCTGGGCGAGGATTCGAAGAGCAACCTCGCCGTGTTCGCAAAGACGTACCGTGCGGAGATCGAGGACAATCGCTCGAAGTGCCAGTGGTGGGACGGCTTCAACCGCGTGCAGATCCGGCGCGACTGGGACGTCAATCAGCGGCATGGCGTGCAGGTGAAGCTCGTCGGCAACGAGATCGTCTTCGAGGGAACGCAGCGCCCGCGCAACGAGGAGCTCACGTACCTCGAGCGCGAGATGGAGCACCGACAGGTCGTCCGGTTCGAGGGACGCGTGTCGTGTCCGAAGTCGCAGAAGGCGCGAGCGGGCCTGTCGGTCACCGTGCGACGAAAGCGCGGCTCGGACGAGCTCATGGGCGGCATCTTCTTCGGGCGGGACACGCGCGGCAACCTGGCTTACCGGCTGGTCGAGCGCGGCGAGCCGAAGGAGTGGGTCGTCCTCGAAGAGAAGTGGCCGACCGAGGAGTGGGTGGCGCTGACGATCGAGAATCACAACGTCGACGAGGGGCACTTCCGCCTGCTCGTGGACGGGCGAGAGGTCGCGCGCGAGATCCCGGTCCGCGTGCTGCGCAAGCCTCGCGCGCCGGTTCGAGTGGGAGTGTTCGGCACGTCGGCCATCGGCGCGTCGTGGAAGCTCGGCGCGGACGACGTCCGCGTCGTGATGATCAAGGAGGAGAGCTGATGTCGCGACGTCGATCGTCCGACCGAACGAACGAGAGCGGATTCACGCTCATGGAGCTGATGGTCGTGCTCTCGATCATCGCGGTGCTCCTGGTCCTCGTCTCGCCGACGCTGTGGAAGATGTTCGGCAAGGGTGAGGTCAACCGCGAGAAGGCCGTCATCCAGCAGATCCGCGTGGCGGTCCAGTCGCTCCAGGTGGACGCGGCGCACGGAGACCTCCCGCCGACGTTCCTCGACGCGGTCGATTCGCCGTACGCCGACGAGAAGGGCGTCATGCCGAATCGGACGAACACGGGGATCGAGAGCCTGGTGGCGATCTTCGAATCAAAGGACTTCCGCGGGCAGTCGCCGTTCACGGACGAGGATCGCTTCATCAACGCCGACGAGGACTCGTCGAAGAAGTCGATCACGCGCTTCGGCTCTCGCGATCTCTTCGAGTACGTCGACGGATGGGGCACGCCCTACGTCTACCTGCGCCTTCGCGATTTTGAGGAAGGCAAGAAGCGCCTGACCGTCTCGGAGGTGATCGGCGAAGACGAGTACGACGAAGTCGACATCTCGCCGCGCAAGAACGAGCGGCTCGGGACGTACTACGGCCACTCGGACGGGTTCCAGATCCTGTCGGCCGGACCCGACAAACGATTCGATACCGACGATGACCTCGCGAGCTACGAGCCCTAGAGGATGACGATGCCGAGCACCCGACGCAAAGGATCGACCGACGCCTTCACGATCATCGAGCTGATGATCGTGATGATGCTGATCGGTCTGTTCCTCGGTCTCGGCGCGGGCGTGTACGTCGGTCTCGGCGACTCGCTGCAGTACCGGACCGCGATCGGCCGCGTGAAGACCGTGCTCCGCAAGACGCGCAACTTCAGCGTGTCGGGCGGCGGCCCGGCGGTCGTCTACTTCGACGCGAAGAAGGGGACGGTGCGGGGCACCGGAAACGAGCCCGTCGGCATGTGGCACTTCGAGGACGAGCGCGGCGCCTACGGACGCGACGCCGTCCTCACGAGCGGCGAGATCGTGCCCGAGGGACGCTACGGTCGAGGCCTTCGATTCCAGACCGGCGGTCACGCCGAGCTCGGCACGTCGCCTCTGTTCGACGATCCGCAGGGCTTCTTCGCCGAAGTGCATGTTCGTCCGCTCGAGCGCGTGCGCGCCACCTTCCTCGAGAAGGGGCGGGCTTACCGCGTGGGCATGAACAGCGAAGGGCGGCTCGAAGGAACCATCTCGACCGGCCTCGGTGAAGAGCTTTCCATCGTCGCCGAGAACGACGAGCCCATCCCTGTCGAGCGATGGACGCGCGTCGGGATCCTCTACGATCGGTTCCGATTCCAGCTGGTGCGCGACGGCCGCGTCGTCGCCTCCATCGACGAGACGGCGCCGCTCGCGTCCGATCGGGGCGCACCGCTCACGGTCGGATCGCGACGAGAACGCTTCCGCGGCTTCGCCGACGAGGCCCGCATCTATCGCATGCTTTCGGGCGAGGAGGTCCTGTTCCCGGAAGGCATGAAGCTCGAGTCCGGTCCCACGATGCTCGTGTACCGAACCGGCGGAGCCCTGGATCCCGAGGTCCACAAGGGTCCCGAGACGATCCGATTCCGGCTTCCGGATCGCGTGACGGATCTGACGGTCGGCATCCTCGGAATGATCCTCGAGACGCGCGATCGCGATCTTTCCGAGGTTCCCGTTCCACCGACGCGCCCCGGCGCGGACGACGACGAGCCCTCCTCGAGGCAACAGCCATGAGACTTCATCGCAACAGGCCCATCGCACGGCAAGAACGGGGCATCGCCCTGATCGCGGTGATCGCGGCGCTTTCGGCGCTGCTGCTGATCGCCGTTCCGTTCTCGCTCTCGATGCGCGACCACCAGCAGTCGGCGACGTCGTTCGCGGCGCGCACCAAGGCGCGGATGGGGGCCGAGGCCGCGCTCGCGCACGTGAAGAGCCGCCTCCACCGAACGCACGTCTCGATCGACGAGACCCCGGACTTCGATACGCGGGACGAGTTCACGGCCGACCTGTCGGAGATCCCGTTCGAGAGCGGCGATCCGCGCGGGCTGATGCTCGCCGCGACGGTCGAAGACGAGCAGGGCAAGATCAACCTGAACACGGCGTCGCCGTTCCTGCTCGGCAATCTGCTGGGCGTGGCGCGCGTGAGCATTCCCGTCGCCCCCGAGGACACGACGATCCCGATCGACGACGTGTCGGGCTTCTCCGAGGACGGAGGGTTCGCCTGGATCGGCGGGGAGCTCGTCCGGTACTCGTCCCTCGGTCAGGACGGACTGCAGGGGTGCGAGCGCGGAGCCCAGGTTCCCTGGGCACGCTTCCTCAATCCGCTCGAGCACGAGGAAGGCGAGGTCGTCCTCGACGCGAGCGCGGTGTTCCTGTCGTACCTCGGCGTGTGGCTCGGTCGCGAGCAGAATCGCGTCGCGCCGCTCACCACGCTGACCGACGCCAAGCGCGTCAGCGAGCTCGGCGAGGTGTCGATCACGAGCGGCGATGTCGATCGCCTGCTCGACGTGTGTACGCTCCATTCGCTCGCGCCCGGCGGCGAGGGATTCGGGAACGCGCAGGAAGTGCTCGCGCCGCTTCTGATGTTCGAGGAGGACGAGTACGGCGGTCGGCGCGCCCAGCTGCGCAACGCGCGCTACATGAATTCCGGAACGTCGATCGAGATCTCGGACGGCGAGCGACGCTTCTACACGATGGTGAACCGCGCCCCGAGGATGCCGAACGTCGATCCCAACCAGATCATGGAGCGGATCGACCTCACGATCATCGGGGGCTCCTCGTCGCAGGCGGGGGTGGGGCAGATCACGACGTCGAGCGGCTCGCTCATCAGCACGGACGGCATCGAGCAGCTTCTCGCCGCGACCGTGGCGCCGCCGGCCATGCGAAGCATCTGGCTTCCGCTCAGCGATCTGCGTGACCTCGACCCGGGCGACAACCGTACGTTCTGGGTGAAGTCGCGGCCGCGGCATCCCGTGAACATCAACACCGCCGACGAGCGCGTGCTCGAGCTCCTGCTGACGAACTTGCAGCTCTCGGGCAACCAGGACTACGTCTCGCGCGACGAGGCGCGCGCGATCCTCGATCTCATCCGCGAGCAGCCGGTCACGAGCCACGAAGATCTGCTGCAGCGAATCCTGAGCAACGCCGTCGACAACGGAGCGATCTCGGAAGCCGATCTCGCCGCCATCTACCTGAACGCGATGAACGCGAACGATGCGCGGCTCGCGTTCTCGACGGCGCCGTTCTGCTACCGGTCGTACGACGTCTTCTCGGTCGAGACCACCGCGATCGTCAACAACGCGGCGGGCATGGAGCTCGATCGCCACTCGATCCGCGAGGTCGTCCACGTGTCGCCGCAGGAAGTCCTGTCGTGGAAGGTCGACACGCAGGAAGAGTTCGAGAACCAGATCCTCGCGGGACGATCGGGGAAGTACCTCGTCTCCTATCCGCAGAACGTCGCGCGCTACGAGCGGGATAACCGTCCTCCGGATCGCTATCCGCAGAACCGATTCCTCGAGATCTTCCCGTCGAAGCGCGGGGAGAACGACGAAGGTGACGACGAGGGCGACGTCCGAGCCCGCCCGACGCGCAACTACCGCAACACGAACGTCGAGCACTTCGACACCGAGAACTCCTACGACGGCTACAGCCTCGAGGAGGGCGTGTACGAGGCGCCGTTCATCCGCGCGCTCGAGTCCGATCTCGGGATGACCGCGGGCTTCGTCCGGTTCTGGTTCCAGCTTCCGGACGGCGGCAGCGACGTCACGCTCTTCGACGCCGGGGAATCCGAGCAGCAGAACCGGATCCGCTGCTTCTACGACCCGGGCGACGGGGCGCTGAAGCTTCAGGTCTTCGACGCGACGTTCGACGACGCGACGAACCCCGGGCCCGACGCGGCCGAGTGCTCGTTCCCGATGACGATCGAGCCCGAGACCTGGTACCACGTGACGGCGGCGTGGCGCGGCACGAAGCCGGGCGATCTGACGCTGATCGTCGACGGCATCAACCGCACCGAGCACGCGTACCGCACGCGGCTCGCGCAGGACCTGTCGATGGGAACGAACCCGTCGTCGATCTCGGTCGAGAATGCCGAGAGCTTCCCGCCGAGCGGCGCGATCCTCCTGGGGGACGAAGTCTTCGAGTACGACGGACGGACCAACTCGTCGTTCTCGCTCGTTCCGGATCTGGGCGGGACGAACACGCGCGGTCGCCGGGGCACGCAGGCGCGCGATCATGTCGCGGGCACGTCGGTCGAGCTCTTCGGCTACGTGAATGCGATCGAGAGCGACATCCCGGTGGGCGGAGCCACGCTGGCCGGCGACCTCGGCGAGTTCGCGGCCGCCATGATCATGAACCCCCCGACGGGCTCGATCCCGAATCCGAATGGTCGTCCGTTCCCGGCGCTGACCGGTAACGTGACCTCGCTGTCGATCGGTCCGCTGCCGGACGCGGGCGGCGGTAATGCCTACTCGGACGCCTTCCAGCAGGAGGGCTACGCCATCATCGTTTCGGGTAGCAACAACGCCAACGAACCGGGACCGCGGACCGAGGTCATCGCGTACCGCAAGAGCGGAACGTCGGTCCTCGAGGTCCAGCGCGGCTCGTTCACGCCGTTCATGCAGCTCGTCGCGAATCAGGGCGGCGGCGGTGGCGGTGGAGCGGCGGGAACGGGGATCGCCCATCCGCTCGGGCAGTTCATCGCCGTGGTCATTCCGATCTCGATCCAGGCGCGCGGCGGAAACCTTGCCGAGAACTATCTCGACCCGTTCGACAACGAGAACGCGGCGGGCTCGGAGCGGATCCAGCTCGGTCGGCCGACGGTCACCGGCGCCGGCGCGGCGCTCGACTTCGAGTGGGTGCGCTACGACTCGATCGACACGAACGGCGGTTTCTTCATCCGCGACGACGCAACGGCCTGGACCCGGGCGCGCAACGTCGTCACCGAGTACAACTCCGGCGGGACGGGCACGACGTCGGGGACGCTGACCGAGCGCATCCAGAACCAGCTGTCGTTCCGCGGCGGATTCGGCGCGATCTCGCACAACGGCGGTACCGAGGTGATCCCGTGCTTCCGCACGTGGGGGGCCGGCCCCGGACAGGGCGACGCGATCACCGTCGTGGCGAGCGGTGGAGGGCGTACCGAGCAGGCCGTCGTTTCCTGGGCGACGCTCGGGCGAGGCTTCGCGAAGGACAATCAGGGCAACCGCACCGGGGGGACGACCGACTTCTACTACGTCTCGCTCGATCGCGCGCTGAGCGGCGCGTTCCAGTCCGACATCGAGCAGCTCCTTCTCGACAACAACTCGGCGCAGGCGCGTCTCACGCCTTCGCGGCAGCTGACGCGAATCCTCAAGTTCCCGAGCGGCGAGCTCCCCACGCGGGTACCGCCGACGCTCGGCTTCGGCGCGTCGATGAGTGGCGGGGCGTCCGCCGGCATGATCCTCGACGAGGTCGAGATCAACCGCATGCGCAGCAACGTGTACGTCATCAACTACGCCGATAACGACGCGACGACCACGCCGGGCGACACCGACATCCCGCTCATGCGGCAGGATGGACGGCTCGGCCATGGCGTCGGACCGACCAGGCGTCCGCGCTTCCCGACGTCGGGCTTCAACTCGGGCTTCCCGCATGTCTACAACCCGAATCAGGCCCCGAACGGACGATCGGGGATCCATCCGCTCGGCGGAAACCCGCCGCCGTTCACCGAGTTCCCGCCGGACGGCGGCCTCGTTTGGGTCGGCGACGAGATCGTGGCGTACCGCGAGGTCGAGGACCGGGGGCCGAACTCGATCCCCGGCGGCGAGTACCTCCTGCGCGACTGCATCCGCGGCGTCTTCGGCACCGAGCCGGGCACGCACCGCGACGGCGAGCGCGTGCATCTGCTGTCGTTCATGAACGTGTCGCGGCTTTCTTCGGGCCTCTCGCCGACTGCGAACGTGATCCAGGTGGACGACGCGCGCGGCTTCCCGCCGGTCGGGGTGCTCGGCGTCATCGGCAGCGGCTTCGAGCTCGACGAGCTGATCGGGTACACCCAGGCCAACGACACGTCGTTCTGGATGCCCTCGCGGCGATCGGAGACCGGTTCGGGGCCGGGAGAGGGCATCTTCCGAGGACGCTACGGAACGGCGCCCGTCGCGGCGGCGGGGCGCGACCTCGTCGTCGAGATGCCGTTCCGATTCTGGGATCGCTACGTGCCCGAGAGCGACGATCCGGAGCTGTCGTACGTGGAGCTGTCGCGGCGGATCCCCGGGGCGTACTTCCTCTCGTTCGACTGGGCCGAGCAGCTCCCGCGCGCGCACAACGACATCGAGGTGCTCGTGCGGATCGACGAGCGCGCGCGCTGGGACGACGAGCCGCTCGGCAAGGAGAACGGCCTGTTCCGATTCGAAGACCCGCTCGACGACGATGTCGCGAACGAACTCGGCATGTCGGGAGAGCTGATCGAAGTGCGGATCTTCTTGCGCTACAAGAACGGGGCGTTCAACGCGCTCGGTACGGCTCACGCGTGGAAGGATACGGCTTGGATCCAGGCGATCCAGGTCGACTACCTGACGCCGCGAACGGTCGCGAGCCGGGAGGTCATCCCTTGATTCGCGGCTTGCATCCATTCCGATTCCAGACCGGGGCGCACGACCGATCGGCCGGCTTCACGCTCGTCGAGCTGACGCTGTCGATCGCGATGCTCGTGACGCTCACGATGGTGCTCTTCGGATTCCTGCGCACCGGCATGGGGCTCTACCGCGCCGGGGAGGGGCGGCGTGACGTGTACGAGCGCGCGCAGATCCTCCTCGACCAGGTGGTGCGCGACTTCGACGGCATCGCGGCGACGCGTCGGCAGCCGGGCGTGCCCGCGCGCATCACGCTGCTCGGCGACCGCGACGCGAACGGTCGGCCTCGCCTCCGCTTCGTACGGAGCCTCGGCGACGAGATGGTCGATCCGGTTCTGCGCGGAGCGGGGACGCGTCCGGGTGCGACGGGCTACGTGGATCTCGTCGGCGATGTCGACGAGTCGCGGTACGGCTTGCTGCTGCCGCCCGGGGGCCTGATGGAGGTCGCGTACCTGTCGACGACCCGTCGCGAGGATTCGTCGGTCTGGCTGTACCGCGGGGTGCGATCCCCGATCGGTGGCCCCGGCTCTCTGTTCGCGGAAGGGGCGATGCCGTTCGAGAACCAGGCGCCGTCGGAGACGCTGCGACCGCTGACGAGCGGCGTGCTCCACTTCGGACTGCGCTACCGCGGCCGCGACAAGGCGGGCGCTGCGAAATGGATGGAAACCTGGGATTCGACGAGAGGTCGACTCCCGGCCTTCGACCTGCACCTCGGTCCGGAGTCGCTGCTCGATTCGAGCGACGACGTGTTCCCCTCGGCGATCGAGGTCACGATGGTGCTCGAGGAGCCCGGCAAGGGACGCACGTTCCTGGCGCGCGATCTTTCCGAAGTGGGAAGCTCGCTGACCGTGAACTCGACGTCGCTCATGGATCTCTCGGGCGATCCGGGCTGGGTCCGCATCGACGACGAGTGGATGCAGGTCACGGTCGCGAACTCGCGCACGTTCAAGGTCATCGAGCGCGGCGGCCGCGGTTCCGTCGTCGCGTCGCACGATCGACGCGCGCCGGTGCTCGCGGGGTCGCGCTTCATGCGGACGATTCCGGTGCCGGTCGGACTGGAGGTGCTCGATGACGCGCAGTAGGTCGCAGCATCCGCAGGCGGGGCCGCACTCATCGGTGGCGGCGAATCGTACGTCCGAGGCGGGCTTCACGCTGATGGAGGTCCTGATCTCGCTGCTGGTGCTCGTGAGCGGCATGGTGAGCGTGCTCGCGCTCTTCACGCACTCCGTCCAGATCCATCAGCAGGCGGTGGACGACGCGCGCACGGCGATGGTCGCCGAGGCCGTGCTCGACCGGCTGCGCTTCGAGTGGGAGGAGTCCGGCGATCCGTCGGCGCTCCAGACCATGACCTTCGAGGACGAGACGTTCCGCCCGTACCAGGTGGAGACCGACGTCGCCTCGTACGGTCGCGACAACGAGGACGCCGTGGCGGTGACGATCACGCTCCGATGGCGCCGCGGCGCCCGCGAGCCGGAGGTCGTCTTCCGGTCGGTGCTACTTCGCAACGGATTCGCCGCCCGCGTGCAGGCTGCACGAGCCGGGCGGCTGGAGACGCAATAGGAGACACCCTGATGAATCGCACCACGACAAAGGCTCTCTTGCTGGCGCTGGCCCTGGTCGGCGCCGTCGCCCTTCCAGGGGTGGCCGAGCTTCTGACGCTGCGCGACGGACGTCCGCTGATGGGCGAGATCCAGAGCGCGACCGAGCGGGAGGTCCGCATCCGCCTGTTCGACGGCGGTCAGCTCACGATCCCCTGGGAGGAGATCATCGAGCGCGATGCCTACCGCCTGCAGAAGCGTCTCGGTTTCATCGCCGAGGAAGAGACCGAGTTCCGGATTCCCGGCCTGCGTCTCACTCTCGAGGATGGCAGCGTCTACGAAGGCGTGTCTCTTCCGGCGCGTCGCGCGGGCGTCGTGGCGATCAAGCTCGAGAGCGGTCCGCGCGAGTTCCCCGAGTCGCGGGTGTCGATGATCGAGGAGATCGCGGTGCGTGCCCTCGACGCGTACACGCCCCGGCAGCTCTACACGCGGCGTCTCTCGGAGGCTGAGCCGAAGACGGCGGAGGATCACTTCGGGATCGTGGCGTTCTGCCAGAAGATCGGCGACTACGAGAAGGCGCTCGAACACCTCGAGACGCTCGAGACCGACTTCCCGGAGTTCAAGGCCGAGGGAGTGCGTCTGCAGAAGGAGACCGTCAAGGTGCTCCTGAGCCAGCAGGAGGCGGTGAACCTCTTCGACGACGTTCGCAAGAGCGCCTACCGCAAGATGTACGACCGCGCGCTCGAGTCGCTCACGAAGCTCGAGGAGGGATACCCGGACAGCCCGCTCCTCGAGAAGATCGTCCGATATCGCCTGACGCGTCCGCAGCTCGAGGCGCAAAAGCGCGGTCTCGATCGCGAGCGCGTGACGAGCCGGTACTACCACTGGATGCGCGAGCTCGCGACGCAGAAGGTCCGCGATCGAGAGATGACCCTGGCCGAGGCGAAGTCGTATGCCGAGCGTGAGCTTGCCGACGACATCGCGGCCAAGGTCGCCGAGACCGAAGGCTTCGAGGTCGACGAGGTGAAGGAGCTCTTCGCCGAGCGTCAGACGAACTTCAAGCGGCGCTCTACTTACGGCCCGGGAACGTTCCTGGTCGAGAAGCCGAAGAAGAAGGATCAGTCGCAGCAGCGCGGCAGTCGCGGACGCCGCAACAATCGGCGGAGCTCGAACCAGAGGCAGCAGCCGCAGATCGAGCGCAAGCCGCCGAAGCCGGACGACTGGTGGATGTCGGCGAGCCCGGCGACGCGCCGCGACTGGATGCTCGCCTGGTACGCCGAGCGTTCCTCCGACGTCGAGGTGCTCCGGATCGAGTACCGATCGTGCCCGCGCTGTGGCGGCCGCGGATACCTCAGTATCCTCGGCTCGACCGGCGGTGGAACGCAGCGCATCGTCTGCGACCGTTCGTGGGCGCTCGGCAAGGACCGAGTGGTCGTCTTCCGTTGAGGATGCCGTGAAGCCTGTGTCCGCGCCGTGGAACGAGATGGGCATCATCGGGGCCGCGCTCGCCGTCGTAGCGCTCGGCTTCGCGTCGGGCGGATGTGCGACCCCGGATCCGATCGCTCCGCTCGACGAAGCGCGTGCTCGAACGGGGGATCCTGCGGCCGGCGCGGCGGAGCCCGCTCCCCGAGGGCGCGACACGGAGTCGGATGCGCGCGAAGGACGCGAGGGCGAGTCGACTTCCGGCGACTCGGCCACACCGGATGCGAGCGAGACCGAAGACCGCAAGGAGACCGGAACCCCGTCCAGCCCGGGCGCGCGGCGGGTCGAGAGTGATTTCTCCGTCGAGGGGCGGTCGCGCGGGGACACGCTCGTCCGCGTCGCCGACCGCGAGATCACGTCCCGCGACGTGGCCGACGTCTTCCTGTACTTCTACCGGGACGCCTACTACCAGACGCTTCGCTACCTCGTGGAGGGGGCGATCGTCGCGGCGGAGGCGCGCCGCCTCGGGGTGACGCTCACGCGTGAGGAGGTGAGCCGGGCCGTCGACGCCGAGCTCGCCAGCCAGGACAACGAAGTGCGCGTCCAGTTCGGGGCCGACGTGCCGCTCGAAGCGTTCGTCGAGGATAACTTCAAGATCGACATGGCCACCTACCGCCTGCGGGTGCAATCGGTGGTGAAGGGGCGAATGCTCCGCGATGCGGTCATCCGGTACTCGCTTCTACGCGGAGGCTATGCCGATCTGCGCAAGATCGTGGTGACCGACGAGGAGCTCGCCCACGAGATTCGCACGAAGGTCGACGCCGGGGCCGACTTCGACACGCTGGCGCGCAATCACTCGATCGTCCTGTCGCGTGAGGACGGGGGCAAGCTCGAAGAGGTGCGCCGGGGATTTCTGGGGCCAGGGCTCGACGAGCCCGTCTTTGCGCTCGCGGTGGGAGAGGTCACGCCCGTGCTCACGGTTGAGCGAGAGGGCGAGACACATTATCATCTCTATCGAATGGTCCGCCGGGTGCCCGGCGAGCGTCTCCCGTTCGAGGCGGTACGGGAGCGAGTCGCGGCCGGCATCGACGAGAAACCGGTATCGGACCTCGAGGCTCTTCAGTGGAATCGAGTGATGGCCACGCGCTATCCGGTGGTCTACGAGGACCTCTAGGCGATCCCGAGCCGGGATCCCGAAGCGGATGGCCGCGAGCCTGAGGGAGATGATGGTCAAGAGAAAGTTCGTCGAACCGGATCCCGAGAACGCGGGCGAGGACGCCTCGTCGGAGGCCTCGACGCCCAAGAAAAAAGGGGCGGCCAAGAAGGGGCCGAAGGCCTCCCGAGGCGGCAAGCAGGCGGGGCGAAACGGCGGATCCCGCAAGGCGACGAACGGGAAGAAGTCGAGCGGCAACGGGTCGAAGGCCACTGGGTCGAAGGCCGCTGGGTCGAAGGCCGCTGGGGTCGCCGAGCCCGAGCCGGCCGAGGAAGCCGAGGCGACCGCAGCCGAAGAGACGGCGACCGAGCCTGCCGAGGCGATCGAGGCCGGAGAAGCGGCTGCCGCGGCCGATTCCGAGGCCAATGGCGAGGGCGACTCCGAAGCCACCGGCGAGGCCGAAGCGGCCGACAAGCCGACGGAATCGAAACCACGCCGTCGCCGCCGCAAGAAGGACCCGAAGGAGCTTCTCGAGTTCAAGCCGGTGGTGGAGGGGCTCCTGTTCTCGACGCGCGAGCCGGTCGGTGCGAACCGACTGGCGTCGGTCATCCGCGACCTGACGGTGGCGGAAGTCCGCGAGCTCCTCGAGAAGCTCTCGACCGAGTATCGCCGGCAGAAGCGCGGGTTCACGATCGAGGAGGTGGGAGGCGGATTCCGCATCGTCACCGTGCCGGAGCTCGCCGAGAAGGTGCGGAAGCTCCACCGCATCCGCACCGAGGACCGGCTGACCCCGGCGGCGCTCGAGACCCTCTCGATCATCGCCTACCGCCAGCCGATCATCCGCGCCGATATCGAGGTCATCCGCGGCGTGCAGTGCGGCGGGACGCTCAAATGGCTCATGGAGAAGGGCCTGGTGAAGATCACCGGCCGCGCCGACGTCCTCGGGCGGCCGCTCCTCTACGGTACGAGCCAGGACTTCCTCGAGCAGTTCGGCCTCAATACGATCGAGGATCTCCCGCGCGTCGACGAGTTCCGTTCCAAGACCGACTAGTTCCGGGACTTAGCGTCGGTGCTCCAGGTTGAAAGCCGGGCCGGCTGATATTAAAATGCGGCTCTCTGCGCGATTTTCGGCCCCGCGTCGCGGGCCCGCGCCCCGTAAAGGAAGCACAGGCCGGTCGCCGGCCGGTTCCATCTCGATTTTTTCAGAGGAAGCACCATGCCGTTTCGCTGGTTCAAACGACACGAAAAGACGCTGATGTACGGCATTGCCTTCGTCATCATGCCGACCTTCCTGATCGGCGCGGGCGCGTTTGTCTTCTTCGGAAGCCTCGGTCGATCCGGGGTCTCCGTGAAGTACGACCTGGTCCCGGGTCAGACGACGAGCGTCAGTGACCGCCGCATGCAGGATCTCGCCCGCCGCTATCGCGTGCAGAATCCGAACGTGCTCGCCGAGCGGGCGGCGCTTCTGGATGAGGCCGAGCTCGCCGGCATCTACGTCAGCGACGCCGAGGTGAAGGACTTCATCCAGCAGATGCTGCAACAGGTCTTCCCGACGGGCTACACGATGGATCAGTACTCGGATTGGGTCGCGCGCGTCGCGGCGCCCGGGCGCTCGGTTCGTCAGTTCGAGAAGAACGTTCGCGAGCAGCTCACCGTCCAGCGTCTCGCTTCGATCAAGGGGCTCAAGCGACACGTGGCGACGCGTCAGGTCTACGACAGTTACGCGCGCGAGCACACGCGGCTCGAGCTCGAGTACGTCAAGGTCACCGCGGAAGACATGAAGTCCGACATCGACATCTTCGACTTCGATCCGAAAGAGGTGCAGGAGTTCTACGACCGCGTCAAGGAGAACCCGGAGCAGTACGCGTGGGCTCTCGCCAACTACCAGGTCCCCGAGCGATTCGACGTCGAAGCGCTGTTCCTCCAGTTCGAGGACGCCGACCCGGAAGTGCAGGCGTGGATCTTCGAGACGGACACGCCGCCCACCGATGACGAGATGCGCAGCTACTACGATCGACGCATCGCCTGGTTCACGCCGGAGTCCGAGGCGGGCGCGAGCGAAGACGACGAGGAAGCCCCCGTTCCCGTGCCGACGCCGTTCGAGGACGTGAAGGACGACATCCGCAAGCGTCTGCTCATCGAGCGGGCCTTCGAGACGATTCACGACGAGCTGCTCGGCCAGCAGGAAGCGGGAGGCCTCCCGGACTTCGAGGAGTTTGCGGCGGAGAAGACCGTGCTGTTCCAGCGCCTGGTCGAGAAGGACATCAAGGAGCTGGAAGCCGACTCGATCATCGGGTACGAGGGCATGTCCTTCCCGATCAGCGAAGTCGCCACGGGCGAGCTGGGCCGGGGCGTCATCACGTCGAACCCGGACGGCGTCTACGTCTTCCGCGTCGTGAAGAAGCACGAGCCGGACTTCAAGCCGCAGGCGGTCGTCGATATCGAGCTCCGTAACGACCTCCGCACCGAGAAGGCGCGTCAGGCCATGCAGGACCGGATCGAAGAGATCTACGGTCAGATGGAGACGTGGGCGGGCGAGCAGATCGACAAGGAGAACGGCGAGACCGACGACGCCGACGAGGATGAGGAGCCGGCCGAAGAGAAGGATCCGAACGAGATGACCGACGAAGAGCGGGTCGCCAAGGCGACGCGCGATGCGGCCATCCGGGATCGACTCGGCGACGCCTTCCCCGCGGTGGCGGAGGAGCAGGGCCTCGAGATCGGCAAGATCGGACCGCGCCGCTTCCTGCGTCGCGGCACCGACGAGTACACCGAGGAAGAGGACTTGACGACCAAGTTCCTTCTCGCGCACGCCAGCGTCTCGATTCTCGATGAAGGCGCCGTCCAGCGACGACTCCTCGACACCGAGAACTGGGCCGGCTACATCGTGAAGATGATCGGGAAGAAGAACCCGGATGCGTCGGAGATGACGGAAGAAGACATCGAGACGTACGAGACGACGGCGCTCTTCCGCAGCTACCAGATCTACACCCAGGGCCGCGCTCAGTTCGAGGCCACGCAGTTCCTGAAGGACATCAACCTGCGCGGGCGTGATCTGCAGCAGACCGGCGGCGTTCCCGGAGCGCCCGCGGGCGGTTGATCGCAGGGCCGCGGTCCACGATCAAGCACCATCGAAGCAGTGATCTACTATCGGGCGGGGCGATTCGACGAAGTTCGGATCCCCCGCCCGTTTTTTGTTCCGGCTGAGCGATCCCTGTGCTTCCCCAACGTCCCCGACATCCAGCGCAGCCGGCGCTACACCGTCTTCGGGGCTTCGCCTTCCGCGAGCCGGCCTTCGGGCGCGTGCTCCTCGCAGCAGGTTCCTTCACTCGGGGGAAGGACCGGGTCGTAGCCGCTCCCGCCGAATGGATGGCAGCGGAGCACCCGACGGATTCCCATCCAGGTTCCCTTGGCGGGGCCGCGCAGTCGCACGGCCTGGATGAAGTACTCGCTGCACGTCGGGTGGTACCGGCACGTGGGCGGCTTGAGCGGCGAGAGGAACAGCTGGTAGAAACGGCCTGCGCCGAGGAGCAGCCATCCGAGCGGCCGGGCCAGCCAGGACACGAGCCGCTTCACGACCGCTTGCCCTTCGGGCGTCGAGGCGCCTTGCCGCGGCGGGGGGCGCCGGGGCGCGGCCCGTCGTTGCCCTCGCCGGCAGAGCGCCGGGCCTTTTCGAGCGCCCCGCGCACGGCCTTTCGCATCTCGTCCCGCAGCTCCTCGACGGGGACGTCGGCGATGTCCGGGCGGGGGATCATCACCAGGTCGATCCCGGTGGGCAGATCGTGCTGCTCGAGACGGAAGGCGGTCCGGATGCGGCGTTTGATGCGGTTGCGCGCCACCGCGTTGCCGTACTTGCGGCCCACGGAGATCCCGAGCCGGACCTGATCATCCGTCCGCGGGACGACGATGGCCGTGAATCCGCGCCCGCGCCGTCTCGACCCCACGGAGTAGGCGTTCAGGAACTCGGGGCGTTTTCGGAGGCGCTGTTCCGGCTGATACGGGAACCCGGGCCCCCGATCGGTGGACGGAGTTCGTTCTTGGCTCATCGCGGTGTGGAGCGCGATCGGTCGAGCTCAGAGCTTCTGAGCGTAGTCCTTGAGGAGCGAGTTCGCCGCCTGGACGAGCTGATCTTCGAACCGTCGATCGGTCTTCTTCAGGAAGGTCTCCACGTCGCGGATCGCTTCCTGGAATCGACCGAGGCGCGCGAGGCACCGGGCGCGGTTGAGGTACAGGTCGGTCCAGCCGGGCCGAAGCGCGAGGATCCGGTCGAGCTGGTCGATGGCCTCGTCGGTTCGCCCTTCCTTGTAGAGGATGTTGGCGACGAGATCGCGAACGCTGACCTCGCGATCGATGTTTCGCGTGATCTTCTCGTCGAGGATGAGCGCCTGGTCGTCCGTGATCAGTCGCGTGCGCTTCTCCTCGAGATAGCGTCGCGTCTGCTCCGCGAGCACGAGGAACCGCTCCAGCTTCGCGAGCGCCATCTCGGACTTGTTCTCGAGCGCGTAGATCTGACCGAGGTTCGACAGCGCCTCGGGGTAGTCCTCGTTGAGCTCGAGGGTCTTGATGTACATCTGCTTGGCGGCTTCCTGGTAGCCATCACGCTCGCGGATGGCCTGCTGCAGCAGCACCTCGTCGCGAGGATCTTCGGCCTCGAGCGTGACCACCTGCTGGGCGCGCAGGAGCGAGAGCCGGTACTGTGCGGTCGCGAGGCCGTGCGTGATTCGGAAGTCCTTGCCGTCGCGTCCTTCGAGGCTCTCGAAACGGGCGAGCGCCTCGCGAAGCTGGCCCGGCGAGCCGAGCTGGAGGAGCGTCCACGCGAGGAGCAGGTTGGCCTTCTTGTCCTTCGGCTTGAAGTCCATGGCCTTGCGCGCCTGCTGCTCGGCCTGGACGTAGCGTCCGCGGTCGTAGTAGCGCTGCGCGTTCTGCACGTGACCCTCGAAGACCGTCTTCTCTTCTTTGCTGAGGCCGCCGCAGCCCACCAGGACCACGAGAAGACCAAGCAGCAGCGCGGATCGTTGCAGGGCGGTTCGCATGACGAAGGACTCCCGATTTGAGCCGGCGATCCGAGGACGGTCGCCACCGGTCCCGTATCTTGGCCTCTTTTCTCCCGAACGCGATAGGATAGCGGATTCCCGCTTACAGTCAAGTTGCGTTCTCGTCAGGGTTTGAGGCTCCTCGCGGCCGTTCGAAGGGGGCTCCGCGAGACAGCAACCGGTCGAGTCGAGCCGAGTCGGGCCGCAGGAACAGGGTCTTGCGCCGCTGGAGGAGCACGGCGCCGGGAGGGGCTCCCCGCGGCTTCCGTACGTACTTGCGACCGGTGTACTGGACGGTCACGGTGGCGTGGTCGCGGGCCTCGCTGTAATGGGCGGCCAGATGGGCGGCGTCGAGGAGAGTCTCGGGTGGGGCCATGCGATCCTTCGCCACGCGGACGATCACGTGGGACCCGGGGTAGTCCTGGACGTGCAGCCACAGGTCGCTGCCGCGAGCGACGCGGAACGTGAGGGCATCGTTGTCGCGAGCGTTGCGCCCGACGAGGATCTCGACGCCGTCTTTCGAGACGAAGCGGCGAGGTCCCGAGGCGGACGGGGTGCCGGTGCCTCCTGCGCGCGAAGCGGAGCGAGCGGACCCGGCGAGCGCGTCCACCGCGGGGCGGAGCGCCACGAGCGCGTCGGCGTGCGTCGCCTCGGCGATCCGGCGGTCGAGGTCCGCGATCTCGGCGAGCCGCTCGGTGATCCACTCGAGGTGCGCGGCGATGCGATCCTTGGCGCGGACGGCCTTCTTCGCCCGCTCGAAGTAGCGCTCCATGTTCTCGCGCAGGGTGCGTTTCGGGTTGAGGCGGATCGCGATCGTCCCGCCGTCGGGGTCGTTCCAGTCCGCGACCTCGGCTTCCTCGAGGCCGCGGCGATTCGGTCCGCCGAGCGCTCCCAGATGCGCCTTGAGGAGCTCGCCCATGTGGGTGGACTGCTCGGGGGTCGCGAGCCCGGTCTTCTCGGCCTCGACCTTGGATCGGCGCGATTCGAGCTTCTTGCGCTGGCGTCGCAGATCCTTGGAGAGCGAGCGACGCTGACGGTCGCGCTCATCCGTCTCCTCCCGCTCTTGGAACGTGGCCTCGATCTCGCGGTTGTAGGCGAACGGGTCTTCGGCCGAGGGGGCCGGGAGCTCGGCGCGAGGCGCATCGGCCGCACGCGACGGCGGCGGCGGGAGGTAGGGGCGTCCCGTGAGCAGGGCCCGGGTTTCCCCGGGCTGGGGCCGCATGACGGTGAGGATGCGATCCTCGGCGTCGACCAGAACGACGTTCGCGCCGCGGCCGAAGAGCTCGGCGATCAGCCGGAGCTCGCTCGCGGGATCGGGGCCCCGGGTGAGGCGGATCGTCACGACGCGGTCGCCCGGCGGCACTTCGATCTCGTTGAGGCGGCAGCCGACGAGATGCTTGCGAAGCGTCATGCAGAACGCCGACGCCGCCTTGCCGCCCGAAGACGTGGGGGCCTCGGTTCGGTGGATCCGGGCCATTCCGGGGCGGATCGAGATCAGGAGCGTGTGGGTCTCGCCCGGCACGCGCACGCGCAGACACAACCGATCCGGCTGCGGCTGGGTGACGCGCTGGACGTGTCCGCCGAGCACAGGCCCGGCGAGCTCACTCAGGACCCGAAGGATCTGCTCGGCCGAAAGACCCACACGAGCCCCCGTTCCTCGAGACGACTCCCGAGTGCTACTTGTCCTCGGCGGGATCGAAGATCCAGGAGTCGTCCGGCATGTCGAAGTCGTGCAGACCTCCGTCGCCGAAGAACAGCTTGATCTCGCGCTCGGCACTCTCGGTGGAGTCCGAGCCGTGGATGAGGTTGTAGCTGTTGCTGATGCCGAAGTCGCCGCGGATCGTTCCGGCTTCGGACTGCCAGCCGAAGGTCTTGCCCATCATCTTGCGGCAGACTTCGACGGCGCGCGGGCCGGCCACGGCGATGATCACCACCGGCGACGACGTGATGTACTTCACGAGGCCGGGGTAGAAGGGCTTGTCCTTGTGCTCGCCGTAGTGCCGCTCGGCGAGGGCCTCGTCGATGCGGATCATCTGCATGCCGCGGATCTTGAGGCCGCGCTCTTCGAACCGTCCGAGGATCTTGCCGATGAGGCGTCGACGGATCGTATCGGGCTTGAGAATGAGAAGGGTCGTTTCCATGGAAACCATCCTGAAATGGGCGCAAATCGGGGAAAAGGTCGGGATTATAGCAACCGGCTTCGGGGGGTCAACCGCGCCTGAGAGGTCTCGATTGGCGGTTCGGGCGGCGATGACCGATAATAGAAGTAGGGGGTGGCAGCGCAGGGGCGTGAGCCACCTCGGAAAGGATTCGATGGGCTTCCCTGGACGTTTCTCGACGTGGTTGGCCGGCGCGCTTCTCGCCCTGAGCGCGGGGGGCTGCGTCCTGCCCGAAGAGCGCGAGTCGAGCCTCGAGCAGCGCCTCAAGGTCATCGACTACGAGAACCAGCTCCGCCAGATCTCTCAGCTCGAAGGGGAGCTGCGCTCCGAGCAGAAGAGGGCGAGGTGGCTGACCCGTCGGATCGAGGAGGAGCAGGCCAAGGTGGGCGACCTGCGGTCCCGGATCCGAGGTGAGCAGGACCGACTGCCGGATCTGCGCAAGGAGCTCGCCACCGCGAAGGCCGAGTCGAAGAAGGTGAAGGACGGGGTCGCGGCTGAAGCCAAGACCAAGGGCGAGCTCCAGGCGAAGCTCGAGAAGGAGCGGGGAGAGCAGGAGAAGATCCGCGGCCAGATCGCGGCGGCGCAGAAGGAATCGGCGGCCCTCGCCAAGGAGCTCGAGATCCAGCAGGCGGCGATCGTGACCCGTCAGCTCCGTCTCATGGAGCTCGAAGCCCGACGCGCGCGCCTCGCCAAGGAAGTCGAGAAGCTCGAGGTCGAGAAGAAGGCGCAGGACGAGGGGATCCCCACCGTGCCGCTGCCTCCCGACCCGATGCCGTCCGGTACCTAGGCCGCCTCGAGCAACCCCGGTTGTCTCAGAGGATGTAGCGCGCGAGGTCCTCGTCTTCGATGACGTCGGCCAGCTTCGTACGAACGTACTCGCGATCGATCGTCACTCGCTTCGGCCCGTCGGCCCCTTCGAACGCCACTTCCTCGAGCATGCGCTCCATCACCGTCTGCAGGCGACGCGCCCCGATGTTCTGCGAGCGTCGGTTGACCTCCTGCGCGATCGACGCGATCTCGTCGATGCCGCTCGACTCGAAGTCGAGGGTAACGCCCTCGGTGCCGATCAACGCGCTGTACTGCTTCGTCAGTGCGTTGTGCGGCTCGGACAGGATGCGGCGGAACTCCTCGCTCCCGAGATCGGACAGCTCCACGCGAATCGGGAATCGTCCCTGAAGCTCCGGGATCAGATCCGAGACCTTGGCCATGTGGAAAGCGCCGGCGGCGATGAACAGGATGTGCGACGTGTTCACCATGCCGTAGCGTGTCACGACCGTGGACCCCTCGACGATCGGAAGCAGGTCGCGCTGCACGCCCT
>CAZQZX010000040.1:34235-36619 GCA_964597885.1 uncultured Planctomycetota bacterium
CTTGTCGATCTCGTCGATGAAGACGAGACCGGCGTTCTCGACGCGCTCGATGGCCTCACGATGCACGCGCTCCTGGTCGAGGAGCTTCTCGGCTTCCTGCTGCTGGAGCAGCGCGCGGGCCTCGCTGACCTTCATCTTGCGCTCTTTGGTGCGTCCGGTCGCACGGTTGCCGAGCATGTTCTGCATGTCGATTCCCATCTGCTCGATGCCGCTGTTCGAGAAGATCTCGAGGAGCTGCATCTGCTTTTCGGGAACGTCGAGCTCCACGACGCGCTCGTCGAGCTCGCCCGAGCGGAGCTTCTTGCGGAGCTTCTCACGGGTGCGTTCGAAGGAATCGCTCGCGTCGGCTTCGCTCGAGGCCTCCGGGCCGGTTGCGCTTGCGCTGGCGCTCGCGCCGGATGGCGCGAAGCCGGCGGGCGTCGCGGTGCGGAAGTCCGGCGTCGGTCGAGGGAGCAGCGAATCGAGCAATCGATCCTCGGCCGCTTCCTTGGCCTTCGGCTCGACGGCGTGCATGTGCTCGGTCTTGACCATCGTGACCGCGATCTCGGTCAGGTCGCGGACGATCGATTCGACGTCGCGGCCGTGATAGCCGACCTCGGTGTACTTCGTCGCTTCCACCTTGAGGAAGGGCGCCCGCACGAGCGTCGCGAGCCGCCGCGCGATCGCGGTCTTCCCGACGCCGGTCGGTCCCAGCATGATGCTGTTCTTGGGCGAGATCTGCTGGCGCATCTCTTCGGGGGGCTGCGTGCGTCGCCAGCGGTTTCGAATGGCGATCGCCACCGCCTTCTTCGCTTCGGCCTGACCGACGATGTACCGGTCGAGCTGCGCGACGATCTGCTTGGGGGTGAGGTTCACGACGAGAGCTCCTCCACGTGGATGTGATCGTTCGTGTAGATGCAGATGTCCGCGGCGATCTCGAGAGACCGCCGCGCGATCGTGGCGGCGTCGAGCTCGGTCTCGCTGAGGAGGGCTCGTGCCGCCGCGGCCGCATACGGGCCCCCGGAGCCGATCGCGAGCATGTCGTCGTCCGGCACGATGACGTCGCCCGTTCCCGAGAGGAGGAGCAATCCCTGGTCGG
Source organism: uncultured Planctomycetota bacterium (assembly GCA_964597885.1). Lineage (GTDB taxonomy): Bacteria > Planctomycetota > JACOTG01 > JACOTG01 > JAUIME01 > CAZQZX01. The sequence goes on from CAZQZX010000040.1 coordinate 35,314, forward strand.
CCTCCGCCACGATCATCGTGGATTGGAGCGGGCGCAGCGCCTTGTCGGTACGCCATTCCTTGGCGAGCTCGATCGCGCTCTTCTGGATGTTCCCCTGGTACTTCTCGAGCATGCCTTCGAAGCGTTCGAGCAGGGCGAAGGCGTCCGCGGTCCCTCCGGCGAAGCCCACCACGACCTTGTCCTCGTGGAGCCGACGGATCTTTCGCGCGCCGTGCTTCATGACCGTCGGGCCGAGGCTGACCTGTCCGTCGCCGGCGACAGCGGTTTGCCCGCCGCGGCGAACGGCTGCGATCGTCGTGGCGACGTAGCGCGGTCCGTCGGGATTCGACGCGCGCGCCGGGTCGGGAAGCGGGATGGGATGGACGGAATGCGGAGTCGGACTCGACACGGAAGGGCCTCCTTGGCCAGTTCGAGGGAAACCGGGATGAGGGTTCGGCGCCGCGAGGTTCGGGGCGCCGATTCGAGCGCGTTTCGGCACGCCTCGGCCTGAACCGGGCACCCCTTCCGCGCCACTGCGAGAGCATACCTTTTGACTTCTGCAGCGCTTCCCGCAGGCCCCCGGAGCGGTCGTCGTTCGTGCGCTTGCTTGATGCGCCCCCGGTGCTAGGCTAGGCGCTCACAGCATCTCTTTCGCCAGGGGCGGACCGATATCCGAGAGGGCATCATGTCATCTTCTTTGAGTACTTCCTTCCGTACGCATACGTGCGGAGACCTGCGGGCCGAGCATGCCGGGCAAGAAGTCCAGCTGGTCGGCTGGGTCGATACCGTGCGCGATCACGGCGGCGTCTTCTTCGTGCACCTGCGAGATCGCTACGGCGCGACGCAGGTGACGGTCCAGCCCGATCAGGGCGAAGCGCCGGTCGAGATCGCCAAGGGGCTGCACGCCGAATGGGTGATCGCCGCTCGCGGCGTCGTCCGGGCCCGTCCGGAAGGCATGGCCAATCCCAAGATGGCGACCGGCGAGATCGAGATGGTCGCGAGCGAGATCGAGGTCCTCGCCGACGCGGAGCACCCGCCCTTCGAAGTGAAGGAGGCCGACCGCGTCTCCGAGGATCTGAGGCTGCGCTACCGCTACCTCGACATGCGCAACGCCAACACCATGGCGCCGCTCATCCTCCGTCACGAGCTCTGCATGGAGATCCGAAAGAACCTCTCCGGGCAGGGATTCGTCGAGATCGAGACGCCGTTCCTCACGAAGTCGACGCCCGAGGGGGCGCGCGATTTCCTCATCCCGTCGCGAATGAAGGGGGGAGGGTCGTTCTACGCGCTTCCCCAGTCGCCGCAGATCTTCAAGCAGCTGCTCATG
>CAZQZX010000041.1:0-36137 GCA_964597885.1 uncultured Planctomycetota bacterium
CTCCACGGCCGGGGCGCCGATCCGTCCGAGCGCGGTGGCCGCGTAGGCTCGCTGATTGCGATGGCCGACGCGCAGCGCCTCGATGAGCGCCGGGACCGCGGCCGGCCCCATGCGCGAGAGCGCGTCGACGAGGGCCTTGCGGCGCGGGTGGGTCTCGTCGGCAAGCTCGGCGAGCAGGGGCTCGAGGGCCGCCGGTCCGATCATCCCGAGCCGCGCCGACGCCTTCCCGTGGAGCGAGCGGTCGCCGGTGCGCAGGATCTCGAGGTACGCGGGCAGGGCGCTGTCGCCGAACCGCTCGAGGGCGCGGCTCGAGTGCTGGCGGACCGTGGCCGACGGATCGTCGAGGCGAGCGAGGTGATGCGGGACGAGCGCGAGCAACGCGGTCTTGCGGACGGCGGGACTCTCGTCGTCTCCGAGCAGCTCGCTCATCTGGCGACGCGCGACGTCATCGAGGGGCGCCACGCGGGCGACGGCTCGGGCGAGCCACAGTCGGACCGTCGCGTCGCGCTCCTTCGCGAGTCGCGCCAGAAGCGGCTTTCGGGCTTCCCGAGCGGCGGTTCCCATCTGCGTGATCGTGGAGGCGGCGAACGCGCGGCTCGCGGCACTCGGCGCTTCGAGTCGTTCCACCAGCGGAGGCAGCGCCGGGGCTCCGATGGCGGCGATGGCGGCCGAGAGGAGGTAGGCCTGTTCGGCGGGGATGCGTTCGGCTGCCTCGAACATCGGGGTCAGTCGCTCGGCGTCCGGACGCTCGGATCCGAACGCGGTGAGGACGGGCGCGATATCGCGCTTGCGGGTCACGTCGATCGAGGGATCGGCGAGCCGTTCGATCAGAACCGCGAGCGCTTCATCCCCGAGCACGACGAGCGACTCGGTCGCGGCCCGCGAGACCTCGCCCTTGCGATCGCGGGTCGCGTCGAGGAGCGTCTCCACGGCGATCGGCACCTCGCGCGCATCGACCTGTCGCAGGGCGACGACGGCCATCAGGCGATAGACCTCGTCGGGGTGGTCGACATCCGCGATCCAATCGTCCGTCGATCGCGAGCACGCGCCGAGCGAGAGCAAGAGTCCTGCGAGGAGGAGCCGGCGACCGATGGCGCGGTTCAAGATCCGCCCTCGTCGCCGGCGCTCGCGCCTTCGCTGCCGGTTCCGTCTCCGCTGCCTGGGGCTTCCTCTTCGTCGGGGACGATGTAGCCGAGCCTACGCAGCCTTTCACGGGTCTCGCGGTCCATTCCCTGCGGGGAGACCGAGGCGTTCGCCCGGGTCCTCTCGACGAACTCGTCGAGGAGCGCACCGAGGCGCTCGACGTGCGCGGGCTCGGCGTCGGCGCGGTTCGTGTGCTCGGTCGGATCCTGTCGGATCTCGTAGAGCTCGGTCGCTTCATAGTCGCGGATGATGCGCTGGTACAGGGTGTCCGAAGGTCGGCGGTAGGGCTCGTCCTTGTCGAAGCGGATCAGCTTCCACGTTCCGTCGGTGACGGCGAGCCGGCGCGGCCCGTTGGCGCGCGTCTCGGCGAAAGCCGGCCCGCGCTGTTCTTTGCCCTCGAGGAGCGGCATGAGCGAGCGCCCGGAGTACGGTGCGTCGTCTTCCAGGAGGCCGGCCGCGTCCAGGAGCGTCGGCATCACGTCGAGGAGCTCGACCGTGGAGTCGATGACGCGCCCCGCGAAGCGCCCGTCCGGGTAGCGGATGAGGAGCGGCACGCGCGCCTGCTCGGCGTACAGGTTGAGGCCGTGACGCCAGCCGCCATGCTCGAGGAGCTCCTCGCCGTGGTCGGACGTCATCACGACGATCGTGTCCTCGGCGAGCCCGGATCGATCGAGCCGATCGAGCACCCGACCGATCTCTCGATCCGCGAAGAAGACCTCGCCGTCGTACAGGCGTCGGATCTGCTCGAGCTCTTCCGGTCCTTCGAGCTCGGCCTTCCCGGTGAACAGGTCGTCGATGCGGGTCGCCGGGACGGCGTCCTTCTCGCCGCGCACGAACGGGTTCTTCGCGGCGGGCGGCTCATAGCCGTCGTGCGGATCGATGTAGTGCAGATAGAGGAAGAATCGATCGTCACGGTGCGTATCGAGCCAGTCGAGGGCGCGATCGGTGATCTCGTCGGCGGTCAGCTCGAGCCCGTTGGCGAGCGTGAACATGTCGAAGCCGCGCTCGAAGCCCCACTCGATGTCGAGAATCCCGTTCCCGAAGACGCAGGCCGTCGAGAAGCCGTCCTCGCGGAGGACTTCCGCCGGCATCCGCACGTCGGCGGGGATCGCGTAGTTGCGTCCCCACTGCACCTGGATCTCGGCCGGGTACCGTGACGAGAGGATCGACGCCACCGAAGGCAGCGTCCAGGAGCACTGCGGGATCGCGTTCTCGAAGCGGACCGCTCCTTCGGCGAAACGATCGATGCGCGGGGACGTGGAAGCGTCGTAGCCGTAGCAGGACAGGCGATCGGCGCGCAGGGTGTCGATCACGATCAGCAGCAGATTGGGTGCCTTGCGCTCGGCGGGCTCGGGCTCGAGGACCTCGACGCGTCCGAGCATTCCGGGACGATCGGGGTGGTGTCCCTCGGCGCGAAGGGTCACGCGATTGCCGTGCGCGCGAAGCTCGCCGACGCTCACGGTCTTCTCGATCCACTTGCCGTCGTCGGTGCGGACGCGAAACGCGCGATGCGCGGCGGGATCTTCCTCGGTGCCGACTTCGAGCCGGAAATCCATCGGCTCCCCGGTCTTCGCCGCGCCGAGATGAAAACGGAGGCGGGCGTCATCCGGAAGGTCGAGCTCGTCCGTCCACGCGTAGCTCCCGGTGAAGAGCGTCCCCGCGCGGTACGTGCGGCGAAGGCCGAGCCGTCGCGTCTCGAGGAACCCGCGGACCGCGTTGTCGTCGGGTGGCAGCAGCCGAATCGAATCGATCCGCACCTCTCCAGGAGCGTCGACGGGATCGAGCCGGATGGCGCCGGCCGCGAGCTCGCCGCTGGTCAGGCTGCCGAGATCGATGGTGTACGTGATCGCGAAGCGCCTCTTGTTCTTCTTCAGGCGGAAGGTGCGGGTGCGCTGGGCATCGAAGCGGACGGTGCCGGGGGGCGACCAGAAGACCGATCCGACCGAGGCGCCTTCGGTTTGCATCGTCACCTCGATCTTGCCGAGCTCGAGGAACGAGAGATCGCGCTTCAGCACCATCTGGCAGTCGTTGCCGGTGGAGCGGAAGACGAGGGCGCCCGACTCGACGCGGACGTCTTCGGCATGACGGACGACCGCCCACGCCGGGAAGTCCGGATGGCTCGCACGCTCGTCCGAATCGAACGTCCATTCGACGATCGAGGCGGTCCGTGCTTCCGGGGAGCGCGCGTCTGGGGCTTGCGCCTCGACGAGGCCGCCCGGCGCGAGAATACGCTCGGTCACACGGTACGACGAGCCGGCGCGATCGTTCGGGGACGAGGACCCGGAGCAGGCCGTGAGGAGCACGGCCAGCGAAGCGACGGCGATCGTCGCCGCACGGAAATCGACGGTGCATCGATCGAAGCGCATTTCGCCGAGGTGGTTGCCGGGAAGGAGAGGGATCCGCAAACGCGGATTATCCCTTTTGCCGGAGCGCACGACAACCGAGACCGCGTTCCTGCCGCCCTCGAGACACGCGGAGGACCCCGGTCTGACGGCCGCACCCCTTCCTGGTATAATCCGCCCCGCCAACCTGAAGCTCGAGCCCATGATCGGAGACGTTCTTTGGTCCAGAAATCCCACGCCGTCAAGTCGGCGATGTTCGACCTCGTCGGATCCCTCGGTGAGGACCGGGTCACGAAAGACAGCAAGACGATCACGTCCTTCGCGACCGACATGAGCGGGGCTACCCCGCGCCGCGCCAACCTCGTGGCCCGCCCCGGGACCGCCGATCACGCGCGCGAGGTCCTCCTCATCGCCGGCCGATTCGGGCTTCCGGTGGTGCCGGTCGTCGCCAAGACGAACCTCTCGGGCCTGACGATCCCGGAGGACGGCGGCGTGGTTCTCGACCTCAGCGACCTGAAGGCGATCCGCCGGGTCGACGAGAACGAGCTGTTCATGGAGATCGAAGCCGGCGTGACGTGGCAGGATGTCCACGACTACCTCGCCGCGAACCACCCGAGACTGCGATGCGCGTACTCGTTCTCGCCGCCGGACAGCTCCGTGATCGCGAGCTGCCTGCTCGACTCGGTGCTGAGCCTCTCGCTGGTGCACGGCTCGGCCTCGCACTGGCTGAACGGCCTCGACATCGTCCTGTCGAACGGCGATCGCGTGCGAACGGGCATCGGTGCGGTGGCGGAGGTTCCCTGCACGTCGGCTCCCGTCCCGGACCTGTCGGCGCTCTTCACGAATACCTTCGGGACTCTCGGCGTCGTCACGGCCGCGAGTATTCAGCTGTGGCCGAACCCGGCGCATCGCGAGTGCCGCGTGCTCACGTTCGACGACGTGCCGCGCGCCATGGAGGCGATGCGGGCGCTCGCGCGTGCGGGCGACTTGTGCGACGACCTTTCGATGGCGACGTGGCCGGCGGACGCGATGCTGCAAGGCCAGGACGCCGCGGCGCAGATGGGACCGGATGGCGGCGCGCCCGTCGCTTCGGTGTTCGTCGCTCTCTCGGGGAGCCGCCCCTCGCTCGTCGCGGCGCGCCGGGAGGGGATCGACGAGATCGCGGCCGGCTTCTCCCCGAGCGAGACGCTCGACCTCGGCGCCTACCGCGAGCGATGGCCGGGTGCCGGCGCCCTCGGCGAGCTTCCGGCGCGTCTCTCGGGGCTGGTCGATCACGACGCGGGCGGGCTCTTGTGGGTGAGCGGCGTCGGACCGACGGCGCGGGCGGCCGAGGCCATGCACCGCGGACAGGAGACGCTCGTCTCCGCGGGCTTCCCGCCGATCTCCTTCTCGCGACTGTCGCACGGCGGGCACTCGGCCGAAGTCATGTACGCGCTTCGCTTCGACAAGAAGGACTTCGAGCTCAAGAAGACGGTCACCGAGACGCATCCGAAGCTGCTCGACACGCTCGTCGAGTGCGGCTACTTCCCGTGCCGCGTCCCCGGCTTCGCGCTCGAGAACTACAAGGACCGCTTCGACCCGAACTTCCGGAAGATGTTCCTGAACGTGCGCAAGCTCTTCGATCCGGGCGGCATCATGAACCCCGGTCGGTGGAACCTCGAGGGCAAGTTCACCCGCGAATCGGTCGTGCTCGCCAAGCCGCGTACCGAGCGTCCCGACGACTCGGCACCGGTCTTCACGCCGAAGAAGAAGGGCGAGTAGCGGCACCCGCGCCTCGCGCGCGGGGTGCGGCCTTCGTCCGGGAGGACGCTCCGATCAGGCTTCGGGAAGGAGTCCCGGGAGCGCGACCCGCAGGACGTCGTCGATCGTCTCCGCGAAGACGAACTCGAGACCCTTCTTCACGCGATCGGGCACGTCGTCGAGGTCTGGCTCGTTGCTCGCGGGGAGGATCACCGTCTTGATGCCCTGACGCTTGGCGGCGACGACCTTCTCGCGAATGCCTCCGACCGGGAGCACGGTGCCGCTCAGCGTGATCTCGCCGGTCATCGCGATCTTGCGGCTCACTTTCCGGCCGCGCCCTTCGCGGCACAGCAGGGAGACGAGCGCCGTGGTCATCGTGACGCCGGCCGAGGGGCCGTCCTTGGGAACGGCGCCGGCGGGCACGTGGATGTGCAGGTCGCGCGTGCTGAACGTCGCCGGGTCGATGTGGAAGCGCGCGCAATCGCTGCGGACGAGCGTCTGGGCGATCTGCACCGACTCGCTCATCACGTTGCCGAGCTGACCGGTGATCCGCACGGCGCCCTTGCCGGGCATCGAGCGCGTCTCGATGAAGAGGACGTCACCGCCGAACGGCGTCCAGGCCAGACCGGTGACGACGCCCGGATTCCTCGTGCGCAGATCGCTCTCGCGGTCGAACTTGCGCGTGCCGAGGAAGTCGCCGATCTCCTCGCGTCCGACCGAGATGGCCTTCCGGCGGGCCTTCTTCTTCGTTTTCTTCTTCTTCTTGCGAGCCGCGGGAGCTTTCTTGGCGGTCTTCTTCCGTGCGGCGGTGCTCGCGGCCTCGGCCGCTTCGGCTTCTTCAGCGGCTTCCGACGTCATGACGATGTCGGCCGCCACCTTGCGGCAGATCTGAGCGATTCGTCGGTCGAGCTCGCGGACCCCGGCCTCGCGCGTGTAGCCCTCGACGATCTCACCGAGAGCCGCGTACGAGAACTTCAGGTCGTCCTTGGTGAGACCGTGCGCGTCGAGCTGGCGCGGCACGGGGTATCGCGAGGCGATCGCCCGCTTCTCCGCCAGGATGTAGCCGGGGATCTCGATCACCTCCATGCGGTCGTAGAGAGGCTTCGGGATCTGGCCGGCGTAGTTCGCGGTCGCGATGAACATGACTTTCGAGAGATCGAACGGCACGTCGAGGTAGTAGTCCTCGAACTTGTCGTTCTGCGACGGGTCGAGCACCTCGAGCATGGCGCTCGACGGATCGCCGCGCCAATCCTGGCCGAGCTTGTCGATCTCGTCGAGCATGAACACCGGGTTGTGCGTGCCCACCCGCCGGATGCCCTGGATGATCTTGCCGGGCATCGCGCCGATGTACGTACGGCGATGTCCCTTGATCTCGGCCTCGTCGCGCATCCCGCCGAGCGACACCCGATAGAACTCGCGGTTCATCGCGCGGGCGATCGAGTGACCGAGTGATGTCTTTCCGACGCCGGGCGGGCCGACCAGGCACAGGATGGCGCCCTGCTGATCCGGCGCGAGCTTGCGCACGGCGAGGAACTCGACGATGCGCCGCTTCACCTCCTCGAGCCCGTGATGGTCGCGGTCGAGGATGCGGGCCGACTTGCCGATGTCGAGGCGATCCTCGGAAGCGACCGACCACGGCAGCTCGACCAGCCAGTCGAGATACGTGCGGATCACGTGGTACTCGGCAGCTTCCTGCGGGAGCACGGCGAGACGGCGCAGCTCGTACCGCGCACGCTCCTCGACCTCGGGAGGCATCTTCGCGTCGGCGATCTGCTTCTCGTAGGTCTCGGTCTCGATCTCCTTCTCGTCGACCTCTTCGCCGAGCTCGGCACGAAGGGCCTTGAGCTGCTCGCGCAGGTAGTAGTCGCGCTGCTGCTTCTCGACGGTCTTGCGGATGTCGCTTCGCACCTTCTTGCCGATGCGGGCGAGGTCGAGCTCACGCTCGAAGTACGACATGATCCGGCGGAGACGCTTGTCGACCTCGAGCGTCTCGAGGAGCACCTGGCGTTCGTCGACGGGCAGCCCGATGTGACCGGAGAGGAAGTCGACGAGCCGCGCGGCGCCCTGCTGGCCGGCGATGGCCTCCCCGAGCTCGTCCGGGATATCGGGACGGAGAGAGATCAGCTCCTGGACCTCGCGTCGGACGACGCGCTCGAGCGCCTCCACCTCGGTCGGATTCAGGACGATGTCGTCCGGATACTCGACCTGCGCGATGAGGACGGGCTCGGTCCGCAGGAAGCGCTTGATGCGGAAACGGCGGATCCCCTGGATGATGGCGCCGGATTCGCCCGGTCCGCCCACCTGCTGGACGAGGCGCCCGAGGCAGCCGATCTCGAAGACGTCGTCGGGACCGAGAGCGCGGGCGTCCGGGAGCGGCAGGGGATCGTCGTCGTCAACCTCGCCGTTGGTGTCGTCGCCATCGCCGACGGGGCCGGCCGGGGCCGCCGCGGGAGGCGGGCCTTCGGCGTCGTCCTCGGGGCGCTCGGTGATGACGCCGACGAAACGCCCCTGGGTCATCGCCTGGCTCAGCGTGATCCGCGTTCGCTCGGAGGTGCCGAGGACCGGGAAGACCATCCCGGGGAAGAAGACGATCTCGTCGACGGGAAGCAGGATCAGGGTCGACGGCGGCGGTGGCTCGACCGGGATCGGGACCTTCGGACCGGGACCCCCTTCGACGTCCTCGGGGTCGTCGACGAGATGCGCCTCGACCTCCTGCGTCGCTTCGTCCGCGTTCGCTGCTTCGTCCGCGTGCGCCGTGTGGGGCCCGGATTCCTCGCGGGGCTCGTCGTCGGCTCGTTCGTCGTCGTGATCTTCTTTCTGTGCCGCCATGTCGAGCAGAGTAAAAAAAGCCCCCGGAGGTATCCAGGGGCTTTGGGTCTAACTCGTTGACGGAAAGTCGTTTATTCGTGCAGGAAGTAGCGCGTGATGACCATTCCGACACCGGCGTCCATGTCCGCGAGGAACTTCACCGGCTGGACGTCGTGGCGGCGGTTGTCCTGCGTCGTGACCTCCGCCGACTGCCGGCTCTGCCGCTTGCGCGCGAAGCCACGCTCGACGACATCGGGCTCCGACATCGTCTCGACGTCCTTCGGAAGCTCGGGGCGTTCATACGTGGCGAGCTTTGCGAGAGCCTTCTCGATCTTGGGCTGTTGCTCGTACGCGGCGACGAAGTAGAGCGTCTGGATGCCCTTGTACTCGTCGAGCTCGAACCACTCGCTGCCGTCCGGGAAGTTGTAGAGCACGTTGGCCTGGATCGGGTTCGAGTGCGAAACCGAGAAGTCCTCGTCGTCGTTCGGGAAGAGCGCCTGCACGTAGCCCGTGGCATCGACGCCGATGATGTAGAGGTAGACGGGCGCCTTCGAGCGGACGAGGAACTTGACGAGCTCTTCCTGCTGCACGCTGTCCCCGTCTTCGATCTCGATCGGACGCCACTCACCCGAGGCGAGCTGCGCTTCCTTGAGGACGCTGACGTCGAGCTCGATCGGCTGTCGCTGTTCTTCCGGGATGTAGCCGATGTCGGCGAGGCCGGTCATCATCGACGAGCCCATGCCGTCACCGTTCCCGCCGCCACCTCCGGCGTTCGTGCCACCGCCGCCGCCGTCAGCGAGATTGCTCTCGATCGCGTCGAGCGAGGCGTTCCCGTACGTGCCGTCCGGCTGCTTGACGAGCGCGGCCTGCGGCACGGCGACCAGGGCCTCGACGAGCTTCGAGAGATCGTCCTTGTATCCCGGTACGGCGCTCGACACGGCCGCCTTCAGCATGTTCTTGCCGATGTTCAGCGCGGTGTCGATGATCGGGTTGCCGGTGCACGCGACGAGCACGAGCAAGGCCAACGTCAACACGAGCCCGTGTCGGCGTCCCCGGTGATTCCTCCCCTGACGGACCTTCTGCTTCATGATTCACCCTCAGTTTCGATTCTCGTGGATCAGAGCGTGTGCCGGAACGGCGGCTCGCCAGCATACCCCAAAGGCGGCATTCGCCAAGCCCGTTTTACCCGGTAAATCCTTGCCCCACGGGCCCCGTTCGATGGCTCGTCGGCCGCCGTGCGGGCGTCCCTACGACTCCTTCGTCGTCTGGATCTCGAGCGTGACGGTCATCCAGGAGTCGACGAGCCGCTCCTTGCCCGAAAGGGTTCCCTCGGGCTCGGACGTGAAGCCTCGCTCGGCACCGCGCGTGGGGCGCATCTCGGTGACGGCCTTCTGTTCGAAATTGCTCAGGTCGTGCGGTTCGGTGGTCACCACGAACCGGAAGACCTCGGGAGCGACGCGGTAGAAATTTTCGGCGTTCTTCGAGATGTAGGTCGTGAAAGGCGGCGACTCGCGGACGCGGCCGGGCGGAATCGGCTCGTCCTCGGAAGTCTTCCACACCACCGCGATCTGGCCGTCGGGCGAGATCACGAGGAGCGACGTGAAGACCGGGACATCCGAGCAGTTCTTGATCTGGCACGCGAACTTCTGACCCACGGGCAGCGTGGGGATGCCGGTCATGTCGTCGAGCTCGGGCGGTCCGATCGGCTTCTTGCGCTTGTCGAGTCGGATCACGTCCGCATCGATGCACAGCGAACGGCTGGTTTCCTTGCGAATCGAGAGCACCCGGTGGCGCGCGGCGAGCGCGGCGAGCTTCTTCACGAAGAACGGGATGTTGCCGTCGGTGCGCACGGACACCGGAAGCGGCGTGCCGTCGGAATGGCTCGCTTCGAGGCGGACGATCTTGTCCCGCTTCGTGCGGCGGACGATCAGGTGCGCGTCCTCGAGATCGGCGACGAGCCTCATGTCGTACTGCTCGCGAATGAGCCCGCCGAGCTCCTCGATCAGCTCCTTCTTGAAGGTCTGCGGTTCTCGGATTGCCACGCGCAGCTTCGGGGCGTCGGTGCCTCGCTCGGACTCGAAGGCGCGGAATCGACCGCGCTTCATCTTGTCCACCGAGGGCTTCTTCTGGATCCACTCGATCTCGGATCGGTTGGCCGACACCTTGGTGGTCCGGATGCGGCCCAGGCGCACCGACGGGTCATCCTCGGTGGCGCTCGGCGGCATCACGTGGAAGACGCTTCCCTGGTGCACGCCGTTGACGAGGCCGGCCAGAAGCTGGAACCCGCCCTTCTCGTCGCGAGCGAGCGTGTAGAAGGGCTCGTCCGGGACGATGCCGCCACCGAAGAGCGACCGGTTGGCCAGGTTGCCCATCATGACGGGCGTCTGCGAGGGGCGCACTTCACGCACCGCGGCACGCACCTCGTTGTTCAGATCCTTGTAGGTCCAGCCGGTCTCCACGTCGTGGAGCTGCTTCACGAGCGAGTAGGTGAAGATCCCGTGCACGCGCTTCTCGCCGTCTGCGGTCGGCAGGCTGATCTCGGCCGCGGTCTGGTGCGAGCGGCAGGCGCCGAGCTGCACGTAGCTGAGGGTCTTCGGGAAGTGGAGCGCGTCGGTGAACTTTGCTTCGGCCGGCACGATCGATCGGGCCGCGCCGCCCGAGTTGTTCGAGAGGCGCTTGCCGGCGAAGCCGCGCTCGGTCATGTCCTTCTCGTCGCCCTTCACGAAGCGCTCGATGAACTTCGGCTTCTTCTTGCTGTCGTTGCTTCCGCGGCTCACGGTGCCCGAGTTGCAGCAATCGAACACCAGCACCACGTGGTTGGTCTTCTGGTTGGCGCGCGCGATGAAGCGCTCGACCTCGTCGTCACGGATATCGTTGCGCTCGCCGTTCTTCTTCACGGCGTCGTGCGGCACGAGGGTCTCGTCGAGGCCGTCCGACCCCTTCTCGTCGCCGTTGTCGTCCGCGAGCTGCGAGCCGTGGCCCGAGAAGTAGAAGAGGAGCACGTCGTTCTTCGACGCGTCGTCCACGAGCTTGCGCATCGAGCCGAGGATGTTGGCCCGGGTCGCCTGCTTGTCGCGAAGGACGCGGATGTTTTCCGGTAAGAATCCCGCGCGGTCGATCAAGACCTGTCGGAGCGCGGCGACGTCGGCGGTCGGGCCGGTCAGAGGAGTCCAGCCCGAATCCTTGCGGGAGTAGGTCTCGACGCCCACGAGAAGGGCGCGACGGACGGGGCCCTTGGCCGCAGCCGGGCGGTTGGCCTTGGCCGCGTTCGCCTGCTTGTTGTTGGCCTGGTTGGCTTTGGCGGCCTGAGCCTTGGCTCCCTGGGCGGCCCGCTTGTCCTGTCCGGACGCGGACTGGGTGCTCGCAGGGGTCGCGCAGAGGATCATCGCGAGCAGGAGCAGCAACGTGGACAGGAGCGGTCGTTTCATCGGTTCAGGGCGATCCCGTATGGCCTTCTCCGGAGCCGGGTGCGGAAACGCGACGTCGATCGGGGCCGCACCTGGGCTCCTTCATCGACGAAGACGCCTATTCTAAGCCCATTTTACGTGGCCGACAAGTCATTCGGGCCCCATGGCTTACCCGACGGGAACCGGGCCCGGACAGATCGGAAGTCGAGCTGTTAGGGCGGCTTAGCCCGATGAGCGGGCTCCTCGACCGGGATCGCCGGGGCCTCGATGAGAGCCGTCACAGTACGGAGCTCGCCCCGTCGCGCCGCACGTGCACCAGGCGACCCGGAACGGCTCGCCCTTCACCACGCACTCCACGGGGCTCTCGGAGGTCCCCACGTGAGAGCCGTCGCAAAGGGGCGGGCTGCCCGTACGGCCACAGGCGCAAACCAGGTGGCTTCCGGGGTCGAGGAAGACCTTCACCGGACCGGGCTCGCCGGGTTTGCCCCGGGAGGGCCCTGGATTCTCCTGCCGCGGTTCCTTCTCGGCGGGCGGCTCAGCGGACAATCGTGACCTCGAACGAAGAGACGGCGCACGGCGCCCCGTCCTCGCCGGAAACCAGCCGCAGCAGGTGCGGGCCGGAAGGCGGCGCGTCGGAGGGAATCCGCAGCGGGACGCGCTGCTCGAGAACCCTTCCGCCCCGGAGGAAGCCGGAGCGCGGACCGAAGACGGGATTCCCCTGGAAGGGCTTGCCGTCCGATCGGAAGGCATCGAGCCACACCGTGTACGGGTGGCGTTCGTTCGTCGTGTTCTCGACGCGCGCCGTGAAGATCAGGTTCTGCCCCGGACGGATGGTCGTTCGCTCGGGGGTGAGGGTCACGCGGATCGGCGAAGGACACACGCGCACGTCGTCCACGAACCAGTCGTCGTTGCGCTGGTCGACCTCGGCGCGAAAACGGATCCGGAATCCGTCGTGCCGGGCGAAGGGCGGAAGCTCGAACCCGCGGAACCGGTAGAACGCCGGGTCGGTCCCGTCCGAGACGAGACGATCGAGCGGTTCCCATCGGTTTACGACCGAGAAGTACTCGACCACGAGCGCTTCCCCTGCCTCGACGCCGTCGTGATTGAAGAAGTACGAAGCGTAGGCGTTCGGCGCCGCGCCGAGCGAAATCGTGTTGCTGCGGATCTCGTCGTCGCGGAAGTCACCCGATCCGCTCGCGTCGAGATTCAGGGCGCGCGGCTCGGAGGGCTTCGGTCCGCCGGCGGTGCTGGTCCTCGCTCCCTCGACAAAGCTCCAGAGAGCCGGGTCGAGGTTGTTGTCGGCAAAGGTATCGACGAACGGCGGATCGGCGGGCGGCACCAGCGTCTCGAGGCAGGAGCGCGAGTCGCGGAACGCCGCGATCGCCTGGCTCGACTGGAGGCCGAACCGCGAGAGGTCGCCGCTGCAGCCACCGAGGGAAGCGCACATGATGCGACAGTCGCTTCCTTCGCAGTGCACGGCGCTCCAGCAGTGACCGAGCTCGTGGGCCGTCAGCGCGACGCGAGACGTCAGCAGCGGCGAGAATCGCGACTGCGAGAGGCCGTAGGCGTTGCTTCGGTTGCAAATGGTCGAGACGCGCGCGATCCCGATCGCGGAGCCGAGGAGCGGCTTGCCCGTCATCAGGTGAGCGACGTCGCGGCGGATGGCGGAGAAGTTGCCGTTCCATTCCGACCGGAACTCCTCGAGCAGGTCGTTCGGCTCGATCGTCGTGTACGGATCGGGCTCGGCGGTTCGCACGAGGATCGTCGTGACTTCGTAGACGATCGCGATGTCTCGCTCGAAGATCACGTCGACGCCGTTCATGATCGACTCGACGTCGCGGACGGTGTTCGCGATGCTGCGGTTGTTCAGCTCGTAGAACTCTCGGTCGCAATCGAACGCGATATCGCAGATCTCCGTGGACTGGCCGCTCGCCGCGACCGGGGGCGCGGCGCCCTGCCACGACTGCTCTGCGGGAGGCGGAAGCTCGGTGCTCGCGCATCGTCCCGCGTGGGTGCCGGGCATCGCGAGCGCGGGGGCCAGCACGTGCACCCTCGGATCGACTCCCGGGACGAGCCGGTCGGCGGGCGCGAGCTCGAGCATCTCGCCGTCGGGGTAGCGAACGACAGCGGTGAGTCGGCCGTCCTCGTCGACGTGGCCTGCGACGTCCGCGATCCGACCGTTGTCGGTGAGCGCACCGCGATACGTTCGCGAGCGCGGGACTTCCTGCTCGACGATCTCCCCGTCTTCGGTCTGCACGAGGACGCGGAAGTCGTGGGCGCGCAGCGAGTGCGGCCGGATCGACATCCGGGCCGGCTCGCGCGAGGCTCCGTCGAGAGCCAGTCGGTCCGTCGACATCTCGAGCTCGATCGGCTCCGGCTTCGTCTGCGCGCCGAGCGACAGGACCTCAAAGGCCGGGGTGCCGAGCGCTTCTTCGATCTGTCGGAGGGTCCACTCGTCGACGAAGGTATCGTCGGCGTGCGAGGAGAATCCGATCGCCACAAACAGGGCGGCGAGGATCGCGCAGGAAAGAAAGAGAGCGCCTGGGGAGAGGAGGTTCGCTGGTCGTCGCATGGGCTGCTGGATTCCTTGGTCGTGCTCGTGGCTTCCGAGCACGCTCTTCTCGGGCCGTTCTACCGGGAGCGGGGCGCGATCCTGGCTCCCTTGGGCCGGACACACCATCGTAACCCGTGAGCCTGCGATCGCTCAAGGAATCCGAACCGCCGCCCGGCGACGGATCCCCGGGGGTTGAGCCTCCCCGGCCGAGCGGGCTAGGATACCGTATGCCCTCTTCCTGCCTCGGTTTCCGCGGACCCCTGCCGATGCGTCGGTGCCGCCAGGCGATCCTCCTCGCGCTCGCGGGCTGCCTCCTCGTCGCCTGCGGAGGCGAGCCGACCCCGGCCGCGTCGCCGACGACCGTCACCGCGCCGGTCGTCGATCCCCTGCCCGAGGCGCCGCTCGAGGGGGCCCTCAAGATCGCGGCGATCTTTCCCGTCTACGGGCGATTCGGCATCTCGGGAGAGGAATCGCACCGCGGTGTCCGGCTCGCTGTCGAGGACTGGCGCGAGCGCGTGGGCCGCCCGGTCCGCGAGCTCCAGGTGCTCGAGTACCGCACCGGGAGCGATCCGCAGGATGTTCGCGAGGCGGCGCGCCAGGCGAGCCGTGCCGGGGCGCTCGCGATCGTCGGCAGCAATGCGAGCCGGCTCTCCCAGTCGATCGCGGAGTTCGCCCAGATCCACTCGATCCCGATGGTGTCGAACGTGTCGACCGTCCTCGACCTCACGATGGATCCCGAGACAGGACGCAATCGGGAGTTCATCTTCCGCGTGTGCCACAACGACCGGGTGATGGGACGCTTCCTCGCGGAGTGCGCGCGGATCGATCTGAAGGCGAAGAGCGCCGCAGTGCTCTACGACGTGAGCCGACCGTACAGCGTCAACCTCGCGGACACCTTCGACGAGACGTTCCGCGAGAG
Organism: uncultured Planctomycetota bacterium; assembly: GCA_964597885.1. Taxonomy (GTDB): domain Bacteria; phylum Planctomycetota; class JACOTG01; order JACOTG01; family JAUIME01; genus CAZQZX01. The sequence goes on from CAZQZX010000041.1 coordinate 14,914, forward strand.
CGATTCGACGCGCGATGTGACGCGGTTCTACTACGGTCCACTCGAGACCGACTTCCGCCGGCAGCTTCGCGCGATCCGAGAGCTCGATCCCGATGTCCTGTTCGTGCCGGGCTCGTTCATCGACGCGTCGCTGATCGCCGAGCAGGCCGAGACGATCGGGCTGCGCGCGACGTTGCTGGGCGGCGACTCGTGGTCGAACAAGCTGCTGTTCAAGCGCAAACCTCCGTCGCGTCCGGTCTATCACGCCGATCACTGGTTCTCGGGCGGTCCCTTCCGCGATCTGTACGTGGAGCGCTACGGCACCGAGCCGAACGGGGGACGGGCCGCGCTCGCGTACGATGCGTTCTCGGTGATCGCGCACGCACTGTCGAACCTCGGGAATCTCACCGAGCGTAATCTCACGTCGGGCGTCGCCCATACGCGGGATCGGCTGCGTCGTGCGATCGCGCTCGGGCTGTGGGAAGGCGTGACGGGAACCATCACGTTCGACCGCTTCGGCGATCCTCCGCAGAAGGGAGTCATCGTCAAGCTCCACAAAGGTGCGCGCACCCTGTTCAAGGATCTCGAGGATTGAGCCTTTACCGCAACCTGGCCCTGAACTGGAAGGTCAACCTCACGCTGGTCGGCGTGTTCGCGTTGATCGTGGGCGTGTTCCTCCTGATCCTCTATCCGTTCCTCCAGAACCAGCTGGACGAGCTCCTCGAGTTCAACAAGAACGTGCTCGGCAACCTCGAGCAGGTGTATCGCAACCGGCTGATCTACGACCTGCTGGGAGAGTCGGCCTCCGACGAGAGCCTCGCGCTCACGATGCAAGACCTGGTGCTGCAAGATCCGGGAATCCGGTACGTGCGGATCGTCGACCCCGAGGGCGGTCTGTTCGCGACGACCGAAAGTGCGACGGTCGACGAGGTGCTGCGCGAGGCCCTGGTCCGGGGCGCGGTCGAGCGCGAGGGCGTTCTCGACGCGCCGGGCGCGCGCGCGCCTCGCGTCCTGTTGCGCCGTCGATCCGAGCCGACCCGCATCATCGGCTCGGGTGAGGAAGCCTTCGAGTTCGACGAGGACTCGCCGCCGCTCGCGGAGGAGGTTGCGCGCATCTCCGGAGCCCCCGAGTTCGAGCGACGTCAGCTCCCCGAGGGGGCGGCGCTGGTCCTGACGAAGCCACTCGAGGCCGCGGGAGTGCCGTACGGAGTGCTGCAGATCGGCTACTCGATCGCCGCCGTCGAGCGGAGCAAGGCGCGAACGCAGCTGATCTTCATGGGGCTGATCGCATCGACCTTCATCATCCTGCTCCTGCTGCTGAACCTGCTGATCAGCCGGATCGTCATCGCGCCGCTCAAGTCCGTCTTCCGCGCGATGCGGGCGGCGGGAGGCGGCGATCTCCAGCAGGAGCTGCCGGTCAAGAGCGGCGATGAGTTCGGAGAGATGTCGACGATCTTCAACCGCATGGTGCGCAAGCTCCGGCAGTCGAAGGAGGAGATCGAGCAGTACAGCCGCAATCTCGAGAAGATGGTCTCGGACCGGACGCAGGAGCTGCGCCGTTCGGAAGAAGACGTCACGCAGCTGAAGAACTACCTCGTGACGGTGATCGAGAGCGTCGGTACCGGCGTGCTGTCGCTCGACGATGACGGCCGCGTCACGACGTTCAACGGGCGCGCCGGGGAGATCCTCGGCATCGACTCTCAGTCGGTCGAGGGCCGATCGATGGCCGCCGTGCTCGAGGACGCTGGGCTCGCCGAGATCCGGAGCTTCGTGGATCGCGCGAACGGGGCCGGGCCCGGTACCGTCGACGAGATCGACGTCCGACTGCCGGAGGGCAAGCGAACGCTCGCGCTGCGCGTCACGCCGCTCTCGGACGAGCACGGTGAGTCGCTCGGCAAGGTGGTAGTGTTCGACGACGTCACGCAGCTCATTCAGTCCAAGAAGCTTCTCGCGTGGAAGGAAGCTGTCGAGAAGGTCATCCACGAGATCAAGAATCCGCTGACGCCGATCCGCCTCAGCACGCAGCAGCTGCGCGCGGCCTTCCAGGACGGATCCCCGAACTTCGGCCCGATGTTCGAGAAGGGAACGAAGACGATCCTCACGTCGGTCGAGAGTCTGCAGACGCTGGTCTCGGACTTCTCGTTCTTCTACCGGCTGCGTCCGGCGAAGCTCACGCCGACGGGGATCAACTCGATCCTCGAGGACGTGCTCGGACTGTACTCGGAGGGGCTCCCCGAGGGCGTGCGGCTCGATTCCGATCTCGGTCCGGGGATCCCGCTCATCCAGTGCGATGCCGAGCACGTGAAGCGCGTGGTCGCGAACCTGGTGCAGAACGGGATCGACTCCATGGAAGGGCGCACGGGCAGCGTGTCGATTCGCAGCGAGTACCGCGCCGAGCGTCGCGAGGTGTGCGTGCGCGTCGAGGACGAGGGTCGAGGCATGGGTGCGGAGGAGATGGAGAAGATCTTCGAGCCGTACTTCACGACCAAGATCAAGGGCACCGGGCTCGGCCTGATCATCTCGAAGCAGATCATGGACGAGCACCAGGGAGAGATGCGCGTACGGAGCAAACCCGATCGCGGAACACGCGTCGAGCTGCGCTTCCCCGCCGTGCCCGCCACCGGGTCGCCCGCGCCCGGGGAAACTTGATTCACCCGCCGGAGTCCCTCGTATACAATGCGCGGTCTGGATTCGGCCCCTCAGGAGGTTTTCTCACCATGGGTACTCCCCGAGCCTTCGTGCTCTTCGTCCTTTCCCTCGCCTGGCTCGCGCTGGCGGCGCATGGCTCGGCACTCGCTCAGGACGCGGCGACCGCAACGGCATCGAGCGAGACCGTCGCTCTCGCCGGCGTGACCGTGGCCGCGGTCGACGGTGCCCCGGTGAGCTCCGCTTCGGTCGAGCTCCTGGAGATTCGCGACCGATCGTTCCCGGTGGTGGCGACGACGCAGACCGGCGCGGACGGCACGTTCCGGTTCCCGGATCTGACCCCCGGACAGTGGGGAGTGCGCATTCGCGCCAAGACCTTCGCGGTGGTCGCGGTCGGCGTTCGCGTCGAGGCCGGCATGGAGCCGATCCGCCTCGAGCTTCCGGCCGGTTTCGCCGTGACGGGGCGCCTCGTCGACGACGCGACGGACAAGCCGATCGCCGACGGTCGCCTCATCTCGGGGATGGCCACGGCGGTCAGCGGCGAGGACGGCTCGTTCGAGCTCGGCGGCATGGCCGCGACGGGCGGTCAGGTCCAGTTCGTGATCCGGGCCGGCGATTATCGCGTTGCCGATCGATCGCTGCCGGCGGGAGCGGATTCGACGATCGATGCCGGTGAGATCCGGCTGCGGAAAGGGGCGGCAATTCGCATTCGCCTGCGCGACGAGAACGGCGCGCCGGTGGCGGACGCTCCCGGGCTCGTCTACCCGCTCGACCTGCGGCGATTTCCGACCCGCGGCACGGACAACATCAACGCTCGCAGCGGCGCCGACGGCGACATCCGCCTGCGAGGTCTCGCTCACGATCAGCCGTACTCGCTCCAGATCTCGATGGCCGGATGGCCGGATCACGTGTTCGGTCCGATGGTCGTCCCGAGCGGAGTCGATTCGATCGAGGTCGACGCGACGCTGACCCGCGGCATCGGACTCACGGGACGCGTCACGAGCGCGGCCGACGGCAGCCCGATCGAGGGCGCCTCGGCACGGCTCGCGCCGGTCGCGAACCCGATCGCTCACTTCACGTGGTCCTCGCCCGAACAGGAGCAGGGCTTCACCGCGACGTCGACCGCCGCCGGCAGCTTCCTGCTCGATTCGGTGGCGTTCGGGACCTTCCTGCTCGAGGTGAACGCGCCGGGCTTCCGTCCGCACCGCCAGGTCGTGCACCTGGATGAGACGCGCATCCCGGGACCACTGCGCGTGGAGATGCGCGCCGCGTCCGGGCTCGAGCCGGATGGAGTGAAGTGGGTGCCGAACATGGCGGTGGCGCTCGATCGCTCGATCGAGGAGAACCTTCCGGCTTTCATCTTCATGACGATGGACGGCGAGGTCGCCAACGAGTACATGGCGGTCAACACCTACCGTCAGCCCTGGATCTGGCAGCTCGCGGCGCACACGATTCCGGTCTTGAGCTCGGCCTTCCGGCACTCGGAGAAGGTCGGCGACATCTGCCCGAAGTACGGGTCGGTGACGTGCGAGGATCACATGGCGGCGGAAGGACCGATCGCGGCGAGGTTCCTGACGCCCGAGTACCCCGAAGTGCCGCAGCACATCTTCCTGCGACCCTCGGGCGACGTGATCGAACGGCGGATGTTCTACCTCGGCTTCGAGGCGCTTCGGAACATGCTCATTCGCTCGATCCGGACCGTGAACCCGGAACGTGGCCTCGAGGCGGCGACCGAGTACTACGAGGGTCTCGTCGAGTCTCTGCGCTACGGCGACTCGACGGAGCGAGCCGAGGCTCTTCGCGACTTGCTGATCCTGACCGATAACGTGGACGACGTGGCCCGTACGGCGCTGCTCGCCGCCGACCTCACGACGCTCTCGCCGGATCAGGAGCGGGCGATCCTCGATCGGTATCTTCCCGGCGCTGCGCCCGACCGGAACTGGTTCATCGCGGAGCTGCTGCTGCGCGGGAGCCCGGTCCTTCGTGCGGACGCGATCCGACGGCTGCGCGACGAGCCCGCGGACGAGCGAGTGAGCGTCCTCACGACCGCGCTCGGCAAGGCGGGCGACTACGCGATTCGGTCGAGCCTCGAACGCGCGCTCGGAGTGGACCGCGAGCGAGATCGCGTGCGATTGTCGGGATTGGGTCCGATGGATCGCATGCAGGTCGCTCTCGCACTCGCGAACCATGCGGATCCGGCGGCGTTGCCGCATCTGTTCGAGCTGATCCGGAGCGATCTCGATGCCGAAGCGCGGAACGACTGCGCGCTCGCGCTCACGAAGTATCCGGCCAACCGCGTCCTGCCCTTCCTCGCGGAGGAGCTCGCGAAGGGCGGCGCCGAGCGGTCGATTCACGCGCGCGTGCTGGGCGATCTCGGAGATCCACGCGGCGTTCAGCCTCTGCGTGACGCCATGCAGGACGCGAGCGTGGTGCTTCGCATCTCGGCGGCGCGCTCGCTCGGCATGCTGGGCGATCGCACGGCGCTTCCGCAGCTGCGTGAGATCCTCGATGCGGAAGGCGTCGACGGGTCGATCCGCGTTTCGGTGGCGGCCGCGATGCTCGACCTCGGGGCGCGGGAGGCGATTCCGGTGCTGATCGATCTCATCGACCATCCGGTGCACGGGGCCAAGGCGCGTGCCCGGCTCCGCGCGGCGTACACGGAGCGTCCGCCGCAGGGCTCGGGCGAATGGCAGCAGTGGTGGAACCGTCGGGGCGGTCGCCAGTAGGAAGGCCGCACCCGACCGAGGGGAGGAGCGAACGATGGCGGAACTGAGTCTCAGGAGAGCGCTCGCGTTCTTCGACCTGGAGACCACCGGAACGAACCCTGCCGAGGATCGAATCGTCGAGATCTCGGTGCTGAAGGTGCATCCCGACGGGAGCGAGGAGCTCAAGACTCGCCGCCTCAACCCGGGGGTACCCATCCCGCGCGGGGCCTTCGAGGTGCACGGCATCAGCGACGAAGATGTCGCGAACGAACCGCGCTTCGCGCAGGTGGCCGCGAGCCTCGCCGACTTCCTCGCCGATTGTGATCTCGGCGGCTTCGGCGTGACGCGGTTCGACGTGCCGCTCCTGATCGCCGAGTTCGAACGGGCGGGCGTCGAGTTCTCGATCCGCGATCGCTCGATCGTCGATGCGCTGACGATCTTTCATCAGCGGGAGCCGCGAAACCTCGATGCGGCGCTCCGGTTCTACTGCGGCGAGGCGCTCGAGGACGCGCACAGCGCCGAGGCGGACATCCGCGCCACGTACCGCGTGCTGCTCGGCCAGCTCGAGCGCTACGAGGATCTCCCGGCGAATCCCGAGGAGCTCGACGAGCTGTGCAACCCGGGCCGACGCGACTTCGTCGACACGCACGGCAAGCTGATCTGGAAGGGAGATCGCGTCGCGTTCAACTTCGGGAAGTACCGGGGCGAGCTCGTGCGGGAAGTCGCCGACGAGCACCCGGGCTACCTCGACTGGCTTCTCTCCGAGGATCGCAAGTTCCCGGAGGACGTCCGCGAGGTGTTCCGGCATGTGCGCGACGGGGACGAGCCGAGGCGCGAGAGCGCGGCCGAGGTCGGCGGACCGGACCGCGAGCTTCCGCGCGAGTAAGGCCCGCCCGAGCTAGTCGCCTGCGTCGAGAGTCGCCGCCGCACCCTTGCCCGCGACGAAGCCGCTCGACCACGCCCACTGGAAGTTGAAGCCGCCGAGGCGGCCCGTGACGTCGACGACCTCGCCGCAGAAGTGCAGGCCAGGGACGATCCGACTCTCGAGCGTCCGGCTCCGAAGCTCCTCGAGGGGGACACCCCCCGCGGTCACCTCGGCCTTGCGGAAACCTTCGTCGCCGCGGATGCCGAGATCGATCGACACCACCGAGCGGGCGGCTTCGCGACGCGAGTCTCGGGTGAGGCCGGAGAGCGGGCCGGCGGCCTCCTGGACGAAGTGATCGACGAGCGCGCGGGGAAGCCGCGTCGTCAGGGCGGTCGCGAGAGCCTGGCGGGCATTTCGCTTCACGGCCGAGACGATGAAGTCCTCGACTCCCGCCGGCTCGGTGCGCCGGGGCGGTTCGGCGAGGCAGGCTCCCGGAGGCTTGGGCAGCTCGAGGTAGTCGCCCCACACGCCATCCGGGTCGGTGAGCGACCAGAAGTCGGCCTCCACGCGTGCGGATCCGCCGGCACGCGCTCGCCACAGGGAAGCATCGAGAGCGACTGGCCCGGTGACGCCCGCGTGCGTGAACAGCAGGCTTCCGGCGGAGCGCGCGATCTCGCTGCCGTCCCCGGAATCGCGAACCGACAGGATGGCCGGAAGCGTGAGACCGGAGAGCCCCGAAGGGCGTTCGGAGGTCATCGGCACGAGCGCCGGACGAGGAGTCACGAGCCGATGGCCGAGCGATGCGGCGAGCTCCAGCCCGAACCCTTCCGATCCGGTCTTCGGGATCGACCGTCCGCCCGTCGCCAGGACGATCGCGCGCGACCGAATCCGATCGTCGATCGAGAAGCCGCCGCCGTCGAGCGGCCGGATCGCTTCGACGCGATGACCGAACCGCATCGCGACACCGGCGCGCCGAGCCGCCCCGAGCAGCACATCGAGGATCGCTCGCGCGCGATGAGGCGGCCGCGGAAAGATCTTGCCGAGGGGCTCCTCGAAGGTCTCGATACCCGCGTCATTCACCATGCGTACGATCGACGAGGGCGGAAACTCCCGGAGCAGATTGCGCACGACCTTCGAACCGCGCGGCGCGAAGTCCTCCTCCGTCACCCGCACATTCGTCAGGTTGCACTTGCCACCCCCCGAGATGAGGATCTTCTTCCCCGGCTTCTCTTGCGAGTCGATCAACACCACGGAAGGCGCATCCGAAGCCGCCTCCCGAACCCCGCCCCGAGAATCGATCGCCCCCCGAGCCGAAACCGAAGCGAGTAGACCGGCGGCGCCTGAACCTATGATCGCGATGTCAAAATCGTGCATCTTGCTCATGACGACCCGCTCTTCGCGATCATAGGTTCACCTGAACCCACAACGGCGATGTCAAAGACGTCCATCTTGCTCATGACGATCCGCTCTTCGCCATTGTGGGTTCACTTGCTCCCCCGATCGAAGTCCCACGCCGTCCATTGCGGTCGAGAGCAGCCAGCTCTTCGCGCTCATGGGCTCACCCGAACCGACGCTCACGACGACCCGAGCTCGCCCATCGCGCTCTCGATCAGGTCGAGGATCTCGTCGATCCGGTCGCGATGGGTCCGGAACGACAGGACGCAGATGCGGATCGCCTGGTGACCGCGGAGCTTCGTCGAGCTGACGAAGACGCGCTTGGAGGCGTTGATGCGCTTCTGCAGCGAGCGGGTCGGCCCGTCGTCCGGGCCTGCGGCGCGAAAGGCGACGATCGAGAGCTCCGGCTCCGCAACGATCTCGATGCCGGGGATCTTGCGCAGGCGCTCGGCGGCGTAGCGGGCGAGGTCGAGCTTCTCGTCCAGGGCGCGACGGAAGGCGTCGACACCGTGCATCTTGATCGGGAGCCAGAGGCGTAGCCCGCGAAAGTCGCGCGAGAGCTCCGGCGAGATCGACGAGAAGCTGACGAGGCCGGACGTGTCGGATGCGGGCGGCATGTAGTCCGCCGTCTCTTCGAACGCGGCTTCAAGCGTCGACCCGTCCCGGACGAGCAAGGCCCCGGTTCCGTAGGGGAGGAACAGGCCTTTGTGCGGGTCGACGACGAGCGAGTCGGCGTCGCCCATCCCCGCGAGGGCGGTGCGTCCCCGCTCGGTGAGATGGAAGAACCCACCGTACGCCGCGTCGACGTGGAACCACGCGCCGGCATCTCGTGCGATCCTTCCGATCTCGGGGAGGTCGTCCACGGATCCGGTGTTGGTCGTCCCCGCGCTCGCGACGACGAGGAATGGCGTCAGCCCGCGATCGACGTCCTCGCGGATCGCGCGTTCGAGCTCGGCCGGGCGCATCCGGAAATGCTCATCGGTGGGGATGGCGCGCACTCGATCCCGGGCGATGCCCGCGATGCGCGCCGCCTTCGTCACGGAGTGGTGCACCTGGTCGGACGCGTAGAGGGTCCCGTTGCCGAAGCTCTCTCCGAGTCGGTCGATGCGCGCCGTGACGATCGCGCACAGGTTCGCGATCGAGCCGCCCGTCGTCAGAAAGCCGGTCGTTCCCTCGGGGAGGCCCGTCATCTCAGCGAGCCACCGAACGACGTTGAGCTCGAGCTGGGCGAGGCCGGGCGCAGGAAGCCACACGCCCACGTAGCGATTGATCGCGCCCGCGATGAGATCGGCGACCGCCGATTGCAGCAGGCCGCCACCCGGGATGTAGCCGAGATAGCCCGGCCCGGCCGTGTTGAGACTGACCGGCACGATTCGTTCGAAGAGGTCGTCGAGGAGCCCCTCGAATCCGGTCCCGGTCTCGGGAGCGTTCTCGGCGAGCCGCCTCGCCAGATCGAGCCCGCCCGCGGTGTTCTGAGCCGGCTGATCGCCGAGCGTGCGCACGTGCTCCACGATGCGTGAACAGGCTTCGTCGAGGAGCCTTCGCAGCGTGTCTTCGTCGAGCTCGAGCTCGTGATGGGGGACGGGGCGTTCCATGGCGACCCGTAGGCTATCGTATCGGCCGCGCTCGCGCGATGCGAAGCGTCGGCAAACGGCTCCCGTCGCCGCCCTTACCGCGCCCAGCGAGCGTTTTCGCGGCTTCACGGGCCTTTGTTATGCTCCGCGATAGGTCGAACCTGGCGGTTGGGGCCTGCCATCACGCCCTTCCTCCGTCCGGTCGTTCGAACGAGTCTGGACTCACTCACGATCGAAAGGAACAACTCCATGAAGAAGGCAGCTCTTGTCTCGCTCCTCGTTGTCGTGGCGGTGGCCGCGACCGGATGTGTCGTCCCGTTCAGCGCGCCGAACTACGGTGCTTTCGTGACGGCGAACGTCGGTGGCCCGATCGCCGGTGTCGACAACAACGTCGGCATGTCGAAGGTCGGTGAGGCGGAGTCCACGGCCATCATCTTCTTCGCGCAGGGCGACTGCTCGATCAAGGCGGCCATGGAGAATGGCGGGATCACGAAGGTCCACCACGTCGATAGCGAAAGCTTCAGCGTGCTCGGCCTCTACAGTGTGACGAAGACGATCGTCTACGGCGAATAGTCTCGCATCCGCAAGAGATCGAAATCGAAACGGGATGTCCGCACCGGCGGGCATCCCGTTTTTTCGTGGGCGTCCGGACGCTTCGAGCGCGCGGCGAGACGATCAGGCGCCGTCGGCTTCGCGGGCTTCCCGGATGCCTCGATCGATGGGGATGCGCGCGAGCATCAGAGCCCCGATTCCGAAGAACGCGAGGACGATCAGCAGGGCCGATCGCAGCCCGACCGCATCGGCGAGGAACCCGTAACTCATCGCGAGCAGCGCCGAGAGCCGCGCGAACGATCCCCAGAAGCCGAACATCTGCGCCGATCGGCTCTCGGGGGTGAGCAGCCCGACGAGCGCGCGGCTCGAGCTCTGCGTGGCCCCCATCGCGGAGCCGATCACGAGCGAGAGTGCGATGAACACCGTCGACGGCTCGACGCCGAAGATCGAAGCGATGTCGTCGAGGAAGTAGGTGGCGAGCACACCGGCGCACCACCAGGCGAGCGTCAGCAGGACCGTGTTCTTCGGGCCGGTCCTTCGCTCGACGAAGCCGAAGCCGATGGCGCCCGCGGCCGCGCTCACCTGGACGACCAGGAACATCACCGTGCGTTGACCCAGCGTGAGGCCGAGCTCGCCTTCGGCGTAGATCCCGACGAAGCTGATGATCGTGTACAGCCCGGCCATGTACACGAGGAACGCGACCAGGAACTGGAACAGGATCGGGTACGCGCGCACGAGCTGCCAGCTCGACTTGAGCTCTTCGAGCCCGAACCGGAAGAGCTGACCGATCGAGGCACGCTCGAATCCGGGAGACGGCCGGGACCGTTCGCGGACCAGCAAGAACGTCGGGATCGCGGTCACCAGGAAGAACACGCCGGTGGCGACCATCGCGAGCTGGTTCTGCGTGATGTAGCGGTCGGGGGCCTCATCGGGGTTCGCGGTGATGATGCCCTGCACCAGGATGAGGCTCGCGAGTCCGCCGAAGTAACCGAGCGCCCAACCGATCCCCGAGATGCGCGCCATGTTGTCACGCGTCGCGAGATCGGTGAGAAAGCTCGCACAGAAGCATTCGCCGATCATGAACGCCGCATTGCTGATCGCGACGATGGTGAGCCCGAGCCAGACGTCTCCCGGCCCGACGAAGCCGAGCGCGGCGGTGGAGAGCGCGCACACCCCGGCCGCGATCGCGAGGAACACCTTCTTCCGGCCGGCGCGGTCGCAGATGGCGCCGACGAAAGGGCACAGCATGAGGGCGATGAGCGTCGCCGCGATGATCGACGCCGACCAGTACGAGTACCGCCCCCCGGAGGGCACGATCGTCTTCGTGAAGAACGCGCCGTAGACGACCGTGATCACGACGGTCGTGTAGCTCGAGTTCGCGAAGTCGAACATCGCCCACCCGAAGATCTCCCGCTTGCGAACCGGCGGGTGCGTCGGCTCGGTCGGGCTCGGTCGGGAGTCGGATTCCTGGGTCACGCTCGGGTTCCTCCGGGTTCGACCGGACATCCTACCGATCGAGATGCGCCCTGGCCCCTCCTGCCTTCCATAGTTTTTTTCACTCGGACACCGCACGGGGTGAGATCTTGGGATAAGTTTACCTGGGAGGGCTGACGATCCTCGTCTGCCACTGCTGCCGGTGAGCGTGTTTCACACATCCTGCCTCTAGCTCACCCCCCCGCCGGATCCTGGAGTCCCCCCCTCCATGCTCGAATCCGAAGCGATTCGCCCGACTACGCCCCCGAAGGCTTCGCCCCGTCCGACCCGTGTCCTCGTCGCCGAGGACAACCCGCTGAATCAGAAGCTGTTCCAGATGATTCTCGGCTCCGAGGGCATCGATGTCGTGCTCGCGGACAACGGGAAGGTCGCCGTCGAGGCGATCGAGTCCGACCCGAACTTCGACCTCGTTCTGATGGACGTGCAGATGCCGGAGATGGACGGCCTCGAAGCGACCCGCAAGATTCGCGAGAATCCGCTGACGTGCTCGATCCCGGTGATCGCCGTGACGGCGTACCTTCTCGAGGTCGGGCGCGACACCTGCCTCGAGGTCGGCATGAACGACTACGTCGAGAAGCCGTTCCGCCGCGAGACGATCCTCGAGACCCTGCGAAAGTGGGTCCGCCAGTAGGATCCGGCCCCGTCGCCCTCGGACTCCCGGGCCTCGGCGATCCCGGATCCCGGATCGCCCGCGCCGTCCGTCATGGTACCCTCCGCTGAACCGTCGGCGATTCGACCGACCGACGACATCGGCAACCCCAAGCGGAGGAGTCATGAAGATCCTCGTCCTCGGTGACATCCACGAGCAGACGGCGAATCTCGAGAAGATCGCTTCCGACCTCGCGTCGGCGGATCTCACGATCATCCACGGTGATCTCACGAATGACGGGGGACGCGACCGCGCGCGCGAGATCGTCGCCGAGATCCGGTCGAAGACCGAATCGCCCGTGCTTGCCCAGCCCGGGAACATGGACCGTTCCGATGCCACGGAGTGGTTCGCGGAAGAGGGCATCGACCTGCACGGCCGCGGGCGGCGCTACGAGGATATCGGCATCGTCGGAGTCGGCGGCTCCAACCCGACGCCGTTCCGGACCCCGACCGAGTTCTCCGAGGAGGAGATCGAGGCGGTGCTCGCGAAGGCGATCGAAGAGGTCGGCGACGTGCGCGTCCTCATCCTGATCTCGCACGCGCCTCCCAAGGACACGAACGTCGACCGCGTCGGCGCCGATCTGCACGTGGGGAGCGAGGCGGTACGCCGGTTCATCGAGAAGCACGAGCCGGCGGTTTGCGTCTCGGGACACATCCATGAGGCGCGCGGCCAGGACCGGCTCGGATCGACCGATGTGCTCAACACCGGCATGCTCGCGGCGGGTGGCTACGTGGTGATCGAAACGACGGAAACGGGTGCGACGGCCGAGCTGCGGCTCCTCGAGAAGGGGGCCGACTGATGGAGGCGAACGCGCGTCCGAAGCTTCGACGGCTCGAGGCCTTTCCGCATGAGAAAGACGGCCAGACGTGGATCTGTCTGCACGATCCGGCTCGCTACACCGACAAGGTGATCGATGTCCCGCCGACGCTGTTCCACGTCCTGACGTTGATCGACGGCACGCGCACGCGGGAGGAGATCCAGCAGGAAGTGCAGGAAGTGCAGGGTCGTCCGCTCGCGGCCGAGGACCTGGAAGCCGTGCTGTCTCAGCTCGATGAGGGGCTCTTCCTCGAGGGCGAGCGCTTCGAGAGCCATCGGCAGGCGCAGCTCGACGCGTTCCGGAACGGACCGCACCGCGCGCCCGCGCACGCCGGCGCCGCCTATCCCGCCGACGAGAGCGAATGCCGGAAGGCGCTCGATAGCTACTTCGAGCACGCCGAGGGGCCGGGAAGCATCCAGGCGACCGCCGGGGATTCCAAGCGCCTTCGGGCTCTCATCGCGCCACATATCGATCTCGACCGCGGAGGCGTGTGCTCGGCGCACGCCTTCCACAAGCTCGCGTCCGCGACCGAAGCACCCGATCTCGTCGTGGTCTTCGGCACCTCGCATCAGCCGATGGAGCGGGCGTTCGGGCTGACGCGGCTCGGGTACGACACACCCTTCGGCCCCGTGGAGAGCGATATCGAGGTGCTCGCCGCGCTCGAGGAGCGCTTCGGAGACGCGCTCTTCGAAGACGAGCTCAACCATCGAATCGAGCATTCGATCGAATTCCAGGCGCTGTTCCTCGGGTACCTCTACCCGGCCGATCGGCGACCGCGCATGCTGCCCGTGCTGGTGGGATCGCTGCACGACGCGGTCGAGACGGGCGGCGAGCCGTCGGAGCGCGCCGAGTACGTCGAGTTCCTCGAGGCTCTCCGGGAGACCTTCGGCCGGCTCGGTCGTCGGGTCGTGTACCTGGCGGGGGTCGATCTCGCGCACGTCGGCAAGCGATTCGGGGCCGAGGAAGCTCCCGACGAGGGCGAGCTCCGTCGGATCGAGGAAGCGGATCGTGCGAGCCTCGGTCATCTCGAGACGCTCGACGGTCGCTCGTTCTTCCGGTTCATCGCCCAGGAAGAGGACTCGCGCAACGTCTGCGGAACGGCGCCCATCACCGCGATGATGGAGCTGCTCGATTCGGGTGCCGGCGAGCTGCTTCGTTACGAGCAATCGGTCGAGCCGGATACGGGCTCGGTCGTAACCTACGCGAGCATGGCCTTCTACGAGTAAGCCGCGCTCCGCCGCGTCTCAGCCCCGCCCTGTCCCTGCCCCGCCGCGTCCCTGCCGGCGTCTTCAAGCCGCTCCATGCCCTGACTGTCGGCGCTTCGCCCTCCTTGCCGCGATCTCGCGAAATTCGAGGTTGTCATTCGAACGATCGAGGTGTAAATTGGCGTAAGTGCATTCAGTTCAGCAGTATATTGGAGGATTCGACGAATGATCGACGGTAAAGATAAAGAAATTCTGAAGATTCTTCAGTTCAATGCGCGCACGCCCAACGCGGAGATCGCGCGACAGGTCGGAATGGCTCCCTCTGCCGTGCTCGAGCGCATCCGGAAGCTCGAGAACCGGGGGGTCATCCAGGGCTACGAGACGCGCATTGACCCTTCCGCGGTCGACCTCGGGCTTCTGGCGTTCGTCTACGTGAAGACGGACGAAGCCTACGGATCGTGGGACGTCGGCGAGAACCTGGCCGAGATCGCGGAGGTGCAGGAGGTGCACCACATCGCCGGCGAGGACTGCTATCTCGCGAAGGTTCGCGCGAACGACACGGGCGAGCTCGGTCGGCTGTGCCGCGAGAAGATCGGCGCGGCGGGGCTGATCCGTTCGACGCAGACGACGATCGTGCTCGGCACCATCAAGGAGACGATGACGGTGCGGCTCGAGGAGACCGAGGTCGACGCCGAACGGGCGCCGCGCGCGCAGGGCAACGGCGATCGATCGGGGCGTGCCCGCGCGGGCAAGACGGCGAAGAGGACGAGCTGATGAGCACATTCACGAAGGGCGGAGGGTCGTCGGGTGCGCTCGACACGGCGTTCCGCGTGAAGCTGATCCTGTCGTTTGCCGCGGTGTACCTGATCTGGGGCTCCACCTACCTCGCCATCCGGTTTGCCGTCGAGACGATGCCGCCGTTCCTGATGGCCGGTACGCGCTTTCTCGTCGCGGGGGGAATCCTCTACGCGTTCGCTCGATCGCGCGGCGCGGCCGCTCCGAGCGGCTCGCACTGGAAGTCGGCGTTCATCATCGGCGGCTTCCTTCTGCTGGGCGGGAACGGGTCGGTGGTCTGGGCCGAGCAAACGGTTCCCTCGGGACTGACCGCGCTGCTGATCGCCACGGAGCCGCTGTGGGTGGTCATCCTCGCGAGCTTCGGCCGCGACGCGATCCGTCCCACGCGATCGGTCGTGCTCGGCCTGGCGATCGGGTTCGCCGGCGTGGGCATCCTCGTCGGGCCCGGTCTCCTGCCGGGCGGCGAAGGGGTGCGGCCGATCGGCGCCCTCGTGCTCGTCCTGGCTTCGGCCTCGTGGGCGCACGGCTCGCTTCTCGCGAGGAAGCTTCCGGCGGCCTCCTCGCCCGTCCTGGTCGCGGGCATGCAGATGGTCGCGGGCGGTGCGCTTCTGACGCTGACCGGTCTCGTCACCGGAGAGACCTCGCGGCTCGATCCCGGGGCGTTCTCGACCCGCTCGATCCTCGCTCTCGTCTACCTCGCGGTATTCGGCTCGCTCGTCGCGTTCAGCGCGTACAGCTGGCTGGTCCGAAACGTGGCCCCGTCTCGCGCCGCGACCTACGCGTTCGTGAATCCCGTGGTGGCGGTGCTGCTCGGGTGGGCGTTGGCCGGCGAGGTCATCACCGGACGCACCGCGCTCGCCGCCGCGGTGATCATCGGCGGGGTCGTGCTCATCATCCGTCAGCAGCCGGGTCGGCCGAAGAAGTCTTCCACGCGAGCATCGAGTCCGACGGATCGGTCCGGAGGCGCGAGCCCGCGCGCGGGGGCGGAATCGATTCCGAGCTGCCAACGAGAAGAGCCGCTCCCGCAGTCATGCACGTCGCCAGCTCCTCCGTAAACGCGACGCGCTTCGCCTCGGCGAAGTAGGTGTACGCGAGGTTGCGGCAGAGGACGATATCGAAGGGTCCGTCGGGAGGTCCGTCGACGAGCACGTTGCGGCGCACGAAACGCACCTGCCTTCGGATGCGCTCGATCGGTCGGTGGGCGGGTGAATCGTAGTTCTCGACCGGCTCGAAGTGCGAGGCGAGGACCGGCGCCGGGATCTCGCGCAGGCACGTGCCGGAGTAGATCGCGCGACGGGCCCGTTCGAGGCACCGGTCGTCGATGTCGCAGGCCGTGATCCGGGGGGGCGGGAGATTCCCGTCCGCGGTCCGCGCGTTCCACAGATCGAACAGGATGGCGACGGTGTAGGGCTCCTCGCCCCCCGCGCAACCGCACGAGAGGATCCGACAGGGCGTCGGGCTTTCGGTCCGCTGGCGATAGCGGTCGAAGGCGGCGTCGAGGAGCGGAGCGAGGCGGTCGCGGTTTCGGAACAGCCGGGTGATCGTGACGTTCAGCTCGGCGGCGAATCGACGGCGCTCCTCGGGATCCTCGCGCAGCCGGTCCCGGTACCGGGCGTAGGATCGAAGGCCGATCTCGTCCATCCTCCGCACGACCCGCCGGCGGATGGCCCGCCGGTGATGGCGGCGCCACTCGAGGCCGAGCTCCGGGAGCATCTCTCGCAGAAGATCCGGGAATTCCATCGCCGTATTCTTGCAATCCGACAGGGCCTTACCTACATTCTCGGCGGTCGAGCGTCGCGTTTCGCGGCTCCTCGGCCCCATCCGAACCATGAGAATCCTCGACCGCCTCATCGTTTCGACGCTCCCCATCGTGCCGCGACCGATCGTCGGCAAGATCTCGTCGCGTTACGTCGCCGGGGAGTCGCTCGACCAGGCCCTCGAGACGGTGCGCAAGCTCGTCGCGAAGGGCGCCTGCACGACCCTCGACGTCCTCGGGGAGTTCGTGAAAACCAAGGAGGAAGCCGGCAGCGCGGCCGACGAGTACATCGAAGCGCTCGAGGCGATCGATCGCGACCAGCTCGACTCGAACGTCTCGGTGAAGCTCACGCACATGGGTCTGCTCCTCGACGAGGAGTTCTGCTACGAGAACGTCCGCCGGATCGTCGAGCGCGCGAAGCAGCTCGGCAACTTCGTCCGGATCGACATGGAGGACTCGCCGGTCACGTCCTCCACGCTCGCACTGTACCGCCGGCTCCGCGAAGACTACGACAACGTCGGTTTCGTGATCCAGGCGTACCTCAGGCGTAGCCTCGACGATCTCATCTCGATGCGCGACCTGAAACCGAGTGTGCGCGTCTGCAAAGGCATCTACCAGGAGCGCCGGGAGATCGCCTACAAGGATCGCGAGATCATCAACCGGAACTTCGCGCTTCTGGTCGAGGAGCTGCTGCGAAACGGCGGGCGGGTCGCGATCGCCACCCACGACGAGCGCGTCGTCTGGGATGCGCTCCGGCTCCTGCACGAGCTCGACGTCCCCAAGGATCGCTACGAGTTCCAGATGCTGCTCGGCGTCGACCACCAGCTTCGCGACATCCTGCTCGCGGCGGGCCACCGGCTGCGCGTGTACATCCCGTTCGGCCGAGCCTGGTACGCGTACTCCATGCGTCGTCTGAAGGAGAACCCGACGATCGCCTGGTACGTGACCAAGAACCTCTTCAAGCGTACCTGAGCCAGGTCGACCCCGGTCGAGCGGGGCGCTTACGAGGTCCGCAAACGGACTATCGAAGCTCAAGGCTGACCGTCGCGGCGTCGGCGGTGCGGTTGACCACCATCGCGTAGAGCCCCGTTCCCGTCGCGTCGCCGAGAGGCACCGTGCCTCGTGCGAGGTCCTCGGTGTCGTAGGCGATCAATTTGCCGCGGGAATCGTAGAGGTAGACGTCCACATCCGAGGAGCCCTGCGCTCGAAAGGCGAGCGTCTCGTCGCCGTCCTCGAGGTCCGTGAGCCGGTAGGTTCGCGACTCGAGCCCGTCCAGCGCGGCCACGACTGCGTCCGGGCACAAGGGCTGGCGGGGTTCCGCGCTGCCCAGGAAGATCGCACTCAGGACGACGACCAACGCCGCCTGCTTCCACCACCCTTTACCCCCTGCGCTCTTCGTCATCTCGGCCTCCCAGGGCGATTCTCGGTTGCGCTCGCGGGCCGGCCTGCGCCGACCTCCACCCTGTACCTGACTTGGAGGCGCGAGAGCTTACAGGGTTACCGAGATTTTGCGGGAGAGGCCCGTCGGATGCGGCTGCGCTAGGGGGAGATCTGCTTCAGGATCGCATTGAAGAGCGAGTTGCGGTCGATCGGCTTGGGCTCGTGCTCGGTGCAGCCGGCGGCGAGGCACTTGCGCCGGTCGGTGTCGAGCGCGCTCGCCGTGAGGGCGATGATCGGCAGCTCTTCCCCGGAGGTGCGTAGCGTGCGGGTGGCCGTGTAGCCGTCCATCACGGGCATCTGCATGTCCATCAGAACGACGTCGTAGGGCGATTCCGCGGAGGCGCGCACGAGCTCGACGGCTTCCTGGCCGTTGATGGCGAGGTCGACGTGGGCCCCGGCCTTCTCGAGGAGGCGCTGGATGATGCGCTGGTTCGTCATGTTGTCCTCGGCGACGAGGACGCGGCAATCGAGCTGGGCGTCGGTGCGGACCGGCGCCTTCACCTCGGCGCGCTCGTCGGGGAGCGTGCTCAGCATCACCTGGCCCTCGTCGGAGGCTGCCGGCAGCGTGAGGCGGAACGTCGATCCTTCGCCCGGGCGCGTGCGCACCAGGACGAGCTGGCCGCCCATCATCTCGGCGAGCTGGCGGCTGATCGACAGACCGAGCCCGGTGCCGCCGAAGTCGCGGCTGGTGGACGCTTCGGCCTGGGTGAAGGGCTTGAACAGGCGCGCGGCCTGCTCTTCGCTCATTCCGACGCCGGTGTCGATGACGTCGATCTCGAGGCAGTGCTCGGGCTCCCTCGCGGAAGTCGGCACGGCTCCGAGCTCGAGGCCCTCGACGCGGGCGATGTGACGAGCGACGACGCGGACGCCACCTTCGCGGGTGAACTTCGCGGCGTTGCTGATGAGGTTGATGAGGATCTGCTTGAGGCGCAGCGGGTCGGTCTCGATGAGCGCCGGAATCGGCGATTCGAGCTCGATCGAGAAGTCGATCCCGCCTTCTTTCATGCGGACCTCGGTCACCTGGCGAATCTCGTTGAGGACGAGCCCGGTCGACACCTCGACGGTATCCACCTCGAGCTTGCCGGCCTCGATCTTCGAGATGTCGAGGATGTCGTTGATGATCTGCAGCAGGTGGCTCGCGTTCAGCTGGATCGACCGCACCGCCTCGTCGCACTCCGCCGGCAGGTCGCCCGCCGACGAGTACTCTTCGAGGATGTCGGCATAGCCGAGGATCGCGGTCATGGGCGTGCGGATCTCGTGGCTCATGTTCGCGAGGAAGACGCTCTTGGCGCGATTGGAGTTCTCGGCCTCGCGGGTGGCGACCTCGAGCTGTCGGTTCGTCTCGAGGAGAGCGGTGGCCGATTCGTGGAGCTTCTTCTGCACGACCTTCAGGCGGTCGCGGGTGCCGGATTCCTTGAGGATGAACGCGAGCGCCTCGGCGACCGCGATCAGCGTCTCGGTCTCGTAGTCCCGCCATTCGCGTGGCTGGTCCGACTCGAAGGACAGGAAGCCGCACTGCCCGGCGCCGTGGTGCACGGGCATGCCGGCGATCGATCGGGTGCCGAGCGCGTCGAGCTTGTCGGCGACCGGCTGGGTGAGCGCGTCGTCGTGCGTGTCGCCGAGGACGATCGTCTCCACGCGGTGGATGGTCGCGAGCAGCTCCGGCGCGGCCGACAGGTCGGCGGTCTTTCCCGAAGTATCGTCGAGCTTCGCGGGAGTCGCGCAGTGCTTCACCTGGAGGAGGCCTGTGAAATCGACCTCGCTGTAGGTGACGCGACATTCCGGGAACGCGGCGGAGAGGTCCCGAACGGCCTGTTCGAGTAGATCGGCGGTCGGCATCGAGGCCCGGCTGCTGGCGTTGAGCCGGTGCAGGAGCTCGAGGCGCGACTGACGTGCGGCGAGCGTGTCGCGTGATTCTTCCAGACGGTTCGCGTCCTCGCGATGCCATCCGGTGAGGATCACCGTCGCGGTGACGGCGGCGAAGGCGAGCAGTCGGTTCAGGAAGTCGTTGACGAGATCCCCCGTCGTGGGCCCGAGCAGGAAGCCGGCCACGAGGAGCATGCTGATGCCGGCGGCACCCAGGCGGAGTCCGGCCTTGCTCGGAAGCCGAGTGAGGAGGCAGGCCACGCCGAAGTAGAGGATCCCCGCGGCGCCGCCGATGGGGGCCGAGAGGTCCGCGATGAACGTGATGGCC
Source organism: uncultured Planctomycetota bacterium (assembly GCA_964597885.1). Lineage (GTDB taxonomy): Bacteria > Planctomycetota > JACOTG01 > JACOTG01 > JAUIME01 > CAZQZX01. The sequence goes on from CAZQZX010000041.1 coordinate 34,980, forward strand.
GCGAGCGCCAGGGCCGCGACAGCGGTCGCGAGTCCTCGCGGGTCGTTGGCGGTGCTCGTCTTATCCGGTGCTGAGCTCTGCACAGATGACATCGATCCGGTTCCCTCCTCGATCGTTTCGCTCCGGGACACAGGTCCCGTCCAGGTGGTCCAAAGCACGGCAGCAGTGGCTTCGTGTTCTGTATCGGAGAATCCCGGCCCCGGGATTGAGCGCCGGATCGAGCGATGGCCCGGCGGTCGGGCCGCGGGGTGCCGGTCGGGCGCGGCGTTTCGCTCGGAGGACCGTGCCACGCCTGCAGTTGAGAGGATCGGCCGGGCTGCTAGAATGTCCCGTTCGCCGCCCGAAATCGACTCCCAGGGAGACTTCCCGGCCATGGCCACGCATTACCCTGCCGTTCCTGACAAGCCGAGCTTCCCGAAGCTCGAGGAGGAGGTCCTCGCGACCTGGAAGAAGGAGAAGACGTTCGAGGCGTCGATCGAGTCCCGCGAGGCGGGCACGAACGGCGCGAACGAGTACGTCTTCTACGACGGCCCTCCGTTCGCCAACGGCATGCCGCACTACGGCCACCTGGTCACCGGCTACGTGAAGGACGTCATCCCGCGTTACCACACGATGCGGGGTCGTCGCGTGCCGCGGCGTTTCGGCTGGGACTGCCACGGGCTCCCCGCGGAGCTCGAGGGCGAGAAGCAGCTCGGGATCTCGGGTCGGCTGAAGATCCTCGAGTACGGCATGGGCAAGTTCAACGACTTCTGTCGGAAGTCGGTGATGCAGTACACGCAGGAGTGGGAGAGCATCGTCACGCGCCAGGCGCGCTGGGTCGACTTCGAGAACGACTACAAGACGATGGATCTGCCGTACATGGAGAGCGTGATCTGGGCGTTCAAGGCGCTCTACGATCGCGGGCTCGTGTACGAAGGCACGCGCGTGCTGCCGTACTCGTGGGCGGTGGAGACGCCGGTCTCGAACTTCGAGACGCGGATGGACAACTCCTACCGCGAGCGGCAGGATCCCGCGCTGTCGGTCGGCTTCACGCTGAAGCCGCGCTCCGGTGATCCCGGGGAGATGCGGCTCATCGCGTGGACGACGACTCCGTGGACCTTGCCGTCGAACCTCGCGCTCGCCGTGGGTCCCGAGATCGAGTACTCGGTGTTCGACAAG
>CAZQZX010000042.1:0-35678 GCA_964597885.1 uncultured Planctomycetota bacterium
AGTGCAGGAAGCCGACGGCGACCGACTTGTAGCCCCGCTCGACGATCGTGTCGAAGGGCATCTCGGCGGGACGCGGCCAGAACACGTACCGCGGCCTCGTCAAGATCATGAAGGGCGCCGAGAACGCGCGAAACTACTCGCAGTGCGACTCGATGCTCATCGGCGACCGTTGCGGCGCGCACACCTTCCCGTACATCGAGGTGAAGAACAACACCGCGCAGCTCGAGCACGAAGCCTCGACGTCGAAGATCGGCGAAGACCAGATCTTCTACTGCAACCAGCGCGGCATCGAGACCGAGGACGCCGTGAACATGATCGTGAACGGCTTCTGCAAAGAGGTCTTCCGTGAGCTTCCGATGGAGTTCGCGGTCGAAGCCCAGAAGCTCCTCGCGGTGAGCCTCGAGGGAAGCGTCGGCTAGACGCAGCCAACGGACGAAGACAAGAAAAGCCCACACTCATACACAGGAAATCACGCGATGCTCGAGATCAAGAATCTGCACGCTAAGGTCGAGGATGCCGAAATCCTCAAGGGCCTGAGCCTCAAGGTCAACCCGGGTGAGGTCCATGCCATCATGGGTCCGAACGGCTCGGGCAAGAGCACGCTCGCGCAGCTGCTCGCCGGCAAGGAAGACTACGAGGTCACCGAAGGATCGGTCGACTTCATCGGCAAGGACCTGCTCGACCTCGGACCCGAGGAGCGAGCGGCCGAAGGCCTCTTCCTCGCCTTCCAGTACCCGGTCGAGATCCCGGGCGTCAGCAACCAGTACTTCCTGAAGGCCGCGGTCAACGCGATCCGGAAGTACCGCGAAGAAGAAGAGATCGACGCGATGGACTTCCTCACGCTCGTGAAGGAGAAGGCCAAGCTCGTCGAGATCGACCCGAAGTTCCTGAAGCGCTCCGTGAACGAGGGCTTCTCGGGCGGTGAGAAGAAGCGCAACGAGGTCTTCCAGATGGCCGTCCTCGAGCCGAAGCTCGCCGTCCTCGACGAGACCGATTCCGGCCTCGACATCGACGCGCTCAAGATCGTCGCGAACGGCGTCAACGCCCTTCGAGGCGAAGACCGCGCCACGATCGTCGTCACGCACTACCAGCGCCTCCTCGACTACATCGTCCCCGACTTCGTGCACGTCCTCGTCGACGGCCGCATCGTGAAGTCGGGCGGCAAGGAGCTCGCGCTCGAGCTGGAAGAGAAGGGCTACGCGTGGGTCGAGGAAGAGCTCGCCGGCGCGGGCTCGTAACCCCTCGTCGACGACGACTCACTACCGAACGAAACATCAGGAGCGCATGATGGTCGAAGTGGCCGAAACCAATACGTACATCTCCGATTTTGCCGCGTTCGTCGAGAAGAACACGCTCGGCGGACCGTCGTGGCTGCCGGCAAAGCGACAGGAGGCGATGGACCGATTCGCCGACCTGGGCTTTCCGACGACGCGTCACGAAGAGTGGCTCTACACGAACGTCGCGCCGATCCAGAAGGCCGACCTCTCGCTGGCGACGAGCTATGCGTCGCACGGCTTCACCGAAGAGAAGGTCCGTGAGCTGACCTTCGATATCGGCGACGCCCACACGATCGTCTTCGTGAACGGGATCTTCTCGCCCGAGCTTTCCGATCTCGGCAAGCTCCCGAAGGGCGCGACCGTCGACAGCCTGGCCGCGAGCCTCGGCAGCGAAGGCGCCATCGCGGATCACCTCACGAAGTACGCCAAGTTCGACGACCACGCGTTCGTGGCACTGAACACCGCGTACCTGCGCGACGGACTGTTCCTGCACCTCGCGAAGGGCGCCGTGGTCGAGAAGCCGATCCACCTGGTCTACCTCGGGGCGGCGCCGGAAGGCGGCATCGCCTGCCACCCGCGCAACCTCCTCATCGCGGAAGCCAACTCGCAGGCGACCGTGGTGGAAAGCCACGCCGGCAACGACGGCCAGGTGTACTTCACGAACGAAGTCACCGAGGCGTACCTCGCCGAGAACGCGCACTTCAGCCACTACAAGGTGAATCGAAGCGGGGACGCGTCTTTCCACGTGTCGACCTTCCAGGTGCACCAGGAACGATCGAGCGTCCTGTACTCGCAGAACCTCTGCTTCGGAGGCGCGCTCGTTCGCAACGACATCAACACCTATCTCGACGGTGAAGGCGTCGACTCGACCTTCGACGGGCTGTTCCTCATCAAGGGCGACCAGCATGTCGACAACCACACGAAGGTCGACCACGCGAAGCCGCACTGCGAGAGCCACGAGCTCTACAAGGGCATCCTCGACGACAAGGCGACGAGCTGCTTCAACGGCAAGATCTTCGTTCACGAAGACGCCCAGAAGACCGACGCCTTCCAGTCGAACATGAACCTGCTGCTCAGCGACACGGCGCAGGCCGCGACCAAGCCGCAGCTCGAGATCTTCGCCGACGACGTGAAGTGCTCGCACGGCGCGACGATCGGCCAGCTCGACAAGGAAGCGCTCTTCTACCTTCGAGCGCGCGGCATCGCGGAGCCGATGGCGAAGAGCCTGCTCACGTACGCGTTCGCCAACGACGTCGTGCAGCGCATCAAGCTCGACACGCTTCGCGAGCAGCTCGACGATTTCCTCTACAACCAGCTCCCGCAGGCCAGCTAGGGAGACCGCACGATGGGCGTAGCCAAGAAGCTATCGCAGGACACGCCGACCGCGACGTTCGACGTCGAGGCGATCCGGCGCGAGTTCCCGATCCTCGCTTCCGAGGTTCACGGCAAGCCCCTGGTCTACCTGGACAGCGCCGCGAGCAGTCAGAAGCCCCGCTCGGTCATCGAACGCATCGATCGCTACTACCGCGAGGAGAACGCGAACATCCACCGCGGCCTCCACTCGCTCAGCGAGACCGCGACGCGCGAATACGAAGCGGCCCGCGTGAAGACGGCGCGCTTCATCGGCGCGGCCCCCGAAGAGATCGTGTTCGTCCGCGGCGGCACCGAGGCAATCAACCTCGTGGCGTCGACGTTCGGCCGCGAGCGCATCGGCGAGGGAGACGAGGTGCTCATCACGCACATGGAGCACCACTCGAACATCGTTCCCTGGCAGATGCTGTGCCGCGAGAAGGGCGCACACCTGAAGGTTGCCCCGATCGACGACACGGGAGCGCTTCAGGTCGACGAGCTCGAAGCGCTGTTCTCGGAGCGCACCAAGATGCTCGCGCTCGTGCACGTGTCGAACGCGCTCGGCACCGTGAACCCGGTGCAGCGGCTGATCGGCATGGCGCGCGACCGCGGCGTGCCGGTGCTGCTTGACGGCGCGCAGGCCGTGCCGCACATGCGCGTCGACATGCGAGCGCTCGACTGTGACTTCTACGCGTTCTCGGGGCACAAGATGTTCGCGCCGACCGGCATCGGCGTGCTCTACGGCAAGAAGGCACATCTCGAGTCGATGCCCCCTTATCAGGGCGGCGGCGAGATGATCGCGCACGTCACCTTCGAAGAGACCAAGTACAACGAAGTGCCGCACAAGTTCGAAGCCGGCACTCCGAACATCGCCGGAGTGATCGGACTCGGCGCCGCCATCGATTGCATGGAGGCCGTCGGGCTCGACGCGATCGAGGCGCACGAGAAGGAACTGCTCGACTACGGCACGAAGGCGCTGCTCGCGATTCCGGGCGTGCGCATCATCGGAACGGCGGCCGACAAGGCCGGCGTGATCTCGTTCATGATCGACGACATCCACGCCCACGACGCGGGGACGATCCTCGATCGCGAGGGCGTTGCGGTTCGCGCCGGCCACCACTGCGCGCAGCCGGTCATGGAACGCTTCGGCGTGCCCTCGACGGTTCGCGCCTCACTCGGCTTTTACAACAACCGACAGGACCTCGACCGCCTCGCGGAAGCCGTCCTCAAGGTCAAGGAGATGTTCGCCTGATGTCGGAGCTTCGCGATCTCTACCAGGAGATGATCCTGGATCACGGCAAGAACCCGCGCAACTTCGGTGAGACCGAAGGGGCTCGGGAGTGCGACGGCTACAACCCGCTTTGCGGCGACCGTATCAAGGTCTTCGTGAAGATCGAGGATGACGTGATCCGCGAGGTCACCTTCCAGGGCACCGGCTGCGCCATCTCGACCGCGTCGGCGTCCATCATGACCTCGTCGCTCAAGGGCAAGACGGTCGATGAGGCCGAGAAGGTCTTCAAGGACTTCCGCGAGCTGGTCACCGGCGCCGCGATCGCCGAGGAAGAAGCCGACAAGCTCGGCAAGCTCGCGATCTTCGCGGGCGTCAGCGAATTCCCGACGCGCGTGAAGTGCGCGACGCTCGGCTGGCACACGCTGATGAACGCCATCCGCGGCGACGACGGCACGGCATCGACCGAGTAGCCACGCCGCGACCAACGGACCAACGAACGAACCCAACGCGAGGCATCCCGTGCGGAACCTCTGGAGGAAACTGATGGCGACGCCCGTCGACACGGAAGTGGTGAAGAACGAAGTCATCGACATGATCAAGACGTGCTACGACCCCGAGATCCCGGTCAACATCTACGACCTGGGCCTCATCTACGGGATCGACGTCGAGCCCTTCGGCGACGTGCACGTCACGATGACCCTGACCTCGCCCAACTGTCCGGTCGCCGAAACCCTCCCCGCCGAGGTCGAGAAGAAGGTCGGCGACGTCGAGAGCGTGCGCAAGGCCTCCCTCGAGATCACGTGGGACCCGCCCTGGAACCCCGAGATGATGAGCGAGGCTGCCAAGCTCGAGCTCGGCATGGACATGGACTGAGGTCGGTTCGTCCTTTCGCTCCATGCATGACCGCATCTCATCCGGGATCTTTCGCGAGCTGCGCAGGGTCCCCGTCGCGGCGATCGCCCGGTCGATCGTCGGCGCGCTCGTCACGCTTTTCATCCTGACGCAATTCGCCAACGCAAAGCCTCCCGCGGAAGGACTCGAGCCTCTTTCTCGCGCCGTCGTGGCCGAGGGCTTCCGGCAGGAAGAACCGCCCGAAGGGACGCCACCCGGCGGCCCTCCCGAGGGAGCCCCACCCGGCGGACGTCCGCCCTGGAAGCCCGAGCCCGGCACCGTGCAGTTCACGATCGACACCGTGGTAACGCACCAGTTCGAGAGCGATGTCGACGGCGGCGGCAACGTCGAGGTGGATCGATTCGCCGCGCGCACCGGCATCCGGTACGTCGTGAGCGACGAGCTCGCCACGAGCTTCAGCCTGACCTACGAGCACGATGCCTACGACTTCCTCGGCGGCAGCGGCGGGTCGGGCCTCGCCGAGCGCGATCCGTGGGAGGGCATCCACTCCCTGCGCGGCGGCTTCAGCTTTCGCTGGACCCCCGAAGAGGACGTGACCGTCTTCGGCACGCCCTTCGTCGGATTCTCGGCCGAGTCGGGCGCCGACATCGAGGACGCGATCCTCGGCGGCGTGATCACCGGCGCGTCGTTCGAGGTCTCGGAGAACCTGTCGATCGGCCCGGGCTTCGGCCTGGTCTCGCAGATCGAGGACAGCCTCCGCGGCTTCCCGATCGTCGTCCTCGACTGGAGGATCACCGAGGATCTCGCGCTTCGCACGGCGCGCGGTATCACGTCGCTCAGCGGCCCGGGCCTCGTACTCGGCTGGGATGTCGCCAAAAGCTACGAGCTCGAGTTCGGTGCGCGCTACGAAAACCGACGCTTCCGCCTCGACGACCGCCGCCGTGCGCCAGACGGCGTCGGCGAGGACGAGTCGTTCCCCATCTTCGCCACGCTCCACGGCAAGCCCATGCGCAACCTGACGTTCTCGGTCTCGGCCGGCGTGGCGTTCGGCGGCCGCCTCACGCTCGAGGACAAGAGCGGCGACCGCATCGACAGCGAAGACTACGACCCCGCCCCCTTTGCCTCGCTCGCGGTTTCGATACAATTCTGACCGGACCTGACGGACGGACCCGCCGCCGGCACCCGCCGACTTCCGGCGAGACCTGCGCGCGAGACGAGTCGCGTCAGGACTGAAGGAGGAGACGAAATCGTATGAGCGCCGCATCCGCTCCGCCGCCGCTGCCCGGTGAGCGACCCGCCCGCAAGAAGCGCCGCTGGATCTGGATCATCCCCGGCATCATCGTGATCGGGATTCTCGGCATCGTCGCGATCGGCCTCTTCTTCGAGATGACCGCCACCGACCTCGATGTGACCGACGCCGACCGCGCGGCCGTGCTCGACATCGCCGAGCTCACGGAGTGGATGGAAGGATTCGCGCCCCAGAGCAGCCAGGAAGTCTGGTCGAAGAAGCGCTACATCGACGGATCGATCGAGCTCGACTACGAGTACGACGAGCCCGAAAACGAGAACGCGCCCTACCTGAGCTGCACGGTCAACTTCGACAGCAAGCCTTCCGAGGCCAAGATCACCTACCTCGCGAGCTGGAACTCCATGAAGCTCGGCCTCGGACTCAACGACGCCCGCGTCGAGGAACGAAACGACCTGTTCTCGTGGGGAGAGACGTCCAAGTTCGGACTGCTCATGTCGGAGGGCGATCCGTTCGGAAACGCGCTCGCCGCCTACAAAGGTTCGAAGAGCGTGCTGATCGTGTTCTCGGGCGTCTACTTCGACGACGCCGAAGCCCTCAACGAGCTCCTCGAGCCCACGCTCATGAGCCTCGAAGCGTACGAGCCCGAGGAGTAGGCGCCGCGCGTCTCCGTTTCAGCGGCCGCGGTACTTCGAGTAGCTGCGGTGGACCGAGCTGCCGGCGCCCCGGTACTTCGAGTAGCCGTACTGCTTCGTGCCCGTGCCGCGATACTTCGAGTAGCTCTGCCCGCGGCTGTGCCCGTGCCCGTACCCGCGATACTTGGAGCTGCCGACACTCGGCGTCGAGTACCGGTAGTTCGAGTACCCGAACCCTCGATGCGGGACCGCTCGCGCGCCGCCGCCGAAGCGAAGGTTCCGCTCGTAGCGGTAGTTGTTCCGCGCGTCGTAGTACTGGTGCACGCGACCCTGGTACCGATTCCCGTTCACGCGGGCCTTGGCATCCGCACGAAGCCGACCGCTACGCAGGTAGTAGCGCTGGCCGCCGTTGTAGAAGCCCCCGCCGTGCCGGTAGTACGACCGGCCGTACGGAGAAGCCTCGGCCGGCGACGCGAACGCCGCCGCAAGGACGGGTAGCGCGAACAACGCAATGAGGGCGGAAGCGAAGGTGCGGGTTCTCAGGCGATTCATGTCGACTCACTCCCTGCGAACGCGCGCGCCGGAACTTGGAGGGAGGATCGTCTGACGGCGCCGCGTCCGCATCGATACGGACCGGACGGTTCATTCATCGTAACACGCCCGATTCGATGCGCGGGCCACGGCCGGGGTTACGAAATCTTTGCCTACTCCACCCGCGCCCGAACTTCGACGGACGAGCCGTCCGTGCCGCGACTCACGACGACGCGCTGCGCGAACTCGTCCCGCAGGTCGGGAATGTGGGTGATGATGCCGACCATGCGCCCGCCGACGGGGAGCCCCTGGATGGTCTCGGAGACGCAGTTCAGGGTGTCGGGGTCGAGCGTACCGAAGCCCTCGTCGATGAAGAGGCTGTCGAGATGGACGGCGCCCGCCGCGCGCTGCACCTGATCGCTCAGCTCGAGCGCCAGGGAGAGCGAGGTCAGGAACGTCTCGCCGCCGCTCAGCGTGTCGCTGATGCGCGTCTCGCCGGCGTTGTCGTGATCGACGACGCGGATCTCTTCGTTCTCGAACTCGAGCGTGTACCGCTCGCCCGTGAGCGTGAAGAGCCGCTCCGAAGCGCCGCGCACCAGATCACGGAACACTTCCTCGAGGACGTAGGCCTGGAAGCGATCGCTCCGCAGGTCGGTGGCAAGATGCCGGTAGGTACCGAGCGTCGACGCCTTCGCCTCGGCCTCGGCCCGTAGCGTCTTCGACCGGTCGAGCTGCTTGCGAAGAGCGTCCCGCGCCTCGGCGAGCTCTCCGCGCCGCGCCATCGATCGCTCGATCTCGTCGTCGAGCTCCGAGAGCTCCTGCTCCACCGCGACGAGCTCGTCTTCGCCGACGCGAGCGCGGCCGAGCTCCCCCTCGAGCGTGGCGATGCGATCGGCGATGGCGTGGAGGTCGCGGTCGTGCCGTTCGACCAGCTCGGCGAGCTCCGCCAGCTCGTCGCCGTCCGCCTCGAGGCTCGTGAGATCTTCGGCTTTCGAGAAGCCCGCCTCCGCAAGCGCCGTGGCGCTCTCCGACTCGCGGCGCTCGGCCTCGGCCGTCGCTTCCGTGAATCGTGTGGCCTGCGCCGACGCCTGCTCTTCGGCGGCAGCCAGCCGACTTCGCTCCGAAGCCTCGGCCTCCGTCGCGCCCTCGAGCTCTCGTTCCAGCCCTTCGATTCGCTCGGCCAGCCGCTCGCGTTCCGTCGCGGGATCGGTCGCATCGGTGACGCCGCTCACCTCGGTCTCGATCCGCTCGAGCCGCTCCCGATCGCTCGTAATCTCGCGTTCGATCCTCGACGTGCTTCGCTTCGAGGCGTCGAGCTCGACGTCGATCTTCGATAGCTCGGAGGCGATGCGCTCGATCTCGCGCTCGGTCGACCGCGCCGCCTCGCGCGCTTCTTCGTAGCTCGCGCGGCTGTCCTCGCTGGCGCGGTAGGCGGACTCGATGCCGGTTTCGATCGGCGTTCCCGACCCGGCGGACGCCTGTTCGAACGCCGCGAGTGAAGCCTCCGCCGCGGAGCCCAGCTCGGAGCGGATCTCGGACTCGAGCCGCACGATCTCTTCCTCGCCGACCTTCACACGCGACGCGAGATCCGCAAGCGCCTCTTCCAGCCCGTCGACCACGGCATGCTGCGCCGCCGCCGCCGTTCGCGACGCCTCGCTCGTGTGACGCGCCGCATCCTTCGCCTTCGCCGCCGCCTTGGCTTCGCGCTCGAGCGCGGTGAGCTTTGCCTTCGCCCGTGCGCGCGGAACCTTGTCGACCGTCTGCTCGCAGACCGGGCACGCCTCGCCCGGTTCGAGCGTGCGACGCAGCTGCATGGCCGCGTCGGACTGGAGACCGGCGGCCACGGCCTCGTCGGCTCGAGCGGCCCGCACTTCCGCCTCGCGGAGAGATTCCTCGGCGGTCGCGGCAGCCTCGGACTTCGCCCCGAGATCCGCCTTCGCGGCCGCGACTTCCGCCTCCTTCTTCGCGAACGACTCCGAGAGCCGCGCGTGATTCTCCCGCGTGGCCCCAAGACCCGATGCGATCGAACGCGCCTCGGCGAGCATCGCGTGCACCTCGGGTGCGTACGGCTCGGACGCGGCGCGCGACTCGGCCTGCGTGTGCTCGGCTTCGAGCTCCTTGCGCGACGACTCAAGCTCCGTACGCGACTCGACGAGACGAGCTTCCTCGACCTTCGCCGACTCGAGCTCCGCTGACTTCGCTTCGAGGCTCGCCCTGAGTCCGTCTCGCTCCGGAAGTCGCCCTGCCACCTGGTCGAGTCGGCTCATCGACTCGCGAAGGCCGGGGATCTCGGCTGCCGGAGCCTTGGCCGCCTCGAGACGCGACGCCGCATCGGCATGCGCACTCCTCGCGATCGCGAGCGCTTCGCTCGCCGACTCGGCCTCCGTGCGCGCAGCGTCTCGCTCCGAGCGCGCCCTCTCGGCATGGTCGAGGATGGGACGAAGCCGCGCGGCCGCCTCCGAACGCGCGATCTGCCGGCGGGCCGCAGCCACCGAATCCTTTGCGGACTCGAGCTTCTCACGGCGTTCGACCGCCTTCTCGAGCTCGACCGTCTTCTCGCGCTTCTGCCGCAGCCGCTCGGCCTTCTTCTTGGCGGCATCGCGCTTCTTGCGGCAGGACGTGATCGTCCGCTCGACCGCACGATGCTCCTTCTCGGCTTCGGTCACGGCCTTCTCGTTCACGCCCTCGTACTCGCGCTCGAGCACGCGCCGCGTCGCTTCGAGATCGTCGCGCCTCGCCTTGGCTTCCTGCTCGGCCCGCGCGCGCATCGTCTCGTAAACCTCGAGGCGCAGCAACGCGCGCAGCATGCGTCGACGCTCGGCCGGCGGGCTCTTCAGGAACTTCGCGAACTGTCCCTGCGGAAGGATGACCGCCTGCGTGAACGCTTCCGCATCGAGGCCGAGGATGCCTGCGATCTCCGTTCGCGCCTCGCCGATCTTGTCCGCGAGCGGAATCGTGTAGTCGGTGCCGTCGTGCTTCTCGAGCCGGACCGTCGCATTGCCCTTCCGACGGATGGTCCGCGTGATGCGGTAGCGGTCCTCGCCGGTCTCGAAGTCGAGCCGGACGCTCATCCGATCGCGCGAAGAAGAGATGAGCTCCTTCACACCGTGCTTGTCGACCCGAGGGATCTCGCCGTAGAGCGCGAACAGCATCGCATCGAGGAGCGACGACTTGCCCGCACCGGTCGGCCCCGAGATGCAGAACAGCTCCAGCTCGCCGAAGTCGACGACCTGCCGCTCCCGGAAGCACGTGAGTCCATCGATCGAAAGCTCGAGAGGCCTCATGTCAGACGTCATCTCCGGCCGCGCGGTTCGTGCCTGCGGCATCCGACGAGCCGGTCGCTTCCTCGTACAGCCCCTCGAAGGTCTCGAGGACGTCGGCCTCGGGGTCGCTGCCGTGCTCGCGGCGGTGGTACGCCGAGTAGTGCGCCGACGGCACGGCCGACGCATCCGGCCGTTCGACCGCCTCGCGTTCCTCCTTCGGAAGCTCGACGCGAACGACGAGCGCATTCGGCAGCAGCTCGCGAACCTTGCGGTTGATGTCGGGATCGCGCTTGGCGAGCGGCACCGAAACGCGAAGCCACCCGCTCTCGGCGAGCGTCGGCGCCTTGGCCTCGAGCTGCTCGAGCGACGCCCGCACGTCGAGGAGCGCCTTTCCGCCTTCGTACGGGATGCAATCGGTGCGCGCCGGTTTCCCGGGCGATGCCTCCACGACGACGAACGACTTGTCTTGCCCCGCTTCACCGAAATCGAGCTGCAGCGGCGACCCGGCATAGCGGGCCGGAAGCAATCCGCCGAGCTTCTGCGGCTTGTGGATGTGGCCGAGCGCGATGTAGCTCGCGGCGTTCGGGAGCGTTTCCGCGGTGGCGGCCCAATCCTCGCCGACGTGGACGCGACGTTCGGACTCGGCGAGCACGGCCCCGTGGATGTGCGTGTGCGCCGTGAACAGGTTCACCGTGTCGGCCGCGAATCCCGCGCAGAGGTTGCCGACCGCGAGCTGGAACATGCGCGCGTACTTGGTGCGCGCCTTCGTCTCGTCGCCCGAGAGATCGAGGGCCGACACCCACGCCCCCGCCGACGCGAACGGCAGGCACGCCACCGTCGCCGCCTCGCCGCACTTCGTCTCGATGCGTACCGTTCCGCCTTCGGCCGCCGAGCGCGGCCGGCCGAGCATCGTCACGCTCGCGAACTCGACGAGCATCGCCCGCGCGTCGAATCGTTTCGGATCGTCGTGATTCCCCGCGATGACCACCGACGGGACGCCGGCCTTGCCCACGCGCACGAAGAACTCGTTCGCGAGGCGCTCGGCCTCCGCCGGGGGATGCCGCGTGTCGAAGACGTCACCCGAGTGCACGACCAGATCGATCGACTCGCTCTCGATGAACGAGGCGAGATGATCGAGCACCGCCTCCATTTCGTCGAGCCGGCGCTGCCCTTTCCAGCGGCGCCCGAGGTGCCAGTCGCTCGTGTGTGCGATGCGCATCGTTCGGTGCGGCCTCCTCTAGCCTCGGGTTCTCGCGAACGGATCCTCGGCGGGTGCGTCCTCGCGGACCTCGCTCTGGCGCGTGGCCCACGCCGGGAACGGGAAGTTCAGCAGCACCGGCGTCGGGAGCTCGGGCTGCGTCACGATCATGCTTCCGGGTGTGAGGAGCGTCGCACGCTGCCGCGCCACATTCGTCAGGAAGCCGTACTCGCCGCGCTCGGCTTCGGCCGCGTCGAGCCGCCCGACCACCTTGAGCGCGGCGTTGGCGACCACGCGCCGTTCGACCTGGCTGGCCGTCTGCTGCGCGCCGAGAAGACAGATGCCGAGCGAGCGCCCGCGCTCCGCGATGTCGAGCAGCACGTCCTGGATGGGGCTCCACCCGGACCGCGGCGCGTACTTGTTGAGCTCGTCGAGCACCACGAACACGAGCGGCCGCGCCGTGCCCTGCTTTTCCTTGTCGCCCATCATGCGCTTGAGCAGCACGCCGACCACGAACATCTGACCCGTCTCGTGCAGGGTGTGGATGTCGACCACGGTGACCTGCTGCCCCTGCCAGTCGATTCGCTTGCGCGCCGTCTCGCGATCGCCGCGAACGAGATGCCCCATGTGCTGCGCCGCCGAGTACAGCCGCCGTCGGAATGCGTCGAGGGTTCCGGGGGCGACGTTACGCGCCATGCGATCGAGCGCCTCGGTGTCGAGCACCTCGACCAGCTCGTCGAAGCTTCGGACGGGCGTGTCCTCGATCTCGATGGACGGATCGTCGCGATCGCCCCCGCGCGCGGCTCGTGCGAGCGCCGTCTCGACGCGCATGACGAGCGAGGACAGCTGCGATCGCGCGTCGGACGCATCGGCGAACACGAACCGAAGCAATCGATCGCGCGCGAACTCGCGCAGGGTCCACGCGTACGGCTCGACGCCCTCGTGCCGGCTACCGACCTCGGGGACGAGCGCCTCGCCGTGCCGTCGCGTCGGCGCGAAGAACCCGACGCTCTCGAAGGGTCCGGCCGGCAGCCCGAGCTTGCGATAGCTCTCGACCAGCTCGGCATCGGCTCGGACGTTCGGCTTGTCGAGCCACAGCAGATCCTCGCCCTTCACGTTGAAGATCAGGGCGCGCGCGTTCGTGCGATCGGCGCCGAGCGCGTCCGAGTGGAACATCGAGTACAGGAGGAACGTCGCGTAGCTCGTCTTCGTGGCCACGCCGGACACGCCGCTGATCGAAGCGTGCGCACCGCGGCTCCCGTCGAGGAACTCGAGATTCGCGCATACGGTCTCGCCGGTTCGCGTGGCCCCGATCGGTACCTTCTTCTCCATCTGGTCGATGAACAGCGCACGCTCGAATTCGGCGCCGTGCACCAGCCGGACGGGCGTGCCCGGGTGCGGCGGAACGAAGATCTCGGGATCGACCCGCGTCACCTGGATATGCGCGGCGTACGACACCTCGACGGGCAGCGTCCCCTCGGCGGCACGGAAGGCATCCGAGTCGAACTGTGCGCCCTCGTAGCGCTTTCGCACCTCGTCGACGATGCCGAAGAAGCTCACCAGCGCGCCGTCGGGAAGCTCGTTCTGCACGACGATCAGGTCGTCGAGCTGCACGACCGCGTCGCCCGTCACGCCCACCCAAAAATCGAGCGGACCGGCGTCCATCGAGCCGAGCACCACGCCGACACTCGCGGCCACGGATTCGTTTCGAGGATCGTCAGACAAGGGCTTCCGCCTCCTTCGCCCGGCCGGTTCGGCCCCCCGGCGGGCGACGATCGGAATCGCATCGCCGAGCGCCGCGCGCAGCCGAGACTCGAGCGCGCCGATCGGCATCAGGTTCTGCGGCGACCGCGGATCGCGCGAACGCGTGGGAGCGGTGTACGGCAACCACCCCGCGAGCTCGCCGGCCACCGACCGCGCGGCCTCGAGCCCGACATCGGTCGACACCTCGAGCCGGACGATGCCGTGCAGATCGGTCGCCCCCGGCCCCGGCGCGGCGAGCCGCTGGAACCACGAGTACCGCGAGAACTCGCCCTTCGCGCTGCGGATGAGGAACAGCGGCGTGCGCGCCCCCGACGGCAGCGACGCGAGCAGCGGCAGGAATCGATCCGGCAGATACAGCTGATGCACGCGCTTGATGTAGCCGACCGCGACAGGTATCGCGCGGCCGGATCGCTTGCCCGCACCCTCGGGAGCGAACCGCAGCGGGCCGTCGACGATGGTGAGGCCCGTCGGCTCGCCGGCCGTGCGGTCAGGCCCGGTCAGATCTCGCGCCAGGCCCGCCTCGGCCAGGCGCATCGACTTCTGGATATGTTCGAGCGGCCCGTCGACCTCGACCGAATCGGTGCTCTCGGCGCGGTAGACGAGACCGTCGCGGATGACGACCGACTCCGGCAGGATCTCGCCCGAGCCAAGCACCGCCGTCCGAAACACGCGCACGTCACCGAGCTCGGCATGCCCCTCGGCAAGCTCGACCGCACCGACCGCGTAGCTGCCGAAGCCGCCGTAGATGAGAGTGTCACCGCGCCGCACATGGATGCGCGCCTCGAGCCGCCGCACCCCGTCGATGAACCGGACGCGGCCGCCGGGCGGAAGCGGGCCCCCGAAGTCGGAGGCGGAAGCGGATGATCGGTCGGGCGCGGTTCCCGCAAGCGCCGTCCAGTCGCCGTCGGGAAGCTCGACCTCGTGATCGATCGTGTCGGCGAGGGCCTCGCCATCGGGGCTCGCGGCAATCGGAGACTGGACGCCGTAGTCGACTTCCCACGGATCGATCCGGACCTGGTAGCCGCTGAACACGAAGGCATCTCCCCGTAACCACCCACGGATACGAGCCCGCCAGACTCGCCCTTCCGTCCTGGGATCATACCAAGAATCGGCGGCCGGCCCGCGGCGCCACCCCACGACGGTGCGGCCCTCTACCCCTTACGACGAGCCATGACGGATTCTGTCATGGGCTCACGAATATCGCCCCTTGTGCCCTTCGCCCCAAGCACTTGGAGAGACCGCCGGCTCGCCGCCCCGTCGTGTGGGTGCCGGAGCACCGTCAACGTGGCGGTGGGTGGATCCTCACGGACGCACGGGCTTGATCGCGCCCGACTCGATGAACGGCTGCAGCATGTTCGCGGCACCGCCATGCTCGACGATCTTGCCGTCGACCACGCGATCGACGTTGACCCCGCTGAACGAGAGGCGCTTGCCGGTGGGCGCCATCCCCAGCCACTCGCCGCTGTGCACGCCCTCGGCCACGAGCACAGTCGCCACCCAGTCGCCCTCGGCGATCTGATTGAGGATCGTCACGTGAAGCCCCTCGTACATCGCGCGCACGATCCGTACGTGCTCCGCGAGCCCCTCGACGCCGGAGATCACGCGCGTCTGGCCATCCACCTCGACGCAATCCGGATGCACCAGCTCGGGTAGCGAGCTCACGTCCCCGGTGTTGACGACTTCTTCGAGGAGCCGGCGCACGACTTCCTTGTTCGCGTCCTGCGTACTCACGAATCCGATCCTCGCTTCCGTATGCCGAGCCGGCGAGCGTGTGTCTCGCTACTCATTCTCTCGTATCTCTTCTCGGACCTGCATCAGGAGTTGTCCCAGCCGGCTCACACCGCCGCCGTCGCGACCCACTCCCCAGTAGGCGTCGAACGGCGAGTTCTCGTGAAGCTCTCGATTCTCCGTTGCAAGAAGAACCGCACGTAGCTTCGGATGTGCAAACTTCCTCCGCAGGGCGTGGAGCATGATCTCGTCGCGCACCGAATCCCAGTCCCGTCGAATCGCGTACTTCGTGGTCCGCCCCAGATCTTTCGCATGCTTCGGTGACCCGCATTGCCGGATGCGCTCGCGATACTCGGCCATCTCGGGACCGGCAAACTTCTGTGCGTGGAAGTAGTGCTCGATCGACGGCCAGTAGGCGCCGTCTTCTTCGAATCCCTGCGGATAGAAGTTGGAAAGCTCGAACCAGTCGTCATTCTTGCTGTAGAACAGAATCGGGTGCGCCATCTCAAACATCCTCATCGTCATGGCGACTCGGTCCCTCCCGGTCCCTTCGACGACGTCCGGCTGCGCCGACATCGACGAACAGGATGAGGGCGATGATCAGGCCGAAGAGGAGGGCTGCGTACATCGCGATCTCGATCAGCTTTCCCATTTGCACCTCCCCCGCGGCGCTATCATGAATCCGCGGTCAACGAGTAGAACCACGTGTCGAGGCCGTCCGCGACGCGACGCTCGGTCAGCGACATGCCGAGCTTCTCGAGGACGCGTACCGAAGCCTTGTTCCCGACATCCGTACTGGCTTCGATCGTCGGAAGGCCCAGCTGCTCGAACGCATACCGAATCAAGACGCGGGCCGCCTCCGTCGCGATGCCTTGCCCCTGCCGATCCGCGGCAACACCGAACAGCAGCTCGAGCACCGGCGGCTCACGAAAGTACCAGTATCCTGCGAATCCGACGAGCGCATCGACCTCGCGCTCTCGAATCCCCCAGATGCCGAGACGCTCTTCGCGAAACAGGCGCCCGCTCTCGACAATCACTCCCTGCGTCTGCTCGAAGGGGATCGCCTCGCCATCCCAGAGGAACTCCCGAACGCTCTCCTCGGTCCAGAGCTCATGCAGAGGCGTCGCATCCGCGCTCGCGATAGGCCGCAGATCGAAGCGTTCGGAGCTCAACCGGAAGTCGTTCTCGGTCGTCACGGCTAGAACCACATCCGGTCGATGGCGGCGGATCTGCGGGCTGCGGCGAGCTGGCCTCGGTGCATGTACCAGTGGTCCGCGACGAACTGGAGGCACAGGCGATAGGTTCCGAAGGTCGCTTCGTGGCCCTCGGGTGATGCGGCGCTCGCGCGATCGAGGTCGGCCTCCGTGAGGGTGTCGATGAGATCGAGCGTGGCTTCGCGCATCGCACGGCATTGCGCGAGGACATCGTCGAACGTCGGAGCCTCGTCCGAGTCGAGCTTGGCATCGGCTCCGTCGAAGAAGCCCTCCCAATCGTGGAGTGGATTCGGTTCGCCTTGCATGAACGCGCGAATGACGAGGCCTTCGATGTAGGCGAGATGCCCGAGGATCCACAGCGTGCCGCCGCCGCCGTTCGCGGTCGGCGCGACGTGGCCGTGATCGCGCATCTCCTCGATGCGCGCGAGCGTCCGCTCCCGACTCTTGATCAAGTTGTCTCGGATGAGCTCGATCGATTCCACGGCGGCCCGGCCTCCCTCGCTTGCGACTTTGCGAGTCGACGACATCGCGCACCGACGATACCACACGGGCGATCGCGCGAGAATGCCGAGAGGCGCCGTCGCGGCACCGCGGAACAAGACGCTAGCCTCCGCCGCATCCACCACCACACCCGGAACCGCAGCCCGATCCACCATCGGACGCGCAGCCCGAGCCGCCCGCCGTGGCACATCCACCGCATCCCCCGCCTGGATGCCCACCGCCGCCACCTCGAACGAGCTTCGCGACGAACCAGCCAAAGACGCCGACGCCGACGGCCACGATCATCAGGATCTCCCACCGATCAAGCTTCTCTCCCCGTACACAGCCGGCGCTGCCGAGCAGAACGATCGCCGCCATCGCCGCGTACAGGAAGCCGGTGCGGACGGCCATGCGCGGCAGGACCCAGTTCTCGGCGAGGTTGACCCGACGGAAAGACGCCGCGTTTTCGAATCTCTTGTGGCCGGGCGGCCAGATGTCTTCCGGAGGCGGCGCGCCGAACACCGACTCGTACGCTGTCAGAGTCGCCTGGTACCAGTCCGCGAACTTCGACTGATCGTCGGATCCTCCGCGCGTGGGCTCGTGGTGAAGCGGGCTCTCCAGAATCTCCCCGCACATTCGATCCCAGTAGGAACGCGAGTAGCACAGGTGAAGATGCCAGGCCTGATCCACGGCATCGGACGGAGTCAGCGGCCGCCCCGCGTGCGCGCACAGAAACACGAAGCGACGGTACTCGCGACCGACGCGCTCGGCATACGCGAGCGTCCAGCCGTTCTCACGTGCGAGGCGAGCTTCGAATGACAAGCCCGCGGCTTCCGGGCCGAGAGGCATCGCTTCGAGTCGCGTCAACCGATCGCGACTCGCGTCATCAAGTGGAGGGAGCATCGAAGTCAGGGTTTCCATCCGGGTAGCCTCCTCGATTGGCGTTGGCCGCTACCTACGCCGCGCGCACCGCAAAATTCGCCGGCTCGGAAGACCCTGGAGAGACTCGACTTCGGAAGCCGTCGTCCCTTCTGCCCATCAGTCCACGCGCGTGGAACGCAACTCCTGGACGAGCGATCGGAGCCACCGCTCGCGCATCGACGGCTGCTTCGCGAGCTCGACCGAGAACGCTTGCCGCTCTTCCTTCCGAGCCCCTTGCGTGTGGATATGGAACGCGAGGGCGACGCCGGCGAGATCTCTCTCGAAGTGGCGCGGGGACGCGAGCTCGGGATCTCCCCACCTCGAGCGCGGATACGTGCGCGCAACCTTGGGCTGCCGGTCTCCGAGGTAACCGCAAAGCTCCGTCGGTGCCGACACGTTCTTCACGGCGATGCGTGGGAAGGTTCCGAGCCAGGGTGCGTGCTGATGCCAGCGCCAGGTGTTCGGACTCGCCTTCTGGCGCCAGGTGATGCCGACGATCCGCAGACGGCGACGGACGGCGGCGACATCGAGCTCGATATCGGCGGCCCAGCGTTCGAGCTCGCGCACGAACACCTCGAAGGTCGATCCGGAAGCAACCAGGTCGCAGAGCGTCACCGGCACGTCTCCCGTCGCGATCGCCTCGGGCGTCAGGTGGTGGGCCTCGAGATGCTGTCGGAAGAGCTGTGCCGAGTCGCCCTCCAGCTCCTCCATCCACCGTAGCGAGAGGTTGACGAGCTCCAGGCGCGACTCCCGGGTCGTCCCATCGAGGACGCCGCTCAGGTAATCGAACAGGCTTTCGGGCGAACGTCCGATGAAGATGATCCGCGCGTCGCCAGCGGAAGCGACCGTTCGCGCCGCGCACTCCCGAAGATCGGTGAAGAAGCCGTCGTACGGTCTCGGGAAGTCCGATTCGACCAGCCGCCCGAGCTGCTCCCGACGACGCACGTCCCAGCGAAACGGCTTCATGGGTGAACGCTCGTCTGGCAGATCGAAGGGATCGGAGTCATCGCATCAGCCAACCGGATACGGACCTCCCTCGAAGGTCTGGCCGGGGTGGTAGCCCTTGGCGCCGACGTCGAGCATGAGCTGACTGAACGGCCACTCGTCGGCGCGCAGCTTCTCGATGGCGTGTGCGAAGGAATAGCGCGGCTCCCATCCGAGATCGCGACGGGCGCGGGCGTTCACATAGATGCGGTCGAAGCCCTCGCCGAGATGCCAGCCACGTCGCTCGTACTCATCGAGGTAATCGACGTAGCGAGCGACGACCGGGCCCGGGTCGGTGCGCAACCGGGGAAGATCGTCTTCGGTGAACGGGGTCGTCGCGCTGAGGATGTACTTCCCGAAACCGAGGGCGGCGACGCGATCGACCGCCAGCAGGTGCGCCTCGGCAGCGTCCTCGACATCGACGCGGCGGTAGAGCAGCTCGTTGACCTTCGCGTTCAGATCCTCGAACGTCTCGCGCGTCGTCGCATTGTCGTCCGGCTCGGGAAAGAATCGCGACGTCTTCAGCACCAGGCACGGTAGCCCTTCCCGGCGATGAAACAGCTCGCACAGATCCTCGGCCGCCGACTTCGTCACCCCGTAGATGTTCTTCGGGATCGGCCGGACATCCTCGGTGATCCACGCCGCGGGCTCATCCGCCGGAGGGACGAGCGCCGCCCCGAACGTGCTCGTCGTGGACGTGAAGATCAGCGGCACGCCGCCCGCGCGCACCGCCTCCTCGAGCAAGTGGAGCGTCCCCGTGACGTTCGTATCGACGAACGCCTGCGCCGAGTGCGTCGCGACATGCGGCTTGTGCAAGGTGGCCGTGTGTAGCACCGCGTCGCAACCGTCGACGACATCGGCCACGAACGCACGCTCGACGATCGATCCGACGCGATCCGTGTAGGGCCCCTCGACGAGATCGACACCGACGGCTTCCTGCTCGGTCGCGCGCAGGCGCCGCATCAACGCCTCACCCAGATGACCCGAGCTGCCCGTGACCAGGATCTTCATGGCTTCGTTTCGCCTCGGCGAGATCGACATCCGGTCCGCCTTAGAGCAACTTCGCCAGGAGCTCGCCGACCTCGGCGTCGTCGACAACGGGGAAGACCTGCCAGTCGATGATATCCGACCAGCGCGACGCCCACTCCTGGATGGTCTTCGTGTCGGGGGTGTCGACGACGAGCCAGAACAGGCGGGACGACGGGTCGTGCCATCGCGTGATCATCTTGCACGGCTCGGGCGGGACGGAATGCTCGCCGTTCGCGAATCGGGATCCGACCTCTTCGAGCGTCGCGCGCTCCCAGGACCCCATGAGCATCATCTTCATGGTTCGGTGACTCCTCGCTTCATGAATCGCGCGCGGGCGCTCGCGCGCTTCGATCTTGTTCGCGAGGCATCTTCCACCTGGGACGGTCGGTCGTCAAGGTCGGGGCGATGGGCGACTGATCGGATCAGCGATACGTGATCCGCACGTCCTCGTCCTTGGCGGGGCCGCGGATCGTCCAGCGCAACTCGAGTCGATCGGCCTCGACGCGGAGATCGGCCGCGTATCGATCGGCGCCGCATTCATGGGGCGCTCTCGATCTCAGCAGTTCGTGCGTCGCCGCGGTGCCTTCGAGCTCGACCAGGGACACGGGGCTCGCCTCGCCGAAACGCAGATGCTCGAGCCGGAGGATCGCGTCGTCGGTATCCCCTGCAGCCGCCATGCTCCAACGATACACGTTCGAGAACGCGAGCGTGCGGCCATCGGAACCGGCCGTGGGTGTCCACGAGCCGGACTCGGTGAAGGTCATCGTGGTGGCGTCCGGTCGCGCGACTTCGACCGATCCTTTACCCGAGCCATTCCAGCCCGTCGCGAGATTGGACTTCGCCTCGAACTCGAGCGTCGTCACGTCGGCCAGCCGTCGCCAGACTTCTGCGACGCTCATGGCACCGCCCGCTTGAAGGTCGGGATCCAGCACCGGATTCCCGTCATCGCGTCGTGCCGTCGCCGGAGAAGAGGCTCGCGATTCGCTCGTCGCCGCATCGCTTCGCGTGATCCGCGAGGCGCGTTCCCTTCGCGTCGACCTCGGATCGCAGGTGCGGCCAGCGCCCGAGGAAGCGCTCGACCCAGTCGGCGTCCTTCCGCTGGATCGCGTGCACGAGATCGTCGATCTCGGTTGCAAGCGCGCCGCCCTGCTCTCGCAGGTACTCGATCGCCCAGCCCGCCGGCGTCGCGCCGAAGCGATCGTCTCGCGCGTTGACTTCAGCCCCGTACTCGATGAGCCGACGGACCACCTCTCGGTGCCCGGCCAGCGCTGCACGATGGAGCGCCGTCGCCCCCTCCTCGTCTCGCCGGTTCACAAGCGAGCGATCACGCTCGAGGAACGCGACGACCGTTTCGACCGAGCCCGCTCGGACGGCTTCGAAGAAATCCGCTTGGCTCATCAGGGACTGCGTTTCGATTCGACCTTCTTGTATCGACCGTCGAGCCGGCGCGTTTGCCCGGGCCCGTCGTTCAGCCAGCAACGATAACGCAGTATGTCATTTGATTCGAGATCGATCCGGGCGGTGATCGTTTCGGTCCGACCCGAGAGGGACGACGCCGTGCCCTCGAATCGAAGCGCACCGTCCTCGAGCGGCGCCAGGGTGCCGTCGATGACCGTCCCCTCATCGTCGAGCGCGAGCAGCTGCAGCCGGTCGGTTCCGCTGTGGTCGTAGACATACACATCGAGAAGGCGCATCGGATCGCCACCCGCCCGAGGCACGAACACCCGTACGCAGACGGCGTCCGTGTAGGGGATCCACTCGACCGTCGCTCGCGCTGGGTCGATCTTGTCATCGGACGCATGGTCCTGCTTCTCCCACGTCGTTCCGAACCAGGGCTCGAGGATCTTCAAACGCTCGGTGAGCTGCGACGCCTCGCTTGGAGCATGCGGCTCGGTGGGCGAGAGTGAATCGTGTCGGACGTAACGCCAGTCGGCGAGCTTCCACACGCCGTCTTCGGTCAAGGTCTCGCGATACTCGTCGGCTCCGGAAAACTCCCAGTCGATCCCGAGCTTGCGACGGCTGCCGTGCTGATCGAGCACGAACGACGCGTAGGCCGTCTCGTCGCCGAGCTGCATGTCGCCTTCGCTCACGCCCCAGCCGTGGGGAAGCAGCGAGAGGATCGCGATCTCTTCCTCACCCGGATGCCAGTACGCGACGAACAGCTCGTGCCACGGCTTCCCGTCCGCCCCGAAGCCGTACGTCGTGTTGCGGACGGAGTGGCGTCCCGGGCCCCATCGCCATGTGTCGAACTGCACAGTGTCGAACTGCAGTGTGCCGAGCTCCCCGGTGTCGTCCTCGCCGGTCATGCGCCACTCGCCGCGCACCATCCGCTCGAACGCGGCCATAGTCTCGGGGGTTTGGCCGGGCGGTGACGGTCGCGAGTCGCGGCTTGCGGGACTCGTCTGCGCGTTCGCCTTCGGCGCTTGCTTGCAGGCGGAGAGGAAGGCGACGGCCAGAAGCAGCGACAAGATGATGACGGTTGGGCGCATGATGAGTCACTCACGAGACCGGACTAGCGGGAAAGCGAATCCTGCATCGACCGGCAACACCACCGCGCGGCCGCGCAGCACGGATCCATCACGCTACCACGATCGCGATCGCCGCCGTGTAACGTCTTCGTCAGTTGCGAGACGCGCGTCGCTACGCCGTCGCGTCACGCTGCCGCAGCACGCCGATCAGCGTCGCGAACATCCACATCACCAGGATCAGCGTCGCGATCTTCTGGATGACGGGAAGGACCATCCCCTCACTGCCTTCGGCCAGCAGCTTCGCGTACACGAAGATGTGCACGATCGCGATGACAAGAAGCGCCCCCGCAAGCGAATGCTGAACCCACGCGCGCGGCTGAAGACGGAACGTGGCGATCGCGATGAAGATCGTGGCCAGGAAGCCGAGCCCACCGGCCGAGAGCGTCGTCGCCGCGTGCGCCCACGGGTGCGTTCCGTAGGGGACGACCATCACCGCGGCCACCAGGATTGCCGAGATCGCGCCGATCCGCGTCCCCCATCGCGCGAGCCCCGAGCGCGGCATGACTGACGCCGCGGCCCACCAGCACAGACCGAGACTCAACGCGAGCGCCGTGAACGCCGTGTTCGCGAACGCGGCCGACAGCCGGCTCGGCTCACCGTTCACCGCCTCGGCCTCCATGAGGTCGCACCAGTAGTTCGCGACGATGTCGAACTCCTTCGCGTACCGGTCCGCCCAGCTTCCCCCTGCGTAGGTGATCATGGACGCCGTCAGCGCCCCGACATAGACGAGCAGGCAGACCAGGGAGATAGCGGCCACGAGACGGCCCCGCCGCGAGGCGGGAGCGACGGCCCCGTCTTCGCTTGGCTCCATGGACGCACACTCGCTCGGCAGCTCACTCATGATGGAGTCAGCGTACACTGACGGCGGACGGATTGCTCGCGCTGAGATCCGGACCGGCCGCCGGCGAAACCGAGGCTACTCGATCTCCTGCACTCCGATCACGGCCGCGTTCCAGTCGCGCTGCGTCGCCATGTCGTTCTGCAACCCGTTCTCGTCGGCGGCGGCGAAGCGCTTGATGGCCGGGGTGCGGCTGGTCGCCTGATAGAGCTGGTAGACTTCCTCGCGGAGGGCTTCGTCGATCGGCAGGTCGATGGACGCGTACACCGCTCGCTTGCAGGCTTCGATCGAGGCGGCCGGGAAGCGGGCGATCCGGTCGGCGAGCTCGTCGACGAACGGTCCGATCTCGTCCGGGTCGAGGGCGCGGTTGATCGTGCCGTAGGCTTCGGCCTCGTCGGCATCGAAGTCGCGCGCTTTCAGGATGATCTCGAGCGCCCGGCCGAGCCCGACCTGTCGGGCCATCCGCGAGGCGCCACCGCCGCACGGAAGGATGCCCATCCCGACTTCCATCTGCATGAACTTCGCCTTCCCGCGCGCGGCGAATCGCATGTCGCACGCGAGCGCGAACTCGTGCCCGCCGCCGCGCGCAAAGCCCTCGATCTTGGCGATCGTCGCCTGCGGGACGGCGCTGATCCGCTGCAGCACTTCCTGCAGGTACAGGAGCTCGACTTTCTCGCGCGGCACGGCCTCGGTCGACATGTCCTTCAGGAAGTTCGTATCGGCGTGCGCCACGAAGATCTCGGGGTGCGCCGACTGGAAGACGACCACCTTCACGCTCCGATCCGACTCCAGTGATTCGGCAAGTCGATTCAGATCGTCGAGCATCGGGATGCCCTGGATGTTCACGGGCGGGAAGTCGAACGTGACGGTGAGGATGCCGCCCGTCTGCTCGGCGCGGAACGTCGTGTAGCCTTCGTAAGTCGTGCTCATGGTCGGGGCCCCCGGTCTTCGGTCGGTGGTGGGTCGCGTCGGTGGTGTCGTCGCGCCGCGGACGCGGACGCGCGCTTCGTCGCCCGTGATAATATGCGTGCCGGCGTTTCCGCAAGAACGCACATTTCTGACCGGTAGGCACAAAATGGTAGCCAAGCAAAAGAAGACGCGACACGTCGTCTACGATCGGCCTGCGTGCCCGGTCGAAGCCACGCTCGAGCTCATCGGCGGCAAGTGGAAGGGCATCGTCCTCTACTACCTGCTCGACGGACGGATCCGCTTCAGCGAGCTCAAGGACCGCATCGGTTGCGTCACGCAGCGCATGCTGACGAAGCAGCTCCGCGAGCTCGAGTCGTGCGGCCTCGTCGATCGCATCGTCCACGCCGAAGTCCCACCGCGCGTCGAGTACGAGCTCACCGAGGAAGGCCGATCGCTCGAATCGATCCTGCTCGCGCTCAAAGAGTGGGGCGAAGGGCACGCGATGAAGCTGCTCGACGAACGTGACGCCTAATCCGAAAGCCACCAGTCGAGGAAGTCTTCGGGCCAGTACCGACCGGGCACAGGCATGGCCAGATGCGGAGCGTTCGGCGTCACGAGGATCGGCATGAGCGACGCACACAGTCGGCGCCCCGGCAGATGCTTCCGCACGAAGAACGTCGTCGAGATGCGGCATCGCACGCCCGGGCTGATCGTCGACGGAACCTCGAGCCCGAAGACGCGGATCATCTCGTCGGTCAGATAGTCGGCGATCGGGGCGAGCTCTGGATCGGCAGGCTTGGTCTCCTTCAGCGAGAACAGTTCCCTGGCCACCTGAGACAGATGACCCGGGTCGGCCGCATCCGTATCCTCGAGCGAGTAGACCAGCTCGCCCGGGCAGTTCATCCGGCCCTCGTCGAACATCAGCTGATTCGCCTGGATGACGTGCCCCCACACCACGCGGCCGCCGCGGAACACCTCTTCCATGTTCTCGAAGAGCGCGCGGAGCTTCTCGCCGGGATTCAGCCGAACCCACACCGGCCTTCGGACGCGGAAGTAGCTCATCCGATCCCACGCCGAGAACTTCCGCGGCGTCGGTCCGATCTTCTCGGTGCATTCGGCGATAGCGTCACTCATGGGTCCCCCTCCGGTCAGGCATTCGCGTTGCACGGCGCCACGAATTGTAATCCAATCTTCACGCAAAAGGCCACGACCCGCAGATTCGGGGTTCCGGTCGAAGCGGCGGATCCGTTACGATGGAGCCGCAGGAGCAAGCGGTGTCGGAACGTCCCTGGGGGAATGCGGAAGGAGCACGGACATGGCTCGCACGCTGTTTCGGTCGACGCTGCTCGTCGTTGGAGTCGCCATCGGCTCTGTCGCGATCCACGCGCACGGTGACATCGGGCTGGTGGGTCAGGTCGTCCTCGATCAGGAGTCCATCGGTGATCTCGAGGTCGCCGACTTCAACGAGGACGGGCACGAGGACCTACTCGTCATCACCGGCAGCCAGGTCGAGCTCTTCCCGGGAACCGGAACCGGCGGCTTCGAGCCGCGGAGCCTCGCGATGTCGGGGCGCTTCTTCGACCTCGCCGTCGACGACTTCGACGGTGATGGGCATCTCGATTTCGTTGCCTCCCGCTGGGAAGACGACACCATCGCCGTCTGCCTGGGCGACGGACGCGGCAACTTCGCCCTGCTGATCGACGAGCCGAGCGGCGGCGATCTGCCCGACACGATCGAAATCGCCGACTTCAACGGCGACGGCGATCTCGACCTGGCCGTCCTGCACCGCACATCCGAAGAGATCTCGATTCTCCTCGGTGACGGCGCAGGCCGCTTCGCTGTTTCCACAACGGCCGTCGTGGGTCGGGACCGCGGCGAGCTGCGAGCGGCAGACTTCGACGAGAACGGACACGTCGATATCGCTTTCGCGAGCGAGACACCCTCCGATGTTCTGATCATCCTCGCGGACGGCGCGGGTTCGTTCCTCCCGCCATCGATCGTCGACGTGAACGGTTGCCCGGAATCGATCGATATCGGAGACTTCGACGAGAACGGACATGTCGACATCGTCGTGAGCTCGGATTGCCATAGCTCCCAGGAAGGGGGCACGCTGCTCCTGGGCGACGGGCTCGGCGGGTTCGCCGCCAGCGACATCGAGACGGGCGGCTTCGAGAACGAGATCCGGGTCGTCGACATTGATTCGGATGGACATCTCGATCTCGTCGCCACGGGGAGCTCCCTGAAGGTCGGCTTCGGTACGGGCGCGGGAACCTTCTCGTTCGCTGCACCCATCTCGATTCCTCCGGACGGCAAGTACACCCGCATCGCCGATTTCAACGAGGACGGCAACCTCGATGTCCTGACGCACGCCGGCGGCACGTCCACCGAGATTCCTCGCGCGTTCCGGCTGGTCATGACCGATGGAGCGGGAGCCGAGCTCGGCCGACCTGCGTCGATCGAACGAGGCGGGCGCGATCATGCCCTCGCTGACTTCGATGGAGACGGCGAACCCGAGCTCGCGGTGTTGCGCCCGAACGAGGTGCAGATCCTTCGACTCGATGGCGCCCTCGGACTCGAGCTTCTCACGGCCGTTCCCACCCCGGCCAACACGCGGGCCATGACGACGGGCGATCTGAACGCCGACGGCGCGCCGGACCTCGTCGTCGCCTATTCGACCGGAGTCCAGGCGTTCCTGGGCGCGGGTGACGCGACGACGTTCACTCCGACGACGCCCGTCAGCGGCCTCGCCAATCCGGTCGATCTCGTGGTCGGCAACTTCGACGACGAGTCGAACGACTTTGCCGACGTCGCGGTCGCGGAACGGAACTCCTTCGCGATCACGCTCCTCGAAGGAGACGGCACCGGCGAGCTCACGCTGGCGCTCCGGTGCGGACTCGACGCGCCGGCCACCGCGGTCGCCGCCGATGACCTGGACGGCGACGGACACCTCGACGTCGTGGCGGGGCGAGAAAGCCGGAGCACACGCGTTTGCTATGGAAGCGGATTCGGCGCCTTTCCGGCCACGCTCGACCTGACCGTCTCCGATGCGGGTACCGTTCTCATCGAAGACATGGACGGTGACGGGACCCTCGACATCATCAGCGCCAGCGAGCCGTCGATCTGGGTCTTGTTCGGTGACGGCGGCGGCTTCCCCACGCGGGTTGCCGCGTTCACCGGGCTCTCGATTCGGAATCCCGTCTGCGCCGACCTGAACGAAGACGGGACGCTCGATCTCGTCACCACCGCGAAGGTCGGGGACGACTCACGGGTCGACGCCTACAAGGTCGCGATCATCGAAGGCCTGGGCGATCGGTCGTTCCATGACTCACTGTCGGTGGCCACGCTGTTCCTCCCCGTGACCGTCGGTATCGCGGACTTCGACGGTGACGGCCACTCCGACGTCGCGTCCATCTCGAACCAGGATCTTCGGCTCTACTCGAACCGAACGTTCGATCCGCAGCGATGCCGCCGCGGGAACGTGAACCAGATGGAGACGGCTCCCGTCGATGTGCTCCACGTGAACGGATCATCGGGCAGCGTCGAGCGGCAGATCGCCCTCACGCCCGCCGATCCCCTCGAGATCTTCATGGACGCCGCACCATCCGGCGGAACGAAGTTCGCGCTGTACGCATGGCTCGGCTCGCCGACGTTTGCGAGCGGTCGCCAGCTGCCCTTCGATACCGGAATCCTCTGCCGGCCCATGCTTCTGACCGACGCGAATCCACCCGGCCTGCGAAAGGTCTGGAACAACATCGGGAAGACCTCGGTTCTCGGCATCCCGGACCTCCCATCCGCTCCCGCACCCAGCCTCGTTCTCTCACTGCCGAACGGGATCGGTCGCGAGGTGGAGATCTTCCTGCAAGGGATCCTCCTCGATCCGGCAGCGCCCAACGGCCTCGCCGCGGTGACCAACGGCGTCGGCCTCTCGGTCCATCCCTGAGCGCGGGTTACTGCGCCGTCTTCGAGAGCTCGATCAGGCGTTCGCAGAGGCCTTCGTGCATTTCGAGGATGTCGACCGGTTCGCCATCCTCGATGCGTTTCGAGATCATGGTCATCGGGAAGCACAGAAGCGACGTTTCGCCGAAACGAATCGCCGGATCGCGCCCGTACTCGTCCTCGACCATGGCCCAATCGAAGCCGCCAGAGAGCGTGCGGATCACCACCCGGCCGAAGGCAATTCCCAGGCATTGGAGCTCAAACGTCTGATCGCGCCCGAGCTGCCCGCTGTCCAGCAGCTTCTGGAGCGAAGGAAGATCGCCCTCGGTGCCATCGAGCTCGTCACAACCGTCCAGCGCCTCCACCAGCTGCGACGCGACAATGGCCTGCTTGGCGATCCGATCGACGTCGGTCTCATTGGGGGGCCCGATCTCCTGGGGCATGATGTCGTGTCCTTTCGAGGCACCCGCTAGGCGTTCGGATCGTCACTCCCAAAGATCCGCGGCTCGCCTCGCTGGGCAAAGGGTTCCTGCAAGATGTGCCTGCCATCCACCTTGCTGTAGGGGACGAAGACCTCGGCTTGCTCGCCGCTCGAGTGTTCCAGTCTCGCGCAGATCGCATCGACCTCGTCGCTCTGCTCTGGTGGCGTGATCCTCATGTCCAGGCAGATCCCCGCCGCGCGGATCTCGCCACGCGACGCGTAGTCGCGGAGCGCGCCAACGAGAAGGTCGAGGATCTCCTGCGAACGCGGCCTATCGGATTCCGTCTCGCCGCCCAGAAGAGCGATCTCCCCATTTGATCTCATCATCGCGCCGAACGGGTAGAACTCGCCGTGCTCCTCGAGCATGCGCTCCGCGAACGGAATCAGATCGTTGAACAGCTCGTTGAGGTCCGGATGCGCCATCTCGACCCTACTCGGGGTAGTCGCGATCGAGGCGCCCGGACCACGAGCGGATCGAGATCGTCTGCTCGCCTTCGATCGACGGGGCGTCCGGCTGGTGCTCGGCCTCGACGACGCGCGAGCCCATCCACTTGCCGCCGTCGCGGGTGACTTCGATGAGGATGCGGTCGTTCACCAGCGCATCGATGAACGCGAGCGGATCGAGCTGCCACTCATCAAGCTGCGACGGCCACGAGAAGTGGCTGTGATACATGTCGAAGCCGACGGTGATCTCCCCGCGATCGGTCATGAGGAGAAAGAAGCATTTCGGGCGCGCCTCGTCCGGGGCGAATCGCACGAGGAGCGAGCCGGGTGCGGCCGTGGGCTCATCGTCGATCACCGCCTTTGACGCCACGTCGGGGAATCGTTCCTTCAGCTCCTCGAAGAAGCCGCGGGAGAAGTCGTTGAGGGTTGCGGATTCAATCATCGTCGGTCTCGGCTGCGCTTGATCTCGTACGGGCCATCGGTTCGGATGTAGATCACGGTTTCCTGCGTCGGGTCGGACGCGATCGGATGCACGGCGTCGCCGCTCGATCCGAAATAGCTCCCCGGCTCCAGCGTGTGCGTGTCCTCTTGCTGCAGCTGCGGACGCCCTTCGATCACGACCGCCCGGAACGTCGACGCCTTGCTGTGGATCGCGCCCTCGAACCCCGGCTGCAGTTTGATGAAGGTGCCATTCGACCGGCCGTCTTCCAAGCTTCCCCAGAGGTAGGCCATCTTCACGTCGCCATCGATCGACGCAGAGTCCGCACCACCCGGAGGATCGATCCAGATGAGATTCGAGGGGTCAATGTTGATCGGTCGTTCGCCGCTGTCGAACGCCTCTTCAGGAGGCTGGACGAGGTACGGCCCCTGATCGATCTCCACGAGCGCGATGTTCTGCGACCCCTTCGCCGCCGTGATGTGCACCTCACCCTTCGGCTGCGTCCAGAACGAACCGGCCGGCATCCACATCGGCGTCGCATCCGGATCGTCGTTATG
The DNA here is from genome assembly GCA_964597885.1 of uncultured Planctomycetota bacterium. Lineage (GTDB taxonomy): Bacteria > Planctomycetota > JACOTG01 > JACOTG01 > JAUIME01 > CAZQZX01. The sequence goes on from CAZQZX010000042.1 coordinate 29,836, forward strand.
GATACGCCCCTCAATCACCACCGCGCGATACGTCGCATTGTGAATGTGCGGCGGCGACGAGAACCCGTCCACGAACTTCGCGAGAAATCCCGTCGGCACCGTGCCCTTGCGATCCCCCCACAGCGTCCCGGCCTGCGGGCTCGCATCCCCGCGCGCCGGGTTCAGCTGTTCCCACTCGACGTCGGAAACGAGGAGGAGCTCGGTGGTGCCGCTGTGCGCGCGGTCGGTTATTCCCTCGGGATCGGGGGCCTGGCAGCCGCCGGCGGCGAGGGTCACGAGTATGAGGAGGAGTGCAGACAAGGGTCGAGAGTTCATGATCGCTGCTTGCTTACTCCGTCGTTAGTTTCCCGAGAGGCACCATCGGATGAATGCGTTGAACGAGGGCCACGACGCGTCGATCACATCGGGCCACGAGTGGCCCACCACCTCTCCCGTGGCGACGTTGTACAAACAGCCACCCTCGGACTCGAACGAGGTGAGTGCGACGAATTCACGGTAGAAGTCTTCGTCCATGTCCCTCAGCCACTCGGTCGCGTCGCGCACCTGAGCCGTGGGGCTGCATAGGTCGAGCAACTCGTCTGCCGGATCCCCCGCGCCGAGCCCGGACGCCACATACGCTGTAAAGAACTCCGCGAACTCGGTTCCTTTGGCGATGCCGAGAAACTCGAGCTCCTGATCGACAGGGTCCGACGGGCGGCGAGTCGGGAGACCCCGCCCCTGGATGAGTCTCTTCAGATCTTCAGGAAGTGGCATGACGTCCTCCGCAGCGATGGAAGCTCGGTCTTACTGAGCGCACCCCCAACGTGCGCCGAGCTACGACTCCGCTCCATACTCGACGTCGAGGTTGAGCACGTAATGGCCGTGGACGGCGTTCGCGCTCAGATCGAGGACGATGACCAGGAAGATGTCGTTCTGCTTGCATCCGACATGCACGAGTTGGTACCGCTGCTTCGAGTCGACGTACACGAAATCGACCAGTCCCTCCGAGAAGTCGAAGCCCTGGAAATCCTCCTCGGGAATCGACTCCACGTACGGCCAGAAGTCGAAGGGCGGCACCGCGTCCTCACCCAACGGAGTCATCTTGTCATCGATCGTCGCTTTGAACTCTTCCTTGGTGAGTCGTCTCATCGCAGCCCTCTTCGGTCCTTCGATTTCATCGAAATCCGTCGGTCGCTCTTACGGGTCCCGTCGCCAAGATTGTAGGCAAGATGCTACGTCGAATCGAAGCAGGTGGCTGCGTAACCACCGTCGACGCACAAGGCAACCCGTGTACTACGACGCTCTGTTGCAAGGTTCGCGAGACTTACCAGTGCAATGCCGCAGGCCGGCGCCTCGAGTATGGCATACCTTAAGGCGCTTGCGGACGCGCGAAACCCGCCAAGCACAGTTCAGCCTCGCACCTCGTTGGACACTCGCGTGCGGCCTAGAAGAGCACATCGCAGCACGCGAACGACCTCACCACGCCTCATGATGTCGGTCAATGCGTCCTAATCCCCTCAAGCACGAGTACTTCCAGCAAAAGTCAGCTCCCTGTCTCGTGTTTGTTCTCACTTTTTTTCTCCGAGAACCTCACGCAGCCGCAGCTCATACGGTTCGAGACTTGAGCCATCGAGTCTGCGAGCAGATGGATCCGCGTGCGGAGGCGTGTCACCGTACGAGACCAATGCACCTGACTCGCAATCGGCGGAAAGGAAAGGCGAGAGGGTCGGAGTTTCGAGGATCGCAGGAAGCTGCAGGGGGCAGAACCGGACCTAATGAAGCAAGGAGGGTAGTTATGGATCTGCTTAAGTGGGGAGAGTTCGTTGCAAGGGCGAACGCTGGCGTAGCTGCACCATACAAGGTCGACCCCGATAAGTACCTTCGCAGGGCTGTTATCGGCGGCCCCTCGTTCGTCGTTGAAGAGGCCACGGACACAGATGATCGCGTGCTTTTCAAGAACACAACCGATATCGAACTCAAGGGACTCTACCTCACCGTTCAAGTAAGCACGGATTCGAACGTGAAAGTTGAGATCCCCGCGATGGGTATTCTCGAAGTGGGTCAAAGCGCTACCTACCGACTGGGCATCGGAGCAAATGGCCATATCAGATGGAAGCCCGTTGACGTTGGGGAGGTTCGGTTCGGATGGTTGCTACTCATAGACGAAGAACGCCGATAGCAGGTGACTGTGAATCACCCCGGTCTATCAGAAGACCAGGCGATTCCAACGCACCGAATAGCCGGTGACTGGCCGAGAGGGGCGCTCTTTCCCCTCTCAGCCGTTCTTCCATCCATACGCCACTCTTAATCGACCCGAGATGGTGACTCGAGCCCTGCCCGTCGCCTGTCGTAGCACGTTTGACAGCTCAAGAGATCCGTCCTGGTCGATCGCAGGAACTAGGCACACCAACTCGCGAGCCGCCGTTCTCCGTCCTGATCACGTGTCGCGTCGTGAAGACGGCGCAGTTCGGCGGCTGGTCGAAGGGCCACGGTTCGGGATGGCCCGGCTTCTCGGATTCCATGGTTTGACCCTCCGCCTGACCTAACCGACCGGCTTTCCTGGCGACTGCACGAGCGGCTGGAATCCGCCGTACGCCATGCGCGCGGCATCGAAGCCGGAGTTCGCGGCGCTCATCAGGTCGGCGACGCGCGGATCCGACGCGACCTTCTCGTTGGCGCGGTCCCGGGCCTCGCGCGATTCGAACGAGACCCATCCGAACACGACGGCGTCGGTCTCGCTGGCGCCGACGGCATCGATGAAGGAACGCGTCCCTTCCAGATGCATGTCATCGCCGACGTACTCCCAGTAGTCGAGGGCGCCATGCTCCTTCCAGATCTCGGCAATCGCACCGGCGAGGCGCTTGTACTCGTCGAGACAATCGCGCTGAACGGGCACGACGAATCCGTCGATGTAGTTGGACATGTCTCAGGCTTCCTCGTCTTCCAGGGAATCGTTCAGGACTTTGTGGATTCGGTCGCGGTCGGTCTGAGCGAACGGCTCGACCACCTCGAACAAGGACGAGTCGACCTCGGTCTGTCCGGTAAGCTCGAGATACTCGGCGACCGCAGGCCGCTCGATCGCGACCTTTCCCGATCCGGCCCAGTGTCGGTTCGTCCCTCGCTTCTTCACACCGGAGACCCAGTACTCCTCCCCGTTTTCGACATTGACGTAGTTCCCCATGACTCCACCACGCGTCACCCGACTGAGGCCGACGTCGTTGAAGTAGATCGTCCGACCCGTCTTCGACTGCTCCACATAGCCGATGTACGCTTCGCCATCGTGGTCCGCCCCGATGCAGCGCTCGACATACATCAACGATCGTGCCATGAGCGTTCTCCTCTGCTTGCGGTTGTTTCGACTGATTCCATGACGCAAGGCCACGCCTACGACTCTTCCGGTGCACGCTGTTCGACCCACTCCCTCCAGATGTCGCCGAATCGCTTCTCGGCCTCAGGGCTTCGTCCATCTTCGAGGGACACGGACGAAGCCGGGTCCTGCTCGCAGAGCTCGGCGATGAGCGTGAAGAACGCTTCCACCTCGGCCTCACCCCAATCCTTGCCCATTCGATAGTCGAGATCAAGCTCGTCCTTGTGGACGCGCACGCCGAGATCCGGCAAAGCCGTGCCGGCGATCTCGATACCCCCGAGCACGAGATGGAACGACTCGGCCTCACCAGAAAGCACGAGATCGGCCGCATTCGCTACCGAATCGATCGCGCGATTCTCCCCGTGAGTCACGGACCAGAAAGTCGGATCTTCCGTGACGACCCGCCGGGCGCGGCTTCTAAGCAGCGCGTACCCTTTGGAGACCGCCACGCCGTCGTCGAAACGAATACAGACCTCGGGCAGCGAGCCATCATCCGTCGTAAAGAACTCCCGGAGCTTGTCCCAGACTTCAGGGGTCATCCCTCGCTCGCCTCGAATCCCTTCGACTCACGTACGCAGCGACCGGATCCACTCTTCGTGGAAGGCCCGCTGCTCGGCCACGGTTCCGGGCTCGACGTCCGCACCGGTTTCGAAGATGCCGACCAGATCGGTTCGACTCGCTCGTTGGTTCAGCTGATTGCGGTAGGCCTTGAGGCCTCGTCCCATGTCGCGGGCCATGCCCGAAGGCCAGACGTTGCGGCTCGCGCCGTAGCAGAGCAGCCGATAGCCGTCGCCTTCGCAGCCGTTGCGGAGATCCGCCAGTGCATCGAAGAAGTCACCGCCAGAACCCTCGAAGGTTTGGTCTTCGAACGTAACGCGGACTCGACAGTCCGTGTGTTCCGGTGACCACCATTCCACGCGGGCTTCGCATTGGCTCGCGTCCGGCTTCAGGATCTGGATCGTGGCTTCGTTCATGCGTCGGCTCGCGTGCTACGGCGTCCGCGGGTCGGTATGGCGGCCGAGCTCCCGCCGCGTGCGATCCGCATCCGGATCGTCTTCGGCACGAATCGCCTCGATCGCTGCAACATAGTCCGTCGGCAGCTCGAGGTCCATCGCGCCCCGAACCACATGGTGCTTGTACCACGCGAAGGGACGCATGCTGGCATCGATACGGATGGCCGCGAACATCTCGGCCTCGATCGTTCTCTCCAGAGCGTGAACGGTCACGCGCTTCATCTCGTACCCGCACCCGAGCCCCTCGGCCCGATTGAGCGACTCGCGCTCCCGTTCGGGGATCGCATACACACCGCCCCACACGCGATCGGCAGCAACATCGGTCTGCAGCGCATCGCACTTGCCCGAGCCATCCATACCCACCTTGTGCCAACGAAGTGCATGCCCGGGAAGCCAAGCCGTCGCGACCAGCCGCGCCGACGGAGCTCGCCCCGCGAGTCGCCGGAGCGACATGTTCGATCCGTACGCAAAGTTGAGGAAGTGCGGCTCTTGCATCTCAGTCGTTGCGGTCATCCGTCATGACGCGCCCCTCGCTCCAGAACCGCTCTGCCTTGTCCCACCAGATCTCCGATTCCGGGCCGAGGAATCGACGGAAGTCCTCGGCGTCGGTGGTCGTGTGCAGGTTGAGATTCTGGAGATCTTCGAGGAGCCCGACGGTCGCCGCTTCGCGGACGTACTTGTCGCCCTCGACATGCCAGATCTCCACCACGCCAAATGCGTCCGTGAGACCGCGCTCGTCCTTTCGTTCGAGAAGCGAGATCAGATACCGCGCCAGCGAGCTCAACGCGAGGTAGTGCGGCAGCCCTTCCGGATCTTCCGACCATTCGGCGACGAACTCTTCCCACTCCGGACGGAAGCCGGGCAGCGCCGCCAGCATCGGTTCGAACATTTCGTCGGCCGTGATCATGCGCGGGCCCTCCGTACTTCACTGCACGGCACTCTTCTTCACAGCGCTCAGTCTACTCGATGCGCTCGATGTCGTTCAGCTCGAAGGTTCCGTCGAAGAGGGCGGGCTCGGGTCCGTAGAAGCGACCGAGAAGAAAGAAGCGGCGATCGGGATCGGTGCGCAGCCAGTTGCTCTCCTTGCCCTTCTGAGGCTCGGGACCGAAGTAGATGTCCACCGAGCCGTCGGCGTTCTTCTTCACGTCCTTCATGGTGGAGTCGATGGTGCTCTTCTCGATGTTCCGGAGATACGAAGCCGTCATCAGGTCGTAGGTTGTCACGGACCAGAAGTTCGTGACCGGCACGTCGGGCGGCACCACGAGCTTGTAGTTCTTGCTGCCGTCGAGCCACTCGCCGTCGGGCGTCTCGGCCAGATCTAGATAGAACGTGGCCGTGCCGTAGTTCTTGATGCTCGTGATGATCGCGTAGTAGAGCGCGCCGCGTGCCTGGTAGTCGTAGTACGACGGAAACTCGTAACGCCACTCGGTCTCGCGCGAGCCTGGCTCCGGCACCAGCGCCGACCACTTCTTCCCGTCCCACAT
>CAZQZX010000043.1:0-34590 GCA_964597885.1 uncultured Planctomycetota bacterium
CGCGACCGGGAGGTCTATCGCCTGCCGCGCGCCGTCAACCTCGACGGCGAGATCCACGAATCGATGGTGGCCCTCCCCCCGACGGGGGAGGCGCCCGACGTGGCCTCGATCTTCTTCGAGAGCCGCGTGCGCGTGCCGAGCGCTGCGCCTCGCCTGACGTTCCACACCGGGTGCGTTGAAGCGAAGAAGCCGAGCGACGGCATCCGGTTCTTCGTGTCGGTGCTACCGGACCAGGGTGACGAGACCGTCGTGTTCGACGAGCTTCGAACCGAGGTCGGGTGGAAAGCGCACGAAGTCGATCTGATCGCCCACGCCGGCAAGGACATCCGCATCCGCTTCGAGGTGGACGCGGGTCCGGCCGGCGACGCGACCGGCGATTACAGCATGTGGGGTGACCCCGTCGTGTCGGGTTCCGAGCCGCTTCGCCCGTTCCCGCGCCTGCTCACGTACGCGGATGCGACGCCATTCGAGTCGACGTTCTACTTCCGGGATGTGGGCGCCGACGAGGTCACGTTCGTCCTCGAGATCGAGGGCACCGAGGACGTGTATCTCCATCGCATCACCGCGCACGCCGCCGCCGACACCATGACGCGTGCGTTCGAGAACGGCATCGTCCTCGCGAACCCCTCGAATCGCGCGACGACGTTCGACGTGGCCAAGCTCTACCCGGGCCGGTCGCTCCGTCGCCTCCAGGGGACGCCGCTCCAGAGCCCGGATCACAACGACGGGTCCGCCGTCGGGACGTCGCTCGAGCTCGGCCCCCGCGACGCCATCTTCCTGATGGACGAGTAAGCGCGGCCGATCGAATCTCAGCGCCGCGATTCGGGTCGGACTTCGACGCGTAGCGGCTCGGTCCAGCGCTTCGACTGCGGCGTGTAGTAGAGCCAGGCTCGGGAGGCCGGGCCTTCCGTGGTTCCTGGGATTCGTGCGACGGTGTCGATCCCGAACGATCGGGATTCGCGCGGTGCGAGCCCTCGCCAGTACAGGATGATCTCGCGGCCGCGGCGTTCGTAGAGATCGAAGCGCCCGGCCTTCTTCAGGTCGTCGAGCACCTCGGTCGGCGCTTCGAGTCCGGCGGGAAGACCCACGATCGCCACCGTCATCGGCACGCCGTCATCGGTCGCGTTGGTGATCTCGACCCGCACCGGCACGGTATCGCCTTCGTCGACGGATCGATCCGCGAGGCGGGTCGCGAGTCGGATCTTCGCTTCGGGGTCGTCGGCGGGACGGCGCGATCGGTAGCTCATCTCGAAGGCGTACGGCAGGACGTTGCCGCCGGTGACCTCGATGCGCACGCGGTTTGAACCGGGTCGGAGCTCCCAGTCGAAGTCGTCGAATACGATCGGCTCGCGGCGACCGGCCGCGAAGTCCTGCCGCGCGATCTCGAAGTCGTTGACGTACACGATGGCCGTGCCCGCGGTCGCGGTGCGACGGTGGACGCGCGCGTACTCGGTCAGCGTGCGGAGGGCGGTGATCGTGGCCTGCGTCGCGCCGAACGTTCCCGAGCCGTTGCGATTGGCGAGCAGGAACTCGATCCCTCGCTCGACGTGGACCGCGTCCGCCGGGTCGGCGAGCCACGCGAGGACCGCGAACGACGTCGTCTCGACGGCGAGGTCGCGCGATCCCGACGAGGTAATGCTCGTCGTCGTGCCGACCAGGCTGCCGTTCTGCTTCTGCATCGTCTTCAGCCGGTCGCGTGCGGCGTTGGCCGCTTCCGCTCGATCCGAGTGCTGCAGTGCGAGGGCGGCGAGCGCGACCTCGTACGGGTCGCCACTTTCGACGGCTCGCTCGGCCGCGCGATCGAGCTCGCGCTCGAGGGTCGAGACGTCGGTACCGCTCGCAGCGAGGGCGTACGTGATGTACGCGTTCGTCACCGATTGGGGCGCGCGGCCGAACTGGTCGAGAGCCCGCGCGTTTCGTCGGTAGCCGCCGGTGCCGTCGCGCCGACCGAGCAGCCACTCGCGGGTTCGCTCGATCATCTTCCGATCGACGTCGAACACGGCGCTCATGTCGTGGAACTCGAGCAGGCCGTACGCGGTCAGCGCTTCGTGTCCGGGGTCGCCGCCGAACCACTCGTATCCGCGCTCGCTGCATTCGTAGCCGACGATCTTGTCGTAGCCGCGATCCAGCAGGCCGCGCGCTCGGCGAGCGACGGCCGGGGCTTCGATGCCCGCCGCGTCGAGGTAGCTCAGCGTGAGGACGTTCGGGTAGTTGGCGCTCGAGGCCTGCTCGAAGCAGCCGTGGGGCTCGCGCAGGATCCCGTCGAGACCGCTGAGGAGGTCCGACAGCGGCGACGGATGGACCGAGAGCCGCGCCCGGAGCGAGCCTTCTTCGAGCTCGGTCGGCGAAGCGACTTCGAACTCTTCGGAGGCCTCGACGATGCCGCTCCTCGAGACGACGTGCGGGAATCCACGGGGCACGACCCGCACCGGCTTGCCGATCGCGTCCTCGAAGCCCGCGGCCGAGCCTTTGATCGCGATCGCGGTGCCCGCCTGGGCCGGACCCACGTCGAGCGTCACGATCCCGCGTCCGCGTCCCTCGGCGAGCGCGATCTCCTGTCGACCGCCCGAGGCGACCGTCAGGCTTCCCGCCGCGGCGACGGAGACACTCGCTGCTTCGGCCTTCGTCCGCGAGACCGCGGCGATCGGGATCTCGAGCCGGTCGCCGACGCTGACCTCGATCGGAAGCTTCGCGTCCAGGAAGAACGGCGGCACCGCTTCGAAGGAGCCGCTGCCCTGTCCGACGCGTCCGGCGCCGTGCGCGTCGGCATCGATGGCCCACGTCGTCACGCGATCGGACAGGTCGAACTCGACCCGCGCCTTGCCGTCGGCGTTGGTCTTGAGGAGCGGGTTCCAGTAAACCGTTTTGGTGAAGTCCACGCGCGGTCGCCCCGGCGTATGCCGGTTGCGATGGGCGTACACGCGCACCTGACGTCGCGAGCTCATCTCGTATCCGGCGGCGAGCTCCTTCTTCTTCGCTCCGAGGAGCCAGTCGTCTTTCGCGATGTACCAGTCGGCGGACTCTCCCTCCTCCATGTCGAAGGGCAGGTCCATGTCGAGCTTGCCGAACAGGCCGCGGAAGTCGACGCCCATGTCGAGCTGCTCGCGCGGGTCGCCGTCGCCGCCGTCGTCGAAGTAGACGCGAGCCCCGAGGACCACGTCGTTCTGCCGGGCGTAGCCGAGAGCCCGCAGTCGTCCGCGATCATCGGCATCGAGCTCATTGGCGAAGTACTGATCGAAGCCGTAGAACCCGCGGGCGACTTGCCGGCCTTCCAGTCCGGGCAGGCCGAGGCGAACCTCGTCGAGGCCATCAGGGTACATGTAGCCCTGGGCCCACAGCCGATCCATGTCCTGCCCATCCAGAAGTCTCCAGGCATCCTCACGCTCGACGCCGGCAGAGTGCTCGACGAACTCGGCGCGCGGGGCGGCGTCGCCGACCGCGAAGTCGCGAAGTCCCGAGTTCATCTGGAGCACGACCGCCACTCCGAGCAGCAGCACGAAGGACGAGAGGCTGGTCACCGCGAGCGGGCCCGCATTGCGCATCAGCTTCAGGAAGGCGAGGCTCAGCCCCCCGAAGAGCACGAGCACGACGCTTGCCGTGGCGGCGAGGGCGAACGATGCGCGAGCCGTGCGGGCCTTGGATCGGGCGCGGTACCAGCTGCGGTTGTCGTCGTCGCCCCGATCGGTGCGGACCATCGGAAGCTGCGCGACGCCCTCGCGAGCGAGCAGCTCCTTGCCGCGCGTCTCGTGCTCGGCGATCAGCTGCTCCTGCTCGATCCACGCGAACCGCCGCCAGCCGAGCGTCCCGAGAAGGAGATCGACGTTGCGCGGTGCCTCGACGGTCGTCGGCAGGAAGTCGGCGAGGTTCTCGAGATCCTCGACGTCGGCGAACAGCCACGCCTGATCGGCGATGCCGACGCGCGGCTCGCTCTTCATGTCGCGGACGGCTCGGTCGCTGACCGTCAGGCCGAGGATCGCCGCCACGGGCTCTCCGGATTCGTCGCGGGTGACGACTTCGAGTGTCTGATGCGCGCCGGGGGCGGTGTCCTCGACGCTCGGCGTGATGTCGACGGAGATCCGACGCGACGGCGCGCGCTGAACGAGGCGCTCGGCCCGGGGCTCGAGCTCGGAGTCGAACACGGTGATGCGGAGCACGCCGGCCATCGAGTCGTCGAGCGAGACCGACACGTCGTTCCAGCCCGGCTTTTCGAAGCGCGCGGTCCCGGCAAGCGCGCCGCGGCAGAACACGCCCGCGATCCACGGGCCGTCGTGCGGCGCGTACACCCGGAAACGGACGTCCTCGCCGGCAGCGGTTCGATCCTCGAGCGATCGGAGGACCACGCCCTGATCGATGGCGTCCGGTAGCGAGATGCTCGACGCCTCGGGCGTTCGGAAGCGCAGCCGGTACTCGACGTCGGCATCGGGGCGAATCTCGAAGACGCCGCGTCCCTGGTGCTCGGTCGTGACCGTGGCCACGACACGATCGCGCGAGTCGAGGATGTCTCCCTCGGCGCTGACCGGACGGCCGAGCGGATCGGTCGCTTCGAAGTAGACACGATTGTCGACGCCCGCGACGAGGTCACCCCCTTCGGGATAGAAGGACACGTCGACGCGTCCGGTGGGCACGACGAACGGCTCGACCGCCGTCTCGACGGTGCCACCGTCGGTCACGATCGCGACGAAGCGGGCGTCGCCGCGTTCGACCTGGCTCGGCACCGAGAAGTCGAACGAAGCGCGTCCCTCGGCATCGAGCGCCGCCGCGCCGGTCCAGGCGTCATTTCCATCGAGGACGAGCTTGCCTTCGACCGTCGCGCCCTCGGCGGCCCCGCCTTCGACACGGCTCACGACGAGCTCGGCGCGGCCGCTCTCGCCAGGGGCGTAGGTCTCGCGGTCGAGCTCGATCGACTTGGCGAGGCGCGGAGGCTGGAAGCGTCGCACTTCGAGCGCGAGCGTCTCGAGGTCGACGGCGTTCCGAGGATCGCGGACCGCGAACGTGTACTCGCCGCCCGAGGCGTCCGCGGGGATCGGCCAGTGCAGGGAGAGAACGCCTTCGTCGAGCTGCAGACGCTGGTCGATGATCGTGGTGTCCTTCGGACCGCGAATCTGAACGGGCGCGGCTCCGCGGAGGGCCTCGAACGTCAGTCGATCGAGCACCGTGGCTCGCAGCAGCGCCACTTCGCCCGGACGATACACCGGCTTGTCCGCAGACAGATGCGTGAGAGGGCCGGTAGGCGTCGGGGCGAGCGCGAACCGGACGGTGCGCTCGCGCTCACCCGAAGCGGCGGTCATCGTGAGTCGCCCGGCCCGCTCCAGGATCGGCGGGATCTCGACGTCGCAAGCGCCGGTCGCATCGAGCTCGCCGCTCGCGAGCTCCCGTTCGCCGTTCAGGCTTTCGAGCCGCCACGAGATCTTCGTCGCGACGGGCTCGCGGTCGTGGTCGAGGGCTTCCAGTCGGAACCGGGCGCTCGCGCCGGTCGCGACGTTCGACGGTCCGGTGACTTCCAGGCGCGCGAGCTCCTGGGCCTGAAGCTCGATCTGGCTCGTCGCGTATCCCCACCAGGCGGCCGTCGTGCCGAGCCCGACCGCGATGAGCAGCGCCGCGGCGCGGACGAACACGCGAACGAAGCGGCGCCGTCGTGCTTCGATGTCGACGTCGCGTCGGACGCGGGTGGTTTCCGTCGTGGCCGCTGTCGTCGTCGCCGAATCCGGCGGCGTCAGCTCGAGCGACGGTGCGCTTTCTCTCGCCGCGGTCTCGAGGAGCCCCGCCATGCCGTCCACCTCCGAGAGCAACGCGCGTAGATCGGCGTCGTTCGCGAGCCGGGCTTCGAGCGCCTCGGGATCGGAGTGGCACCCGAAGCGGTACTCGAGCAGCTCCTGTCGCAGAGTTTCGTCGGCGGTATCTTCGGGATCGGGATGCGCGTGGTTGCGCGGGTCGATGTCTCGGTCGGAAGGACTCATCGCTGTTCCTCGCGAAGGGGTACGTCACGGACGGGGAGAGGGGCGCCATCGGCGGCGGGGGAGGGTGGGGCAAAGCCCTTGAGGGATTGCCTCAGTCGTTGAAGCGCGCTCCGCATGCGCGTCTTCGCGGTGCCGGTGGGAATGCCGAGCGTTTCGGCGATCGCTTCGAAGGTCCTCCCGCCGGACGTTCGGAGCAAGAAGACCTCTTTCTCCGTGTCCTTCAGGCGGACGATCGCGGCACGGGCGGCGTCGAGCCACTCGTCGTGCTGGATGCGTCGCGCGGGGTCGGTCTCACGAGCGGAAAGAGTCACCGGGTCCACCTCCTCCAGGGGCACGCTGTCCTGGCGCCGCGCGGAGGATCGACGGACGTCCCGGGCGAGGTTCATCGTGATGACGAAGATCCACGCCACGGGATCCTTCACGGGGGAGCCCTTCTGCCGCGCCTTCCACGCGCGGAGAAACGCGTCCTGCAGGATTTCCTGCACGTCCGCATGCGGCCCGAGGATCCCGCGCACGGCGCCGGCGAGGCCGTCGGCGTGCGACCGGAAGATATCGGCCAGGTCGGGATGTTCCCGCGATTCGTTCAATCGAGCTCCGAGCGAATGCCTTTCGTGTCGTGGAGACGCGTCCGACGCCGGTTCGGATTGCCGGTTCTCGTGATTTTCCGACGAGCGTACACGCTCGGGCGGCTCGGGTCCTCCGAAAACGACGGGGAAGCGGACGTCCTGGATGTGCCCGGCTGGTAAGCTCCGGGCGGATTTGCGCTCTTACGAAGGAGCGAAAGGAGCTTGGACGATGAGCGAACCGGTGCTTGGCCTCACTTCGCGGATCTCGGCGGCGGCGCTGGCCCTGCTCGCGGTGCTGGGGATCGCGGGGGTGGGGCCTGGGCTGCTGGGGATTGGCGCCCCTGGGCTCGGAGGTCGGGCCGCGCGGGCCGAGGAAGGCCCCCCGGCCGACGACTCGCGGATTCCCGCCTCCGTCCGGTCCGCGGTGCGCGCTCGCGCCGAGACGGGCATCCACACGGGCGTGGTCGTCTCGGTGGTGGACGCGAGCGGCACCTCCACGGTGGCCTACGGGACGGTCGACGCGGATCGCGAGGGGCCGGCGCCGGATGAGAGCACGCTCTTCGAGATCGGGTCCATCACGAAGGCCTTCACGGGGATCCTGCTCGCGGACCTGGTGCAACAGGGCGAGGTCGCGCTCGAGGATCCGATCGAGAAGTATCTCCCCGAGGGCGTGCGCCCTTGCGTGACGAACGGGCGTCCGATTCGGCTGTCCGATCTCGCGACCCATCGGTCGGGCTTGCCGCGCATGCCGTCGAACTTCCGACCGGCGGATCCGCAGAATCCCTACGCCGATTACACCGTCGATCAGCTCTACGCGTTCCTCGGCGCGTTGCGGCCCTCACGTCGTCCGGAAGAAGCCTACGAGTATTCCAACCTGGGCTTCGGCCTCCTGGGGCAGCTCCTCTCGCAGGCGACCGGGCAGTCCTACGAAGAGCTCGTGGCCGAGCGAATCACGAAGCCGTGCGGCATGCAGGAGACGGGGATCACCCTCACCGATGAGCAGCGGGCACGCCTTGCACGCGGTCACCGCGGAGGGAAGGGCGTCTCCAACTGGGACATCCCGACGCTTGCCGGGGCGGGGGCGCTTCGCTCGTCGGCGCGAGACCTCGTCGTCTTCCTGCAGGCGAATCTCGGCCTTCGCGAGACGCCCCTGTACGAGGCGATGCTCGCTTCCCATCGACCCCGTTCGTCGGCCGGCTCGTCCAGCATGGACGTCGGCCTCGGGTGGCATGTCCGACGCACGCCGACGCGGTCGATCGTCTGGCACAACGGCGGCACCGGCGGCTACCGGACGTTCCTGGGATTCGTCGCGAAGGAGCGCCGCGGCGTCGTCGTGCTGACGAACTCGACCGCGACTCCCGACGACATCGGCATGCACCTGCTCGATTCGTCGATCCCCCTCGCATCGCGGGCGCCTACGGTTCGATAACGCCGACGTCCCCGCGTCGCGTGTCGCTCGGTCGACCCACGAAAAAAGCCCCCGGCCGAGGATCTCGACCGGGGGCTTTCGAATCGTGTCTCAGTTGTCGCTTCCCGCGTTACGGGTTGACGACGTTGAAGCCGAGGCAATCCACGGTGTCGAGCGTGCCACTCGTGAAGTTGCCGAGCGCCATGCGAAGGACGTACGGCGTGGCGCCGGCCGGGACGCTACCCGGAACGCGCAGTCGCAGGTTCTTCGTGAGCGTGGCGTTCGCCTGGATCGTCTTCGTCTTCGGGCCGATCTTCGGGTTCGTGCCGAAGGGCGACGGGGTGCCGTCCTGCGGGAGAACGTCGATCCAACCCTCGACCTGGACGGGCGAGGACGTGTGGTTCGTGGCCTGGATGGTGTAGTTGAAGTCGCCACCCGGGACCGCTTCGTAGCCCTGCGGGATGAAGCGAACCGTCACGGCGACGCCGGACTGATCGCGGATGATCTTCCAGATCTCGTTACCTTCGACGATGTAGACCTCGCCGTAGGCATCCTCACCGTACGAGCGGACGCCGAAGCCACCGATCTGGAAGTTCGGATCGAGGTCCGAGTTTCGCGAGCGGAAGTCGGTCTTCGTCGTGCCGTCCCACTTGAACGACCACAGGTTGCCCGAGCAGTAGTCCGCGAGGAAGTACGTGCCGTCGATCTCGGGGATCGCGCAGCCGCGGTAGTTGTAGCCGCCGACGACCGTGCAGTTCGAGCCGGCGTTCGCGTGCTGGTGGATCGGATCGGTGAGCGCGTTGTCGTTGCAGACGCAGCCCGAGAGACCCGTGCAGAGGAGGCCTTCCATGCAGCGCCAGCCGTAGTTGCCGCCACCGGTGTCGGAGCCCGACTCCCAGGAGATCTCTTCCGCGGCCGACTGGCCGACGTCACCGACGTACATGTCGCCGTTCAGGCGGTCGAACGAGAAGCGCCACGGGTTGCGCCAGCCGAGCGACCAGATCTCGTCGCGCGGGGCCTGACCCACGAACGGGTTGTCCGCCGGGATGGCGTACGCGCCGACGGTGTCGATGTCGAGGCGCAGCATCTTGCCGAGGAGCGTCGTCGTGCGCTGACCGTTGCCCTGCGGGTCGTTACCCGAGCCGCCGTCACCGGTCGCGATGTAGAGGTAGCCATCCGGGCCGAACTGAATGCAGCCACCGTTGTGGTTGCTGAACGGCTGGTTGATCTGGATGATCAGCTTGGCCGAGGCCGGGTTGGCGATGTTCGGGTTGCTCGCCTGCACCGTGTAACGCTCGACGATCGTCGCGCCGGCGTTGTTGGTGTAGTTGACGAAGAAGTAGCCGTTGTCGCGATACTGCGGGTGGAACGCGAGTCCCAGCAGGCCGCGTTCACCGCCCGAGCTCGCCTTCGAGTTCAGGTCGATGAAGGGGGTGGCGAGCACCGCGCCGTTGCGAAGAATGCGGATGCGAGCGGTGTTCTGCTCGACGATGAAGAGCCGCTCGAAGTCGCCGGGGGGCGACGTCACGTACAGCGCGCTCGAGAGCCCGGCCGCGACGCGAGTCGTGGTGACCGGGGGCTCGTTGCCGGCGTTCGCCGCCAGCGGTGCGAGGAACACCGCAAGCGCAAGCACTGCAAGGGTCGTGTTTCTCATTGCGTCCTCACTCCTTTTTCCGTTTGTCGGGCGACTCCCATGGGGCCGCCGTGATCCAACCTGGAGAGTTTGTTCAAGGATAGGTTACCGCGTCGACATCGTGTGCTCGTGCCCGGCGCCGAGCTCTCCCTGATGTCTAAGGTGCAATTATTCAATAGGTTAAGTGTTGCCAGGGAGCCGGTGCCGTTGTCGACGGACCGGTATTGCAGAGGCTTGATCGGATCGGGCAGGCTCATGCCCGAGAACTCCATTCTAGTTGTTCCGCCCGGGCTTGCAATAGGGCACAGCGGGTTCTCGTGGCGTTGCGGATGCCGATTCAGAAGCTCTCGATCGCGAGGATCATCCGGAGGACCCTGCGCTGCACCTCGGGAGTGTGCCTCACGACGATCTTGCGGCTCCCGAACGTGTCGATCGAGACTCCCGGGGCGTCCCAATCCACATCGCCCGTATGGCTTTGGATCAGATCGAGGATCTCGTCGGCGGTGCGCTGCTCGGGAATCTCCTCGAGCGGCTCGGGCTCGAAGTCGTCGTAGCCGCCGCTCCCGCGGAGGACGATCTCGGGGCCGCGGAAGTCCGGCGCGCGGTACATCGCCGAGGCGACGTCGTAGACGCGCAGCACCGCCGTCCGTCGAATCGCATCCTCGGGGGTGGTCACGAGCACGACGCCGCCTTTCATCAGGAACTCGAGGTCCTGCGAGCTCGAGAGGAGGTCGAGGACCGACCGGGCGCGAAGCTTCGTCAGCTTCAGGGAAACGGTGTCCCCGGCACGCTCCGCGGCAGCCGGCGCCAGGACCATGTTGCAGCCGAGCTGGACGGAGAGCTGTCGGACGACGTCCTCGAGCGGCGCGTCCTCCCATTCGACGGTCAGCTTCATCCGGTCGAGACGCGACCGGAGGGTGCGAGCGCTCGTCGTGAAGAAGGACCGCGACGGATGGCTCGCGTCGGTCGCCGCGCTCGTGGCGAGCCGTGAATCGCGCGTGGCCGGACTGGATGCGACTCGCGGAGCGGTATCGCTGGTGGAGTGGGGGCGCGAGACGAGGGGACGGATCGGGGCTTTCGGGACCGACCACTTCTCGGCGTGTGCCGAAGGGGATGTCGTCGGAAGCGGGGCGACGCACGCGAAGACCAGAACGAACGAGGCGAGAAGACGGGATGCGCGCATGGAAGGGCTCCTTGCGAGGGAGAGCGGACCGGACGCCTGCTGGATTCCCAGCATACGCGAATCCGCGATCCCGGGCAAGGCTGTTCGCGGTGCGGCCCCGCGCGGGGCGGCGCGGGTCAGCGAGTCGGGCGCAGGTGTCCGAGCCGGATCCCGGGGCCGCCCTGTTCCAGCACGACCTCGCAATCGGGGAACCGGGTGAGCACTTCCCGCAGGTCGTCCATCGAGATCGACGTCCCGCGTGCCTCGATTCGCTGGAGGGACGGGTTTCTTGCGAGCAGCTCCGCGAGCCCTTGGGCCGTGAAGTCGGTGCCGTCGATCTCGAGGTGCCGCAAGTTGGGATGCCCGGCGATGGCGTCGACCGAGAGGTCCCCGATGTCGGCGCGGTTCAGCTTCAGAGACTCGAGCGAGTCGAGGGTCGGCATGAGCTCGAGCCCGCGATCGTCGAGCGCCGTATCGCTCAGGTGAAGCGATTCGACGTCGAGGTAGCGCAGCTGCACGATGCCGTCCCCGGTCACCTCCGTTCCCGAGAGGTCCAGGTGGTCGAGGCTGGACATCCCGGCCAGGTGCCCGAGCCCGGCGTCCGTGATCGGGTGCCCCGACAGGTCGAGCGAGGTCAGCGACTCGAGCTCGGCGAGGAAGGCGAGGTCGTCGTCGGTGATCTCGCCGATGCCGTCGAGAGAGAGCTCGCGCAGGTGCCGGATCGCGTCGGCGTCGAGATCGCCGTAGCGGTCGGGGAGGCGCGATCGGAGCCAGGCCGCGGCATCGGCGCCCGGAAGCAGCTCGCCGGCGGCCCGGCGGCGCGCGGGCGCTTCGGGCTCCGTGGTCGAGCCGTCTTCCTGTGGATGGACGTCCGGGTCGGAGGTTCCGTCGGGGCGGCGCTCGGCTTCCTCGAGCGCGAGTCGGGCGCGTTCGAGCTCTTCCCGAAGCGACCGGATCGTATCGTCGCGTTCCGCGAGCTCGTCTCGATGCCGGGCCTGCAGTCCCGCGAGATCCTCGTCGCGGTCGAGGGGAGAGGGCGGGCTCGACGAGCGCGTCACGACGATTCCGATCGCCGCGACAAAAAGCGCGAGCGTGATTCCCAAAGCGATGGCTTCGCGTCGACCCATCGATTCCTCGTGCCATTCCGGCGGCTCCGGGTTGGTTCCCGTCGCGGCCGGCCTCGATTCTACACGAAATCCGGGGCCGAAACCGTCGGCTCGGCGGTGCCGCCGTCGCATTCCCCGCCGGTTCGGCTTCTGATACGATCTTGCGGGGTCAGCGAGCGATCCGGCCGGCCCGAATCTCAACCCTGCGGAGGACCCATCGTTGTCCCGAATTTGCCCCCTTCTCGTCCTGCTTCTCCACCTCGGGCTCTCGACTTCCGTCGCGTTCGCCGCGCCGCTCGAGGATGCGCCGACCCCCTCACCCGAGGATGCCGAGTTCTTCGAGTCGAAAGTGAAGCCGATCCTCCTCGACGAATGCTTCCAGTGTCACGGCGCGGGTCGGAAGATCAAAGGCGGGCTCTGGATCGATACGAGGGAGCGGTTCCTCAAGGGTGGAGACACCGGTCCCGGCTTCGTTGTCGGCGATCCCGAAGCGAGCCTGACCATTCGCGCGGTCCACTACGAGGATCCCGACCTCGAGATGCCTCCCTGGGGGAAGATGGAGCCCGAGCAGATCGAAGTGCTCGAGGAGTGGATCCGTCGCGGCGCTCCCTGGAGCGGCGGACCTCTTCCGAAGCCTGATGACGGCATCCCCGATGAGGACGAAGAGGAATTCGCGGAAGAAGAAGAGGACAAAGCGGAGGACGCGCCGCGACCCGCATCGAGAGAGGAAGTCCGGTTCTTCGAGACGCGCGTCCTTCCCGTCTTGCGAGACAACTGCTTTCGCTGCCACGGCGCCGGGCGTCGGATCAAGGGCGACCTGCGCCTGACCTCGCTCGAGCACATGAAGCGCGGCGGCTACTTCGGACCGGCGGTGGTTCCCGGTGAGCCGGAAGAGAGCCTGCTCATCGAGTCGATTCGCTACACCGACCTCGACTTCGCGATGCCGCCGGACGGCAAGCTCGACGACCTGGAGATCGCCGATCTCTACACGTGGATCAAGGCCGGGGCGGTCTGGCCCGAATCGGTGCCCGCGCTGCCCGAAAAGAAGGACGACGAAGAGGCCCCGCCGAAGAAGGACGTCAAGAAGAAGTCCGGCGACGACGAGGCGAAGGAACAGAAGAACGAGAAGCGCCCGGAATCGCCCGAGCCGCCGCGCCAGCAACAGGCGGCCGCCGATGCTTCGAGCGAAGCGGAGAACGGCGCGCTTCACTGGTCGTTTCGTCCGGTCGAGGAGCCCGCGGTCCCCGATGTCGAAGCCGAGGGGTGGGCACTCTCGGACCTGGATCGATTCGTGCTGGCGGAGCTCGAGGAGCGCGGGATGGCGCCCGTCGCGGATGCCGATCGGCACGCGTGGATTCGCCGGGTGACGTTCGATCTCACGGGATTGCCTCCCGCTCCCGAGGACGTCCGGCGATTCATCGCCGACGATCGCCCCGGGGCGCACGAGCGCGTCGTCGATCGATTGCTCGCCTCGAAGCATTACGGCGAGCGATGGGGGCGCCACTGGCTCGACGTCGCCCGGTACGCCGATACCGCGGGCGACAGCTCCGACTATCCGATCCCGCAGGCGTATCTCTATCGCGATTGGGTCATCGACGCGTTCAACGACGACAAGCCGTACGACGAGTTCGTGCGCGAGCAGATCGCGGGCGACATCCTCGCGCGTGAGACGCTGGCCGAAGGCGGATCGCACGACGAGTATGCGAACCGGATCGTGGCGTCCGGCTTTCTCGCTCTGTCCCGGCGGTTCGGCGTGGGAGAGCGCGCGGCGCCGCACCTCGTGATCGAGGACACGCTCGACACCATCGGCCGCTCGATGCTCGGCCTGACGCTGCGCTGCGCGCGCTGTCACGATCACAAGTACGACCCGATTCCGATGACGGACTACTACGGGCTTTACGGCTTCTTCGCGAGCACGCGGTATCCGTTCCCCGGATCCGAGAACACGAGGCATCCGAAGGATCTCGTGCCCCTCTTGCCGCCGGACGAAGCGGCGCCCGTCCTGGCCGAGCATCGAAAGATCCTCGACGCCAAGAACGCGGCCCTCGACTCGGCGACGAAGCGGGTCGAGAAGAATCGGGCCGACGTCGTCCGGCTCCAGAAGCGCGTCGATGCCCTCGCGAAGGCCCCGCTCGCGGTGCTGCCCTGCATGCCCCTCGAAGCGATCGAGGAGCTCGCCGGAGCGAAGAAGAAAGATGTCGCCGCGACGAAATCGAAGCTCGCCAAGGCGCGAAAGGCGCGCGGCGGGCTCGACAAGGCCGTGAAGAAGGCGAAGCGCGCGCGCGACGTGCAGGCGAAGCGCCTGCCGCCGCTCGACCTCGCCTACGCCGTCGTCGAAGGCAAGCCCGTCGACGTGAAGGTCCACAAGGGCGGGAATCCTCGATCCAAGGGGCCGCTCGCACCGCGACGTTTCCTGACGGCGATCGAGGGGGCACAGGCGCCGACCATTCCGCAAGGGGCGAGCGGTCGGCGCGAGCTCGCCGACTGGATCATTCGCGCGGACCATCCGCTGACGGCGCGCGTGATGGCGAACCGGGTCTGGTATCACCACTTCGGGCGTGGGCTCGTGAAGACGCTCGACGACTTCGGCGTGCTCGGCTCGAAGCCGTCGCATCCGCAGCTCCTCGACTGGCTCGCGCGGCGTTTCGTCGAGAGCGGTTGGTCGGTGAAGAGCCTGCATCGGGAGATCTGCCTGTCGCGCACGTACCGGCTGTCATCGGTTGCGGATGACGCGCTCGTCGAGAGGGATCCCGACAACCTCTGGCTCGCGAGAGCGTCGTCGCGTCGGCTCGACGCGGAATCGCTTCGCGACGGGTTGCTCTGGATCGGGGGACAGCTCGATCTGACGCCGTCCGGCGCGCATCCGTTCCCGCCGACCGAGAAGTGGAACTGGACGCAGCACAATCCGTTTCGGAGCGTCTTCAAGTCGGCGCGCCGCAGCGTGTACCTGATGACGTCGCGCCTCCGGCGACATCCGTACCTGGGCCTTTTCGACGGGCCGGACACGAACTCGTGCACGGCGTGTCGTCCGAGCTCGACGGTGCCGGGGCAGGCGCTTTGGTTCATGAACGGCGAGCTGATCCACGAGGCTGCGGCCGGGCTCGCCAAGCGACTCCTCGAACAGACCGAAGGAGTCGACGATCGTCTGCGGGAGGCCTACGAGATCGTGCTCGGAGGCACGCCGAGCGCAGCCGAGACGGATCGAGCCCTCGCGTACATCTATCGCTATGCGGCGTCGCCCGCTCAGGCCGAGCGCGCCGCCGAGCAGCGAGAGCTCGCGGCCTGGGAGAGCTACGCGCGCGTTCTGCTGGCCTCGAACGAGTTCCTGTACCTGGACTGATCGAACATGCATGACGATCACGGACACGACAGCTGCCGCGAGCACCACGCGCATCCTCCGTCTCCGTCGATCGTGTGGACGTCGCCATCGATCTCGCGGCGCGACTTCTTCCGCCGCGCCTCGGGCGGTTTCGCGTCGCTGGCGCTTGCCGGAATGCTGGCCGAGGCCGCGAAGTCCGATCGGCCCATGGCTGCGGCGACCGCGGATCCGCTCGCTCCGAAGCCAGGACATTTTCCCGCGCGGGCGAAGCACGTCATCTGGCTGTTCATGCCGGGCGGGGTCTCGCACGTGGACTCCTTCGATCCGAAGCCGGCGCTGACGCGGGATCACGGCAAGAAGATCGGCAAGCGGATCGTGAAGAAGCCGCTCTGGGAGTTCCGTCCCCGGGGCGAGAGCGGAATCGAGATCAGCGATCTGTTCCCGCACGTGGCCGAACGCGCCGATGACCTGTGCGTGATCCGTTCGATGAACAGCAGCCATGGGAACCACTTCGAAGCGACGCTCGCGATGCACACCGGCTCGACGAGCTTCGCGATGCCGAGTGTGGGCGCGTGGATGAGTTACGGCCTCGGCACGATCAATCAGAACCTGCCGTCATTCGTCGTGCTCGCGCCAAAGTATCCCTACGCCGGCGAACAGGTCTGGGACTCGAACTTCCTGCCGGGATGCCATCGCGGGGTGCGGTTCGTCCCGGGAGACAATCCGGTCGCGAACCTCGATCCGCGCGTGCCGTCGTCGGACCTGCAGCGGCTCGAGCTCGACATGCTCGGCCGCGTCAACCGCGAGCATCAGGAGCCGCGTGCTTCCAACCGCGATCTCGAGTCGCGGATTCGCTCGTTCGAGATGGCGTTCGCGATGCAGAGGGAGGCGCCGGATGCGTTCGACCTTTCGGGCGAGTCCGACGACACGCTCGCGATGTACGGCCTCGAACGCGGGAAGAACCAGGGCTTCGGATGGCAGTGCCTGATGGCGCGCCGGCTGGTGGAACGAGGCGTCCGATTCGTCGAGCTCATCGACGTCGGGGCTTCCGGGAACTGGGATGACCACGGCAACATGGAGCGGCATGGCCGACTCGCGAGGAACATCGACCGGCCCATCGCGGGGCTCCTCGACGACCTCAAGCGGCGCGGGCTGCTCGAGGACACGCTCGTGGTCTGGACGACCGAGTTCGGCCGCACGCCGACCGCGAAGCCCGATGCGTTGAAGGGGCGCGACCACCACCCGGCCGCGTTCTCGACCTGGCTCGCGGGCGGCGGCGTGAAAGGCGGTTTCGTCCACGGCGAGACCGACGAGCTCGGCAACAAGGTCGCGCGCGATCGGGTTCACGTGCACGACCTCCACGCGACGATCCTGCACCTCATGGGGCTCGATCACGAGCGTTTGACCTATCGGCATGCGGGTCGGGACTTCCGCCTGACGGATGTCCACGGGAACGTGATCCGGGATCTCCTCGCGTGACCGTGAGCCCGCTTCGATTCGTGACAAGTGGTACGTTGACGGGGCGGCCCGACGAGGCCGGCAGATCCCGAGATAAGAGAGAGAGCTCCTCCCGATGTGGATTCTGAAACCGATACAAGCGCCGGGCCTGCGTCCCGTGCAGCCGACCTCCGATGGCCTTCGACTCGGGCGTGACGATTCGTGCGACGTCGTCATCCCCGGGGATCGCTTTCCCCACGTATCGGGCGCGCACTGTCGTGTATTCCTCGACGAAGAGCGCGTCGTCGTCGAGGACCTCGGCTCGAAGAACGGTACGCTCGTCAACGAGCAGAAGATCGAGCGAAAGGTGCTTGCCCCCGGCGACATCGTCCAGGTCGGCGAGCTCGGTCCTCGCTATCTGACCACGGATTCGAGCAGCGCCGTCGACACCGCAACCGTCGCGCTCGCCGAGAAGCCGAGGTCAGCGGGTATCTCGCGGCTGCTCCAGGAGTCGGCGATCTTCAAGGTGCGCGAGGCGCTCGGCATCG
The DNA here is from genome assembly GCA_964597885.1 of uncultured Planctomycetota bacterium. Taxonomy (GTDB): domain Bacteria; phylum Planctomycetota; class JACOTG01; order JACOTG01; family JAUIME01; genus CAZQZX01. Next base: position 17,137 of record CAZQZX010000043.1, read on the forward strand.
AGGAGCACGTCGATGATGTGGTGCGGCGCCGAACGCGGCGGAACCAGGCGGTCGCTCTCGTGGCGGTCGTGCTGGTCGTGGCCGGGTCGATCTACGGATTCCTCTATCTCAAGGGGCGGTCCGATATCGACAAGGAACGGTTCGATACGCTGGTCTCCGAGCTCGAGGAGAACAACCAGCTCGCCGAGCAGATCCAGCGCGATCTCCTGACGCAGATCGAGGACGCTCGCACGACGATGGTCTCGCAGCAGGAACGGCTCGACGGATACCGGGAGGCCCTGGTCAAGGAACGCGACGAGCTCTCCGGCAGAATCCAGGAGATCGCCGCCGCCGGGAAGACGAGCGCCGAAGAGCTGACGGTGCTGCGCGGCGATCTCGCGCGGACGACGGAGCAGATCGGGCTCTTCGATCCGGTGAGCTTCGATCAGCAGAAGCTCGAGCGCGTCGCCAAGGTGCGCGAGACGATCGTCCTGCTCGAGGTCGATCTCGTCTTCCGCGAAGAGAAGAGCAATCGCATCCTGTTCCTCGACCGCGACCCGGCGTCCGGACGCGTGAAGGGCAACCTCGAGGGCAAGGGCATCCCTTTCAAGAGGCAGAGCACCGGTTCGGGCTTCTGCGTCTCGAAGGACGGATGGATCCTGACGTGCGGCCACGTCGTCGAGCCGAAGGGGCACGACGAGAAGGTGTCCTACGGCGACAAGAACGACCCGCTCGTGCTCGTGCCGAGCCCGGTGATCCACGTCGTCTTCTCGGACGACGAGGAGCGGCACGCCGCGAAGGTCCACGACGTCGTCTACGACGAGGACGACGACATCGCGCTCGTGAAGATCGAGCCGTTCGAGGGGATGCCGTACCTCGACCGATTCGCCACCGATCCTCCGACTCCGCCGCCGGGCTCGGATGTCTATCTATTCGGCTTCCCTCTCGGCAAGCGCGTGATCCAGGAAGGCGACCGCGTGATCGCGTCGACGTTCCGCGGGATCCTCTCGCGACGCGTCAACGACTTCCTGCAGATCGATGCGGCCGTGCACCCCGGCAACAGCGGCGGACCGCTGACCGATCGCCTCGGTCGCGTGATCGGCATCGTCAGTCGAGTGCAGGCCAATCCCGAAGATGGCGGAATCGTCGCCGATATCGGATACGTGCTCCCGATCTCCGACACGCAGAAGATCTGGCCGCCGCGGAACAAGAGCTGACGCCGGGATGGGCGCGCGCGACGCAGGAGCCGGTGGCGGATCGCAGCCGGCGTCGTTGCGTTCGGCCTATCGACTCGCGCTGTTCTTCTTCGGGACGACGCTCGGGCTCCTGATCCTTTGCGGTTGGCTTCTCGTTCGGGCATTCGCTCCCGACGATTCGCGAGGGAACGATCCCGGGCTTCGCGGCGAGGCCGTGCAGGAGCTCGTGGGCCGTGCGCTCGGGATCCACGACACCTTTCCCGATCCCGAAGTCGGTCGCATCCTGCAGCCCGGGATCGAGGGGCGGCGGATCGGCGTCCATCTCGTCGACACGAACGAGCACGGTCTCCGTGAGCGATCGTTCTCGATCGAGCGTCCGGAGAATACGGTGCGCGTCATCTTGCTCGGCGACTCCTTCGTGTACGGCGCCGGGGTTGCGGCCGAGGACCGGCTCGGGGTCGCGCTCGAGCGAGAGCTCGCCTCCCGTGCCCGGAATCGCGAGCTCGCCGTCGAGGTCCTCCACTTCGGTGTGCCGAGCTGGAACGTCGTCTCGGAGTGCGCCTTCTTGCGGCGGCAGCTCTCGGTGCTTCGTCCCGACCTGGTGGTCCACATCGTCGTCGGCAACGATCTGAACGACGTCGCCGGATCGCGCGGGTTCGGTGCGCTCTCGAGCTTCTCGGATGCGCATCGCGGACGGGCGGACAGCCTCGTCTACCTACGCTTTCCCGACTACGAGCTCGACGGCCGGCAGAAGACGTGGCTCAATCGGGCGCTCGATCACGAGAGCCGGTCGCGCTACCGCGAGGCTGCCGCGGCGCTCGGTCGCCTCGAGAAGAGCGTTAACCGGTGCGGAGGGACGTATCGGGTCATTGCCGCCACGACGCTCTTCGCCCGGACGGCGATGCGTTACCTGTTCTCGTCGATCCCTGCCGATCGTGTGCTTCCCATGCCGGCTTCTTTCATGGCCGAGCTCGAGAACCGGGTCGCACGCGACGACGCGCACTGGTCTCCGCTCGGTCACGAGCGGATGGCGGAGATGTTGTACGGGATGATCCGAGAGCAGGGTCTTCTCGAGCGGCTGTCCCCGGGCTCCTGGCCGGAGGCGGAGGACCGCGCCAGGCGGATGATCTCCGAGGGCATGGCGGACGCCGAACGGGAACCCGACGAGCGTCGGGTCCGGCGCCGCGAGGCGATCCGCAAGGGACTTCGCTTCGCGGAGCTGGACGGACACGGGAAGGCGCAGCTCTACGGCGGATTCGATCGCGAGGGGAGGATCGGGCCGTATGCGTCGATGATTCTCCGGTCGGCCGGCACCCAATCGCTCCTCGTCGAGGCGCGTCGACTCGGGCGGCCGGAGCTCGAAGGCGTCGTCGAGGTGTTCGTGGACGAACGGTCGATGGGCACGATCGAGCTCGCGGGCGAGGGCGAGGTCCGCTTCGAGGCGCCGATGCCTCCCGTCCTGCGCGAGCGCGAGTTCGTGACCGTGCGCTTCGAAGCGACGGACTTCGTCTACGACGCCACCGACCTCCGCCAGACCCTCGCGCTCGAGCTCGTGTCGGTCGAGCTTCGCTGACCCGAGCGGAATCCTGCCTGCCGTCCGGCTTACGAGCGGGGAGTCGATTCTGGTAAGCTCGCCTGGTCACACGCGGTTCGACCGCGATATCGACTCTCATCGAAAGGAGGTGCTTCCGATGCGGAACCTCGTGGCGTTGACCGCCCTTGTCCTGGCCTTCGGCCCGGCGGCGGCGGCCTGGCAGGATGCGGCACCGCAGGACACGGCGCGGAGCGCGGCGGATCGCGTCGCCGGGCTCGAGAAGGAGTTCAACGAGAAGCAGCAAGCCGCCTACGCGGGCTTCGCGAAGCTCGCTGACGCGGGGCAAGAGGCGCAGCAGAAGTTCTTGGTGGAGAACATGCCGAGGCCCGAGGAGTTCGCGAAGCGGTTCCTCGCGGTCGCGCAGGAGGCCCCGGAGGATCCGGCCGCGCTCGATGCCCTGATCTGGGTCGTCTCGAACGCGCAGCACGGCGAGGCGCTCACTGAGTCCGTGGACATCCTGATCGCGAGACACATGTCGGCCGAGAAGCTCGGTGACGTGTGCGATCGGCTTTCGTTCTCGCTGAGCGGGGACGCCAACCGGCTCACGATGGCGCTCCTCGAGAAGAGCCCGCACGAGACCGTGCGTGCGAAGGCCTGCTACTGCGCGGCGCGCCAGATGCAGTCCACGGGGATGATCGCCGGGGAGATTGCCCAGGCCGACGCGATGATGCTCGAGCAGATGAAGCAGTTCTTCGGCGCGGCGCGGGTCGAGGAGCTCAAGAGCCTCGGCACAGAGGGAATCGCCGCCAAGGTAGAGGCGCTTCTCGATCGAACCGTGCGTGAGTTCGGGGACGTGGACGGCGGAAAGATCGCGGAGCGCGCGAAGAGGGACCTCTTCGCGATTCGCGAGCTCGCCATCGGAAAGACCGCTCCCGAGATCAGCGGCGAGGACATCGACGGAGTGGCGTTCAAGCTCTCGGACTATCGCGGCAAGGTCGTGCTCCTGGATTTCTGGGGCGATTGGTGAGGCCCCTGCCGGGCCATGTACCCTCACGAGCGGTCGCTCGTGAAACGACTCGCGAACAAGCCGTTTGCTCTCATCGGTGTCAACAGTGACGGAGATCGTGCGAAGCTGAAGACGGTCATCCAGAAGGAGAACATCACCTGGCGTTCCTTCTGGGACGGCGGAGGAACCGGCGGCCCGATCGCGACCGCCTGGAACGTCCAGAGCTGGCCGACGATCTACGTTCTCGATGCCGAAGGGCGGATTCGCTACAAGAACGTCCGCGAAGCCGCGCTGGACAACGCGATCGATACTCTTCTCGCCGAGATGGAAGAAGGATCCGGCGACGACCGCGGGATGTAAGACGTTTCGTTCACGTTTCACGTTCACGAGCCGTGAACGTGAAACGTGAACGTTTGCAAGGGACGCTACACCAGCTCCGCGTCGCCGATCACCTCCACGAGACTCGGGCCATCGTGGGCGAGCGCGCGGGTCAGGGCGTCGTCGAGCTCCTCACGTTTCTCGACCCGGATCCCCATCGCCCCGCACAGCTCGGCGTAGGCCGCAAAGCTCGGGTTGTGGAGGGAGGTCTGCCAGACGGGCCAGTTCCCGGCGCGCTGTTCCTTGCTGATCTTCCCGAGCTCGCCGTTGTTGAGCAGCACGTGCGTGAGATTCATCCCGTACTTCACCGCCGTGAGCAGCTCGCCCATGTACTGGCCGAAGCCGCCGTCTCCCGAGATCGAGACGACTTTCCTCCCTCGGAACCTCGGGTCGTCTTCCTGGGTGGCGGCCCAGGCTCCCATCGCGGCCGGAAGCGAGAAGCCGATCGAGCCGAGGTAGCCCGACATCAGCACGGACTGCGAGGTGCACTCGAAGTATCGGCCGAACGAGTACGTGTTGTTCCCGACATCGACGGCGAGGATCGCGTCCTCGGGGACGTGCCGGGTCATCGCGGCGAAGAGTGAGGCCGAGTTGATCCCGTGACCGAGGTCATCCGCCTCGCGGCTCGCCTTCTCCTCGCGCCAGATCTTCCAGCGTGACGCGATCTCGTCGCGCTGATCGACCGCGGCGACGTCGCCCGAAGCGAGACGCTCCGAGAGACGCCTCACCGTGACGCTGATCTCGCCTAGAACGGGCACGTCGACGGCGTGGAAACGTCCGAGCGCGGTCGGCTCGAAGTCGATCTGGATGGTGTCCTTCTTCGGCGTGATCCCGGTATGGTTGCTGAACGAGGCTCCGAGCACGATCAACAGATCGCACTCGTTCATGAACCAGCTCGCGATCGGGGTGCCGCTCCGGCCGAGGACGCCGCAACCGAGCGGATGCCGATCCGAGACGAGTCCTTTCGCCTTGAACGTGGTCAGTACGGGTGCGCCGAATCGTTCGGCCAGCGCGAGGATGGCTGGCATGTCGAAGCGAGCGCCGTGACCGACGACGAAGGCCGGACGCTTGGCGGCGCGCAGACGCCGCTCGGCCTCGTCGAGAGCGCTTTCGGGCGGCGCGACGTCGAGCGCGGGGAGGCGTCCCTGTGGAGACCCGGCGGGCGCATCGTCCGGAACCTCGAGCGTCTGGACTTCGTCGGGGAAGACCAGATGCGAGACACCCCGGTTCAGGATCGCGTGCTTGGAGGCGAGGGTCATCAGCTCCGCATGACGACTCGAGTGAAGCACCGTCTGGGACCACTGCGCCACGTCGCCGAACGCCGCCATCAGATCGACTTCCTGGAATGCACCCGGGCCGAGGACCTGCGTATCGACCTGCCCGGTCAGTGCGAGCACGGGGGCGCGATCGACGTTCGCGTCCCACAGGCCCGTGAGCAGGTTGGTCGCGCCCGGTCCCGCGATCGACAGGCACGACGCCGGCCGTCCGGTGAGCTTTCCGTACGCCGAGCAGGCGAACGACGCCGCGCCCTCGTGACGGATCCCGATGTAGCGCAACTTGCCAGCCTCTTCGAGACGCTGGAGCGCGGCGGCGAGTCCGAGGTTCGAGTGGCCGACCATGCCGAACGTCACCCGCACGCCCCACGCGTTCATCGTTTCGGCCATCACGTCCGAGACGGTGCGCGGCGTCGGGAGCGGCTCGTCGATGGCGACGTAGACGCCGTCGTCGCGAACCTCGACCGGGTAGGTGAGGACGCCGTCGTCGTAGCCGCCCGGCGGCTTGCCGGTCAGCGGACAGAAGTCCCAGCCGTGCCACGGGCAGCGCAAGTAACCGTTCTCGATCGATCCCTCGCCGAGCGGTCCGGCCTGGTGCGGGCACTTGTTGTCGAGCGCGCCGTACTGGCCGTCGTGATGGGTCATCGCGATCGTGGTCGTGCCGAGCGTCACCGACTTCACGCGTCCTTCGGGGAGCTCGTCCAGCGCGAGCGCTTTGTGCCAGGTTCGGGCGGTCATGCTTTCCTCTCGGAGATTCGGGTGTAGAGCTTGCCGACGGTAAGCCCCTGCAACAGGATCGAGAAGGCTACCACGGTGGCCGTCATTCCCACGATGAGATCTCGCTCGTTTCCTGCGGGCAGGCTCAGGGCGAGGGCGACGGACAATCCGCCCCGCAAGCCGCCCCACGTGAGAAGCGCCACGAGATCGCGCTGGGCGATGCGGAATCGTCGCGCGAAGCCGAGCGCCCCGGTCGTCGCGAACACCGCGGCGTAGCGGCTCGCGAGCGAGATGAAGAGGGCGGCGAGGCCGGCACAGGCGATCGGGATATCGAGGGGAACGCGCTGGTACGCGAGGCCGAGCATCACGAACAGCACGGCGTTCAGGAGATCGTCGACCATCGACCAGAAGGCGTTCGCGTCGTGCCGCTCTCCCGTCTCGAACTCGGTGCGAAACGTCAGGTTGCCGACGACGAGCCCCGCCACCACCATGGCGATGGGGCCCGACACATGAAGCGCGGCGCACGTGGCGTATCCCGAGAAGACGACCGCGACGGTGAGGATCACGTGCGTCGAGCGCTCCTTCGTGCCGCCGATCATCAGGTGCGCGATGGCGCCGAGCAGGAGTCCGCCGAGCAGGCCGCCCCCGATCTCGGTGGTGATGAGCTGCAGCACGCTTTCGCTCTCGCCGTGCTCGCCGCCCATGCCGGTGGCCAAGCCGAAGAGCAGGGTGAAGAACACGACGCCGATCCCGTCGTTGAAGAGGGACTCGCCGGAGAAGAGCGTCTCGAGCGGTTTCGGGAGCCCTGCCTTCGACAGGATCGCGAGCGCCGCGATCGGATCCGTGGGGGAGATGAGCGCTCCGAAGAGCATGCAGTACGCGAGCGAGAGATCGATCCCGATCAATCGGAGCGCGCCGAACAGGCCGAAGCCGACGAGCACCGTGCTGAGCGCCGTGCTCACGACAGCGAGCGCGAAGATCGAGCCTTTCTCCTTGTCGAGCAGCCGGATCGGAACATGAAGCGCTCCCGCGAAGAGGAGGAACGACAGCATCCCGTCCATCAGGATCCGCCCGAAGTCGATGCTCTCCACGAACCGGACGATCGATTCGTGGGTGCTGCTCGGCACGATAAGGATGCAGAGCGTCAGGAGGATCGAGGAGACCAGAGCGAGGAGGAACAGCCCGATCGTCGACGGGAGGCGCAGGAAGCGCTCGTTCAAGAAGGCGAAGAGGGCTGAGATGGCGAGGAGGATCGCCGCGGTCTCGTATCCGGACATGAAGCCTCGCGTCGCTGTGAGCTACGGCCGCGGACCGATCCGGTCGGCCCGCGGCGCACTGCCGTCGAAGGGTATCACGCGGCAACGCTCACGCTAGGGGGCCTTCGGCGCCGCGAGCGAAGCCGATCCCCACAGCTTGCTGTATTTCTCGCAGTGGATAGCGATCGTCTTGAACTTCGAGAGATCGATGCCCTTCGGGATCTGGTAGCTCTGCGCGCCCTTGGGGCTCTTGAGGAGCGAGATCACCACGGCCTTCTTCATGGCGTTCTTGTTCGTCAGCTTCGAAGACTCGGCGGGGCTCAGGATGATCTTCAGGTCGGGAGCCTTCGAGGTCTTGAAGGCTTTGTCGAGGACGACGGACTTCTTGCCGTTCTTCTCGACGATCGACCAGGTGCCGGCGATCTTGTTGGTCTTCTTGGTCCAGGTGCCGCTGTGCAGGCTCTTGGCGCCGTCGACCTGAGCCGAGGCCCGGGGCGCGGCGAATCCCGCGAGGAACAGGACGGCGAGGGCGACGATCAGCGGGCGCATCGCGATTCGGTCGAGGGTCATGGTCCGATTCTCCTTACCTGGTTGCAGGCTCTCGGTTTCCGTGGCTCGCCTCATCGGCGGCTCACTCGTATCGATGCCGCGTCGGACGCATTCGTTTCGCCGAAAATTCGGTGCGCTCGGTTTTCTCGTCACGCTTCGAGGGATTCGATCTCCTCGAGGACCTTCTGGGCCTCGGCGAGCTTGTCGTCGGACGCCCGCCGATCCGAGGTCGAAAGCCGGTGGGCCTCGGCCATGAGATCCTGGTACTTCTTCTCGAGACGGTCCTTGGGAGACTTGCGCTTCAGGAATCCGAGCATCGGTGCTTCTCCTGGTCGGGGTCGAATCGGTCGGTCGGGGCACGGGAGCCCACTTCGGATCAAAGGTGTCTTCGATCCGGCCGGCGGGAGGGATTCAGGTCGAGTTTGACGCCCGCGATCGGCGCGAATAGCATGCCCGGATGCAAGACCCGAGGCCGGACTCCGAACGATTCGACGAGATCCCGCGGCGGTCGCTGACCACCCTGGGCTCGCCCGTGGAGCCCTGCGAGCGGCTCGCGGCGCGCGTTTCCGGGATGCCGCGGCTGTTCGTGAAGCGGGACGACATGCTGGGCTCGCTGGTCGGCGGCAACAAGCTCCGCAAGCTCGAATACACCATGGCCGACGCCCTCGAGCGGGGCGCGACGGCGATCGTGACCGTGGGCGGCGTCCAGTCGAACATGGCGCGGATCACGGCTCAGGTGGCCCGCCGGCTCGGCCTGGGGTGCGAGCTCGTGCTGAGCGGCGAGCGGCCGGCTCGATCCACGGGGAACTTCCTGGTCGGAGAGCGGCTGGGCGCGCGCGTGCACTTCGTGGCCGATCGGACGGAGCGCGAGATCCGGGCGGCCGAGGTGGCGTCCGACCTCGAGCGTCGCGGCGAACGCGTCGCGCGGGTTCCGCTCGGTGCCTCGGACGAGATCGGCTCCCTCGGGTACGTGCGCGCGTTTCGCGAGTTGCTCGAACAGGAGCCCGAGCTCGGCGTGCGCTTCGACGCCGTCTACGTCTCGTCGTCCTCGGGGGGGACACAGGCGGGGCTCGAGGTCGGCAAGCGGGTCTTCGGAGAGGGGACGCGCCCGCGGATCGTCGGCGTCAGCCCGGACGATCCGGCGGAATCGATCCGCCAGACGGTCACCCGGATCGGGAACGCGATGCTCGAGCGCGTGGCAAGCCCGGCGAGGATCGACCCGGCCGAGCTCGTCGTCGACGCGGACTTCATCGGCGACGGGTACGGAGCGGCGACGGAGGGCTCGCGAGAAGCGACGGAGCTGTTCGCCGACGAGGAGGGGATCCTGCTCGATCCGATCTACACCGCGAAGGCCGCGGCGGCGCTCATCGCACATGCGCGCGACGGAAAGCTCGGGTCCGACTCGGCCGTCCTGTTCTGGCACACCGGCGGTCTGCTCAACCTGTTCGACTGAGAGGTCCGGCCGCGGCCACGGGGCGATCGAGGGTGTCGGCGGGCAGCACGCCCAGGGCCTCGCGCAGCACCGTCGGCTCGGCTCCGCGCTTCAGCGCGTGACGCGCGAGGAAGCGCTTCCACTCTCCGGCTCCCGGGATCCCGGCGAAGAGGCCGTGCAGATGACGCACTAGGTTCTTCACCGGTTCGCCGCGCGCGTGCCAGGTCTCGACGTACGGAATCATCGCCTCGAGGAGCTCGCGGCGCGTGGGCGCTTCGGTCGGCTCGCCGAGGATCTCGCGCGCGGCCCGTGCGAGCAGCATCGGGTCGTCGTACATCGCGCGCCCGATCATCACGCCGTCGGTGAGGGCGAGGTGCTCGCAGATCTCGTCGACGGTCCGGATGCCGCCGTTGATCTCGATCACGAGCTCGGGATGCTCGCGCTTGAGACGATGGACGTCCTCGTAGCGCAGCGGCGGAACGCTCCGGTTCTGCTTCGGGCTCAGGCCGTTCAGCCAGGCCTTGCGTGCGTGCACCATGAACCGATCGCAGCCCGCCGCGGCGACCGTCTCGACGAACGCGAGCATGTCCTCGTATCGGTCGAGGTCATCCACGCCGATGCGATGCTTGACGGTCACCGGAACCGAGACCGCCGCCCGCATCTCGGTGACGCCGTCGGCGACACGCTTCGGGTCCTTCATCAGGCACACGCCGAAGCGGCCCCGCTGCACGGCGTCACTCGGGCATCCCACGTTCAGGTTGATCTCGTCGTAGCCGAGCTCCTCGCCGACCTTCGCCGATTCCGCGAGCTCGCGAGGGTCGTCTCCCCCGAGCTGGAGGACGAGCGGCCGCTCCTCTTCGCTGAAGCCGAGGATCTTCTCCCGGTCGCCGTGCCGGATCGCGCCGGTGGTGACCATCTCGGAGTACAGGAGCACGCGACGGCTCAGGAGACGCAGGAACCATCGGAAGTGACGGTCGGTGCGGTCCATCATCGGCGCGACGCTCAGCGGCCAGAGGCCCCCGCGTCGTTCGTGCGCCGGATTGTCGGTGTTTCGTTCCTTCGGGCTCATGGGTGCAGACCATCGTAGATCGAGGTCGCGACGCGATGCAAGATGGCGTGGCGCCGCACGAGCACGTCGATGTCCCGGGCGTAGCCGCCGCCGATCACGCAGGCGGTCGCCCGTCCGGCGGCGGTGCAGGTCTCGAGGACGTAGCGATCGCGGCGCTCGAGCCCTTCGTCGGTGAGGCCGAGCTTGCCGAAGCGGTCGTCGCGATGGGGATCGACGCCGGCGTCGTAGAAGACCAGATCGGGCGCGACGCGATCGAGCAGCCCCGGAAGGCGCTCGCCGAGGGCGTCGAGATAGGCGTCATCGTCGGTGTCGTCCGGCAGCGCCACATCGAGATCGCTCCGCATCTTGACGCGCGGGAAGTTGGTCGCGCCGTGGATCGAGAACGTGAACACGGCGTCCTCGTCCCGGAAGATCTCGGCGGTCCCGTCTCCCTGGTGGACGTCGCAATCGATGACGAGCGCGCGAGCGATCCGACCCTCGCCGAGCAGGACCCGGAGCGCGATGGCCATGTCGTGAAAGATGCAGAACCCGGACCCGAAGTCGTGGAAGGCGTGGTGCGTGCCGCCGGCGGTGTTGCAGGCGAGCCCGTGGTCGAGAGCGAGCCGAGCGGTGAGGAGCGTGCCGCCCGCGGCCACGAGCGTGCGGCGAACCGCGCTCGGCGTCCACGGCAACCCGATGCGTCGCATCGCCCGCTCGTCGATCGTGCCCTCGAGGTACGACGTGACGTAGTCGGGGTCGTGGACAAGCTCGATCTGCCGGCGATCGATCGGTTCGGGAAGGCGGAACTGACGGGGCTCGGCGACGCCCTCCGTCAACAGGTGCTCGTGCAGCCGACGGAACTTGTCCATCGGGAACGAGTGACCGTCCGGGAGCGGCGTGTCGTAGTCGGGATGGAAGACGAGGGGCAGGCGCGTGTCGGGCATTCGGGGATTGTAGCGAGCGACGGCGCCGTCGGCATGCGGCGGCTTGCGGGCGAGGGCGGCATCGCTACAATCCCGGCATGCAGACCGATCCCGGAAACACCCCCGAACCGCTTCGCGTCGCCCTGGCGTCGTGCTCGAACCTTCCCGACTGGGAGGTGGACGATCGACCGTTGCACGAGGCCTGCGCCGAGCTCGGGCTGGATGCACGCGTGCTGGCGTGGGACGACCCGAGCGTTGACTGGGCCGCGTTCGACGGCGTTCTGATTCGAACGACCTGGGACTACACGGCTCGCCCCGAGGAGTTCGTCCGATGGGCGGAGGGCGTGCACGCGACGACCCCGATCTTCAACGATCCGACGGTCGTCCGCTGGAATACCCGGAAGACCTACCTGCGGGAGCTCGCGGAGCGCGGGGTGCCCGTGGTTCCGACGGTGTGGCTCGAGTCCGGCGACGCGTTCGATCTTCCCGCGGCTCTCGAAGGGCTCGGTGCGGAGCGGGGCTTCCTCAAGCCGGTGATCGGTGCGAGCTCGGAGAGCACGATGCGCTTCACCGCGCCCGCCGAGCTCTCGGCGGCCGAAGAGTTCCTGACCGAAGCGCTCGCCACGCGGGACATGATGATCCAGCCCTACCTGGATACGGTCGAGAGCGAGGGCGAGCGGAGCGTTCTCTTCATCGACGGCGAGGTGACGCACTGCGTGAGCAAACATCCCGTCAAAGGGGATTACCGCACGCAGGACGATTACGGCGCGAGCGACCGGCCGTTCACGCCGGACGCGAGTGAGCTCGCGTTCGCGCGGCACGCCGTGGAGGCGACGGGCTTCGAGGACTTGCTCTACGCCCGCGTCGACTACCTGCGCGATGCGAGCGGCTCGCCGCGCCTCATCGAGCTCGAGCTCGTCGAGCCGTCGCTTTTCTTCCGGCACGGGCCGGGGGCCGCGATGCGACTCGCAAGAGCCCTGCGCGATCGCGCGGCGGCCCGAAAGTAACGAAGCCGCCCTCCTCGGGGAGAGCGGCCTCGGGTTGGGATCGTCGAGCGTCGTGTCGGTGTCGACCGCTCGGATGCTTGTCTCCGATCAGCTCGGCTCGCACCCTCCGCCTTCGGCCATCTGTGCCATGAACGCTTCGCCGGCGGCCGCGATTTCTTCGGGCGTCATGTCCTTCACGTGCGTGGCCAGGCCCCAGCGGTGACCGTACGGGTCTTGCACCTGACCGTACTTGTCGCCCCAGAACATCTCCATGACCGGCATGACGCCTTCGGCTCCGGCGTCGACGGCGCGCTTCCACCAGGCTTCGGCATCGTCGACGAAGAGGTGGAGGATCACGCTCGTCCCGTTGAGGGACGGAGGCGCGAGAGGGCCGCCCGGCCCCTGCGGAAATTCGTCCGCCATCATGATGCGGGTGTCGCCGATGTCGAGCTCGGCATGCATGACCGACCCACCCGGCCCCGGCATGCGCATGCACTCCTTCGCATCGAAGGCCTTCTTGTAGAACTCGATGGCCTCCGCGCATCCCTTGATGACCATGTGCGGGGTGACCGTACGGAACCCTTCGGGAATCGGCTGCACGGACATGATGGAACCCTCCTTCTTCGGTGACTGAAGCGACCGGCACGTTGCGGAAGCGCATTGTCGTCGATGCCGGGCACGGACTCAAGAGGGCGGGTCCGACGGCACCCCGGCATCGTCTGGGGTTCAGCGGAACGCGGACATCCGGATGGCGACGGGGGTCGGCTTGGTGTAACGAGGCACGATCAGGGCGGTCGCGATCGCGGCGATCCAGGCCGGAAGCACGGGGAGGAATCCGAACGTGGGGATCCAGCCCGCGAGTCCGAGGTACAGCACGGCGTTGCCGACGAGGATCGAGGCCATGGCGCCGGCCTTGTTGAACTTCTTCCAGGTGACGCCGAGGTAGAGGGCCGGCGTCAGCGTCACGTAGCCGCTGAAGGCGACCGACGCGATCTGGAACACCGACTGTCCCCAGGCGAGAGACAGGACGAAGACGGTCGCGGCCACGGCGAGCCCGAACCAGCGGGCGTGCGCGATGGTTCCGGATTCCTCGGTGGTGCCGCGGAGCCGATCGAGGACGTCACGCGTCAGCATCGAGCCGAGTGTGAGGATCTGGGCGTCGAGCGTCGACATGACGGCGGCGAGCACGGCGAGAAAGCCGACCGCGCTCAGGAAGGCGGGAAGATGCTTCGTCAGCATGAGCGCGTAGATCTCGTCGGACTCCTTGCCGATGAGCCCCGGGAACTCCGTGGCGCCCCACACGCCGATCATCACGGGGGGGAGCCAGAGCAAGAGCAGCGCGATCGGATAGATCATGCACACGCGCCGGAGGGCCGCTTCGCTGCCGGCGGCCATGATGCGCACGAACATGTGCGGGAACGCGATCACCGTCAGCGAGATCGTGAGCGACCACGAGATCCATTGGCGCGGCTCGAAGAGCCCTTCGCGCTCGAGACGGAGCAGGGAGTCGTCGTGCTGGCGGACGGTCTCCATGGCCGTGCCGAGCCCACCCATCGATCGCGAGATGAGCACGAACGCGAGCACGATGAAGACGAGGAAGATCGTCCCCTGGAGAACGTTCGTCCAGGCCGTGGCGCGCATCCCGCCGAGCGTGGTGTAGAGGAGCGCGATCGCGATGACGCCGGCCGCGCCCGCCCAGAACGGAACGGCGCCGTCGGTGACGTTCTCGAGCGTGACGGCGGCTCCTTTCACCGCGACCACCATGTACGGCAGCGTGTACGCGACGAAGAACGCGAACAGGAGCATGCCGACGGCGGGAGAGGCGAAGCGGCGCGCGTACAGCTCGGCCGGTGTCACGGCTCGCAGGTTGCGCGCCATGCGTCGTGCGGGCGCACCGAGCAGGTAGAACGTCAGTGGAGTGAACAGCGCGACGATGGGGGCGTTGACGCTGAAGACGCCGATGCCGTCGTGATAGGCGCGCCCGGGGATCCCTACGAGAACGAACGACGTCGCGTTCGTACCGAAGAGCGCCATGAAGAGCACGAGCGTGCCGAGCTTCCGGCCGGCGAGGAAGTAGTCTTCGGGCGAGCTCGCCGATCCGCGCGTCGCGACGATGCCGACGCCGATGACGAGCGCGGCGTAGAGGCCGAGGACGGCGGCGAGGATCCCCGCTTCCATCAGGGGCTCTCCACCCAGACGCGCTTGCCGACAAACACCAAGACACCCCAGGCGGCGATCATCCACAGGGCTCGGTAGGCGAGCTCTTCGGGAATCCAGCCGGCGTAGAGCACGGTGCGCTGCGGACGCCAGAAGTCGAGGTGGAGGACGAGCAGCAAGATCGAGGCGACCCAGACCAGCCGGATGGCCGTCTTCCGGCTCAGGGCGCCTCTCCCCCGGTCTTCTCTTCGCCGGCGTCGTCTTCCGGCTCGGGGCCCGGATCGAGGTCGGGCAAGTCGAGGTCGAGGTCGGGCTCTTCGTCGAGCGCGTTGAGTGCGGCCTCGGCTTCGGCTTCTTTGAGCTTGGCAGCTTCGGCGGCTTCCGCTTCGAGCTGCTTCTTCACCTCGGCGAGCGTGGGGTCGGCGTACTCCCACTCGAGGTCGGACTTGCGAAGGAAGTCGGTCAGCGTCTTCATGTCGACGCTTTCCGGAACGATGACCGCGAACATCCGCGCGTTCAGTCCTTCGTACCGGCAGCCGAGCTTGCCGATCTTCTTGAAGAACTGGTTCGTCGAATCCTCGCCTTCGCTGGTGAAGACGCGGATCGTTCGGTTGCCCGATTTCTCGACGACCTTGACGAAGCGAAGAAGGCCGTCTTCTTCCTTCGCTTCGACGGTATCACCAACCGAGACCCCGTACGCAAAGAACGGGTTGCCCTCGAGGCGGTACTTGTTGCCTTCGAGGGGGGAGCCCCAAATCGCTTCGGTGTCTCCCTCGTCGTCGGTGAAACCGATCCGAACCCTCTCGTCGCTTTCGCTCATATCGCTCGTTCGTGCGGGACTCGGGTTGCAACTCCAGCCGGGCGCGAGTCGCGGATCTCCCGGCTGCTTCGTTCCGCTGCGCAGTATACCGGCTCTTTTGGAAATCGCCAAACCCGCAGGGCGGCGCTCATGAATCGGTTCCGGAAGCGGGGGGAGTGTCGCCTTCGGGAGCGGGGGGGCTCTCCGCGTCCGAGGCATCCGAGGCCTCGCCGCCGGACTCCCGTCCCGTCCGGGCGCTCCACTCGAGGATCTCCCGCAGCGTCTCCTTGCGGATGGTGTAGATCTCGCCGCAGAAGTGGCACGTGACGCGCTGCGAGTGGCTGGAATCGAGAATCTCGCGGATCTCCTGATCCGGAAGGGTCGAGACGGCCTCGGTGATCTTCTCGTAGTTGCAGTTACAGCAAAAACGGAGGTCTCGACGCTCGAGCGTCTCGATGTCGTCGAGCTCGAAGAGCTCCTTGAAGTCGAGGATCCGCGTCGAGCTGTCGAGGAACCGTCGGACCGCGCCGGAATTGAATCTCTCGATGACGGTGCAGAAGGCATCGTGACTGCCGTCGGGCATGCGGTCGGCGACGATTCCCGCCACACGGCGCAGGAAGCCCTCGCGGTCGACGGAATAGAGCTCGACCGCGGTCGGCGTCTGAAGCGAGTCGTTGTAGTAGCGGGCGAGTCCGGTGCGTACGCTCGGCGGCGTCGCCTGGACCTGACCGACCCCGAGAACACGAGCCGAGTTGGAGCGGATGACGGCCATGTTGCCGGCCGAGCCCATCACGGCGTCGAGCGCGCCGTTTTCCTCGCCGTCGAAGTCGTTGAGGATCTTCTTGTGGGTGTAGCCGCGAAGACCTCCGACGCCGCTCGCATCCGCCATGACGCCGCCGATCGGTCCGTCGGTCTTGAGCTGGAGCGAGACCGACTCGTCGTCCTTCTTCAGGTTGGCGGACAGCAAGGCGACGGCCGCGATGGCTTCGCCGAGGACGCGTCCCGCCGTGGGGCCCGACAGGTGCCGGCGCTCGAGTGTGGCGGCACTCTCGGTCACTTCGCAGTAGAAGATGCGAATGCCGGTGGACCTGGACAGTCCGCGTTCAATGAAGTCCATGGCTGATCGATCCGTGCGAAGGGGTGAAGCGCGATCGACTACGCGGGGCTCGCGGCGACTGCAGCGTTCCCCGTCTCGGCGGTAGGATCGAGGACGGCGTGCGACTCTTCGAGGGCTCGAAGCACCGCCTCGAGCGACGGATCGCTCGCGAGCGCTTGTCGGAAGCGCGACTCGGCGGCCTCGAGCTGTCCCTCACTCCGGAGCGCGCAGCCGGCGAACAGGTGGTCTGCAGCACGCGAAGCGTCGAGCTCGATCGCCCGATCGTGCCAGCGTACGGCGTCGCGATACCGGCCGCGTGCGCGGCTCAGATGTCCCATCGAAGAGTACTCGGCCGCCCTCAGCTCGGCGGGCGCCAACCGGATCGCTTTCCGGAGTGCCGCGGCCGCCGATTCGTACCGGCCGAGGCGGGTCAGCATATCACCGTAGAGGTTCCAAACGAACCAATGCGCGGGATGGCGTTCGAGATAGAGCTCGCAGCGTCGGGCCGCAGTCGCGATGCGGCCGGCGTGCCGGTCTTTTCGGATGCGTTCGAGCTCGGTTCGAGCCGAGGACGCATAGGCGACGCGCTCGCATCGTTCGAGGTCCTCGAGCCGTTCGCGCGCTTCGGGGTTCGATGGAGCTTCGTCGAGGATTCGTTCGCAGGTGCGCCGCGCATCACCCAGGTTTCCGCCGGCGAGGTGCGTCTGCAAGAGGGCCAGCTCGGCGTCGAGGCGCGTCGACCTGTGCGCGGTGGCCTCGATGAGCGTGGCGACCGCCTCTTCGAAGCGTCCGAGCCGCGTGAGCGTCCGCCCGAGGTCGACCTGCAGCCGGGCCGTGTCCGAGGCGAGGCTCGTCGCGGCGGGCGGATCGCTGGCCGGCTCTTCGCAGGCACCGGTCGCGAGGGCATCGCCTTCGGGCTCCTTCAGTCGGGCGAGGGCTCGGCGGAACCAGGACTCGGCACGAGAATCGTTGCCCCGGGTCGCGTGGAGGCAGCCGAGGAGGCGTTCGGCTCGGTGACGGTCAGACGGCGGCAAGGTCCGGACGAGGCGTCGCAGCCGAGCGCCGGCCTCATCGTGTCGGCCGGCCAGGATCGCTCCCGCAGCGGATTGTAGGGCAAGAGTGTA